>JBJMNN010000114.1:0-4706 GCA_045804245.1 Gemmatimonadaceae bacterium | reverse complement strand
TCGTCCGGATGGACGAGACGGCCGCTGGAGGCGACAGACCAGGCATGGCCATGACGACGCCCCCATCGCGTGGACCGCTGCGCGTTGGGCTGCTCGTGGACAGCCTGGTGCAGCCGGCGTGGGTGGTGGAAGCGGTGCGGCAGATCATCCGGGACGGGGTCGCCGAGATCGCGTGCGTCGTGGTGAACGAGGCGGGGGAGAGTCCGGTCCCGCGAAAGCTTCCCGCTCTTCAGCGCGCAGCGCGCTGGATCGAGAACCGGGATGTGCTCGCCTACGCCGCGTACCAGCGGTTCGACGCGCGGCGGTATCCGCCGGCCCGCGATCCGGAGGCGCCGGAGGACCTCACGCCCGTGATCGGCGATTCGCCGTTCGTCATCCGCGTGACGCCGCGCATGACGAAGCATTGCGACTACTTCCCCGAGGACGTGGTCGCGCGCATCCGGGAGCAGTCGCTCGACGTGCTGCTCCGCTTCGGCTTCCGGATCCTCAAGGGCGACGTGCTCGCGAGCGCGCGGCACGGCGTCTGGTCGTTCCATCATGGCGACAACACGATCAATCGCGGCGGGCCGGCGGGGTTCTGGGAGGTGATGGAAGGCCACCGCGCGACGGGCGCGGTGCTGCAGCGGCTCACCGAGCAGCTCGACGCGGGCCACGTCATCTCGCGCTCGTTCGCCGCCACGGAGCTGCTCTCCTTCCGACGCAACCGTGGCAAGTTCTACTGGGTCGCGGCGCAGCTGCTGCCGCAGGCGCTGCGCCGCCTGCGTGACGAGGACCCCGAGCAGATCGAGGCGCCCGCACGCTGGGAGTCGTACTCGCAGCGCCTCTACGTCGCGCCACGCACGGGGGAGATCGTCCGACTGTTCTTCCGGCTCGCCGCCCGCCTCGTGGTGCGCAAGTGGCTCGCCATGGTCGAGCGGGAGCAGTGGATCGTGGCGTACCGCTTCACGAAGGGCATGCCCGAATCGAACGACGCGCCGGACGGCGTCCTCTATCGCTTTCGGGAGCTCGTGCCGCCGAGAGATCGCATCTGGGCCGATCCATTTCCCGCGGCGCACGAGGGACGTCACTTCCTGTTCTTCGAAGAGAAGCTCTACGCGTCGCCGCGCGCGCATCTGGCCGTGACGGAGATCGACGAGAAGGGGCGGACCGGCGCACATCGCATCGTGCTCGAGCGGCCGTACCATCTCTCGTATCCGCACGTGTTCCGCTGGAACGGCAGCTGGTACATGGTGCCCGAGACGTTCGACGAGCGTCGCGTCGAGCTCTATCGCACCGATTCGTTTCCCGACGGATGGACGCTGCAATCGGTGCTGCTCGAGGACGTCGAGGCCGTTGACCCGACGATCTTCGAGCACGGCGGCCGCTGGTGGCTGAGCTTCGCCACCAGTGTCCCGGGCACCGACGAGGCGAGCGCGCTGCACTTCTATCATGCGACGTCGCCGCTGGGCCCGTGGGAGGCGCATCGCAACAATCCGGTGAAGGTGGACGTCCGCTCCGCGCGCCCCGCCGGCCGCGTGTTCCATCACGAGGGGCGCCTCTACCGCCCCGCGCAGGACGGAGCACCGCGCTACGGCACGGCCATCGTCGTGCACGAGCTGCTCGAGCTCACGCCGACGAGCTTTCGCGAGGAGGAAGTCACGCGGATCTCGGCGACGTGGCGTCCCCGACTCACCGGCACGCACACGATCAACGCCGCGGGGGGCCTCACGGCGATCGACGCCAGACAGCGACGCAGCCGCTTCCGCTGAGTAACTCACAACCTTCCAGACTGACGCCTCCCGCCTCCGGCGCAGGCATCCCATCTTTGCACGATGCCTCGCCGTGCTCGTCTCAGCTTCGCCCTCGTCGTCGGCCTGACGCCGGCGTGTGTCTCGCCGGCACACGCGCAGAGCGCGCGGGTCCGGGCGCGTGAGCTCGGTGTCGAGCCCGGGATCTTCCGACCGGGGCCTCTGAACGCTATCACCGACGTCGCCGGAGTCATGGTGGGACACGCCACTGTCGTCGGGGGCGATTCGATCCACACCGGCGTGACGGCCATTCTCCCGCACGGCGGGAATCTCTTCTTCGATCGAGTGCCGGCGGCGATCCACGTCGGCAATGCGTTCGGCAAGCTCGTCGGCGCGACGCAGGTTCGCGAGCTCGGCGAGCTCGAGACGCCGATCCTCCTCACCTGCACGCTGTGCGTGTGGCGAGCCGCCGATGCGCTCGTCGCCGAGCTGCTCGCCATCCCCGGCATGGAACGCGTCGGCTCGATCAATCCCGTGATCGGCGAGACGAACGACGGTACGCTCAACGCCATCCGTTCGCGGCCGATCACCCCCGACGTCGTGCATCGCGCGCTGACGTCGGCCGCTTCAGGCGCCGTGGCGGAAGGGAGCGTGGGTGCCGGCGCCGGCACGATCGCCTTCGAGTGGAAGGGCGGCATCGGCACGTCGTCGCGCGCGCTGCCGCGAACGCTCGGCGGCTGGACCGTCGGCGTGCTCGTGCAGAGCAACTTCGGTGGCGTGCTCCAGGTGATGGGCGCGCCAGTCGGCCGCGAGCTCGGGCGCTACGCCTTCAAGAGCGACGTCGAGCGCGAGCGCGGCGACGGGTCGATCATGATCGTCGTTGCGACGAACGCGCCGCTGGACGATCGAAATCTGGAGCGGCTCGCCGCGCGCGCGATCATGGGACTGGCGCGCACCGGCGCGAGCGGGTCGAACGGCTCGGGCGACTACGTGGTCGCCTTCTCGACCGCCGACGAGGTGCGGCGGCGACTCACGCCAGCGGGCCCAGGCATCGCGCCCGCACCTCCAGCGCCGCGCGCCACGCGGCAGCTCTCGAACGACGACATGTCGCCGCTGTTCGAAGCAGTGATCGAGGCGACGGAGGAGGCGATCTACAACTCGATGTTCATGGCGACGTCGGTCACGAGCCGAGGCCGCACGGTGCAGGCGATCCCGCTCGACAGCGTACGGGCTGTGCTGAAGAAGTACGGGATCACGAAGCGCTGAGCGGTGCGCGCCGAGCCACGGGGCGTCCCTGACCCGTAGTATGTTCCCTTGATGGTTCCCCAGGACCGATCCGCGTGCGACCGATGGTGGTGAACAAGCCGACCGGATGATGCTCTGGCCGCGCTGGCTCTTCCTGCGCGCGCTGGGGTTGATCTTCCTCTCGGCGTTCTACTCGTTCGCCTTCCAGATTCATGGCCTGATCGGCGAGCGGGGAATCCTGCCGGCGGGCGCGTACCTGCAGCAGGTGCGTGCGGCGTTCGGCGTCGCGCGTTCCGTGTGGTATGCGCCAACCCTGCTCTGGTTCGGCTCGGGCGACGGCGCGCTCACCGCCGTCGTCGTCGCCGGCATCGTGAGCTCGGCGCTGCTGATCGCGAACCTGTGGCCGAGGCTCACCATCGCGCTGTGCACGGCGCTCTTCCTCTCCTGCGTCGCCGCACTGCAGGACTTCTCGAGCTACCAGTCCGACGGGATGCTGCTCGAAGCGGGTTTCCTCTCGCTCTTCTTCGCGCCGCGCGGCATCCGGCCCGGGCTCGGCGCGACCGACCCGCCGTCGCGATTCAGCTGGTTCATGCTCGTATGGGAGTGGTTCCGCATCTACTTCGAGAGCGGCGTCGTGAAGCTCGCGAGCGGCGATCCGCACTGGCGCGACTTCACGGCGATGGACGAGTACTACCAGAACGGTCCGCTGCCGACGTGGCCCGGGTGGTACGTGCAGCATTTCCCGCACTGGTACCACGCGTTCACCGTTGCCCTCACGCTCGCGGTGGAGCTCGGGCTCGTGTGGGCCGTGTTCCTCCCCCGCCCCTTCCGGCTCACGTGCGCGGCGATCGTCACTGCGCTGCAGGTGGGGATCATCGCGACGGCCAACTACGCGTTCCTCAACTACCTCGTCCTCGTGCTCGGCGTGCTGCTGCTCGACGATGCCCTGCTCGCGCGACTCGGTCTTCGTCGCCCGGCGACGGATGCGCCCGTGCGCCCACGCGCTCCTCCGTGGCGCTGGCTGGAGAATGGTGTGCTCGGCATCGCGTTCTGGGCGACGTTGACGACGTTCGCGTTCGGGACGTCGTCGTCGCCGCTCGCGCTGCCGGCGCGTGCGCTCGCGCCGTTTCGCACCGCCAACGCGTACGGTCTGTTCGCCGTGATGACCGAGGCGCGCTACGAGATCGAGTTCCAGGGCAGCCGCGACGGCGTGACGTGGCTGGCGTATCCATTCCGCTACAAGCCGCAGGATCCGTTCGAGCGGCCGGGGATCTACGCGCCGTACCAGCCGCGGTTCGACTGGAACCTCTGGTTCGCGTCGCTCGGGCCGTGGGAGGAGTCGAGCTGGGTGGTCCTGGCGCAGCAGCGGCTGCTCGAGAACAGCCCGAGCGTGCTGCGGCTGTTCCGTCGAAACCCATTCGGTGACCGCCCTCCCGTGCTCGTACGCACGGTGCGCTGGCAATACTGGTTCACCGACCTGGCGACGAAGCGACGCACCGGCGCATGGTGGCGGCGGCGTGAGCTGGGGCCGTTCACGGGGGTGGTGGGGACGCGGTGAAGCGCGGGGGTTCGCGCCCAGGCGCACATCGTGCGAGACAGTTGCCCCACACATCGCGGGAGAGCGTCATGACTGCACCAACCGCCGCGCCCAGCGGCACCTTCGACATCGGCGGCGACCTGACGGTCAACCGCCTCGGCTTCGGCGCGATGCGCATCACGGGCGAGGGCGTCTGG
>JBJMNN010000113.1:0-17001 GCA_045804245.1 Gemmatimonadaceae bacterium | reverse complement strand
CGATCGCGAGGTTCTTGTCCGTCGTGAGCGGCTGCGCGATCTCCGCCTCGTCGTCGAACAGCACCAGCGCGACGCGATCCGTTGCGCGAAGGCCGGCAATCGCACCCCTCGCTTCGTTCAGCGCGCGCTGCCAGATCCCCGTATGCCCCATGCTCATCGAGCGGTCGAGCAGCACGATCACGGCGCGATCCGTCGGCGACGCGTGCGTTACACCGGGGCGCGACCAGAGCGGCCGCGCGAAGGCGAGGACGAGCAGCACGATCGCGAGCGCCCGCAGGAGGAGCAGGGGCCAGTCGGTGATGCGCCGCCGCTGCGCCGTCCGGATCGGCAGCCGCTCGACGAACATCAGCGACGGGAAGCGGTGCGGCGTGTCCTTGTCGCGATGCCGGAGGTGCAGCACGATCGGCACGACCACGGCCGCGAGGCCGGCGAGGAACGCGGGGACGAGGAAGCCCATCAGCGCACCCGGCTCCGCTCGAGGCGGCGGTCGAGGTACGCGTGCAGCGCGCGGTCGAGCGGCTGGTCGGTGTCGACGCGCACGTAGTCGGCGCCCGACGCGACGAGCCGCTTCGCCACCGCCGCGTGGTGCGCCCGCGCCTGCTCGAGATAGCGCTTGCGGAGATCGTCGGGGCGCACGGCGATGCGCGTCTTCGACTCCGAGTCCTCGAACGTCGCCGCGGCGGTGAAGGGGAAGTCCCGCTCCGCTGCGTCGACGACGTGGAAGATGATCAGATCCTGGCCGCGCATGCGCAGCGCATCGGCGCAGCGGCCGAGCTCCTCTGGCGATTCGTAGCAGTCTGTGACGAGCACCGTGATGCCGGCGCGCGCCGTCATGTGCGCGAGCCGCTGCACGGGCGTGGCGAGCGAACCGGCGCCGGTGGCCTTCGAGCGGGCGAGCGTGTGGAGCAGCAGCTGCAGATGCCTGGCCGACGGCGGCACGATGTCCACGATGTCACCGGTGAACGTCGCCAATCCAACGCGGTCGCCCTGCGCCTGCGACAGCCACGCCAGCGAGGCGATGAGGAACCGACCGTAGTCATACTTCGTCACGCCCTTGCTGCCGTAGTCCATCGACGCCGACGAATCGAGCGCGAAGACCACGCTCGCGTTCGTGTCGGCCTCGAACTCCTTCATGTAGAACCGATCGGTGCGGCCGAGCAGCCGCCAGTCAATGCGGCGCAGATCGTCGCCCGGCTGATAGGCGCGGTGCTGCGCGAAATCCGTCGACGACCCCTTCCGCATCGAGCGGTGCTGGCCGTGCATGAAGCCGTCCACCACCGTCCTCGCCAGCAGCGCGAGATCGGAGATCCGCGCCAGCAGCACGGGATCGAGGAAGGAGGCGGGGGCGGTCGGCACGTCAGAGCGCGGCGCGCGGGGTGGGAACGGCGGCGATCAGCTTGGTGATCAGCGTCTCCGTCGTGACCTTCTCCGACTGCGCCTGGAAGTTGAGCAGGATGCGATGCCGCATCACGGGCAGCGCGAGGGCGCGCACGTCATCGTACGAGACGTGGGTGCGTCCCTGGAGCAGCGCGCGGGCCTTGCCGCCGAGGATGAGCGCCTGCGCGGCGCGCACGCTCGCGCCGTACGAGACCCAGTCCTTGATGAAGTTCGGCGCGCCGCCCTCGGTCGGCCGGCTCATGCGCACGAGCCGCACGGCGTACCGCGTCACCTCGTCGGCCACGGGGACTCGGCGCACGACGCGCTGAAAGGCGAGGATCTCCTCGCGGGTGACGACGGCCTTCACCGCGTCGACGGGCACCGAGGTCGTGGAGCGCACCACGTCGACTTCCTCGTCCTCGGGCAGATAGCCGAGCACGATCTCGAACATGAACCGGTCGAGCTGCGCTTCGGGGAGTGGATACGTCCCCTCGAGCTCGATCGGGTTCTGCGTGGCGAACACGAAGAAGGGCAGCTCGAGATCGTACGTGCGCCCCTGCACGGTGACCCGCCGCTCCTGCATCGCCTCGAGCAGCGCGGCCTGCGTCTTCGGCGGTGTGCGGTTGATCTCGTCGGCCAGCAGGACGTTGGCGAACACGGGACCCGGCATGAAGAGCAGCCGTCGCCGCCCGGTGTCCGGATCGTCCTGGATGACGTCCGTCCCCGTCACGTCGGACGGCATGAGGTCGGGCGTGAACTGGATGCGCGAGAAGGTGAGCGCGAGCGCTCTCGACATCGTCGAGATCAGCAGCGTCTTGGCCAGGCCGGGCACGCCGACCAGCAGGCAGTTCCCGCCGGCGAACAGCGCGATCAGCGCCTCCTCGACGATGGCGTCGTTGCCGACGATCACCTTCCGGATCTCGGTCCTGATGCGGCCGCCCGCCTCGGTAAGGCGGTCGGCCAGCTCGGCGTCGTCGAGCCGGTCCAGCTCGGCGGGGGTGGCGGTTGCGGTCAAGCGCTCCTCATGGTCAGCGGGTGAGTGCGTACACCAGATAGTTGATGCCGAGCTTGTAGGCGTCGTTCGACATGTTCACCGGGAACATCTCTTCGTCGGACCACTCCCAGTACTCGGAGATGTCATTGTTGTAGTTGATCACCGCGAGCAGCCGTTGGTCGCGGTCGTTGTTCTCGTAGATCCCCCAGAACTCCGACGGTACGCCGTAATACGGATGGTTGTAGTTCAACGACGTGATGTGATAGAACGCGTCGAAGACGCGGTCCTCCGGCGTGAGCCGGATCGGATGCAGGTCGGGGAACACGCGCTTCATCTGCTGCACGAAATTGTCCCAGTCGTTGCGCGCGAAGTCATCGAACATGATGAACCCGCCCTTGAGCAGATAATTGCGCATCCCCGCGACCTCGGCGTCGGTCGGCCGCCAGAACCCCGCCTCGCACAAGTACGCGACGGGGAACTTCATCAGCTCCGGATCGTCGAGCGTGAAGATGTTGCTCACGTCGGTGCGCGTGTTGATCGACGTGATCTCCTGGATGATCTTCGGGAAGTGCCGATCGCTGCGCGGGTAGTCGTGGTCCCACTTCACGTCGCGGCGGAAGCCGCCGTAGCCGAGATCGGGCGGCGCATAGCGGATGCGGGCGTAGGTGTACCGTCCGTCGTAGGGCGCGTTCGTCTCGTACGATACTGGCCCGCCGAACCGCCCCTGCGCCCAGCCGAGCAGTGGCGCGCCGAGGCTCGCGAGCCCCAGCACCCCGATCACGGCGGCGACGGCTCGTCGGCGCGCGATCACGGCGTGCTCTTCTGCTGTGCGGCGCGCAGCTCGAGGAGCAGCGCCTGGCCCTTCTCGAACGACGGCGCCTGCTCGAGCACCGCGAGCAGCTCACGCCGCGCCGACGCGACGTCGCCCGATGCCGCGAGCGCGCGCGCGAGCTCGTAGCGCGCGTCGATCGGATCGGGCGGATTGAGCGCGACGATGGCCCGTCGCTCGCGCAGCGCCGTCTTGTGGTCGGCGGCGCGCATCGCCAGGTCGGCCAGCTTGCCGTGGAGCTCGACGTCGTACGGCGAGATCCACAGCAGCCGCTCCAGCGCCGGACGTGTGCCGAGCGTGTCGCCGAGCTTCTCGTGGAGCTGCACCTCCATCATGTTCGCATCCCACGCCGTCTCGCTGCGCGTCGTCACGCGGGTGATCTGCGCCAGCGCTTCCTTGTAATCGCCGCGGTCCATCGCCAGCCCGGCGAGGTACTCCGCCGGCGAGCTCGGGCCGGCGTAGTCGGGGAAGAGCGACTCGGCGCGCTCGAGTGCGGCGCGGGCGGAATCGGCCTGCTTCCGCGACAGGTACTCCGCGCCGCGTCGCATCGACGTGACGAACTCGCCGCCGAGCGCCTTCCCGCTGTCCGACGCCGTGATCGCACGGAGCGGCGACGCGAATCGCGTGCGCAGCCATGTGTCGAACTTCGCGTCGAGCTGCGATGGTGTGAGCTTGAGCACCCGCTGGAACGCCGCCGGCGACGTCAGGCCGTCCTTGTACGCGGCGAGCAGATCGACGATCGCCTTGGGACCGAACTCCTTCTCGATCATCTCGCAGACGAGCGACGCCTCGTAGTAGCTGAGCTGTACTTCGCCTCCGAACCGCGGGCGGACGAAGCCGTCGTTCAGCTGGCTCACCGGGCGCAGTCGCCCCGATCCATACGCGGCGATGAACTCCGCCGTCGGGCCGGCGCCCCAGCCGGCGCGCGCGCGCCGCTCCTCGAGCACCGACAGACCCTCCGAGATCCAGCGCGGCACGCGGTGCTCGCTCGAGCCCAGCGTGAACGCATGCGCCAGCTCATGCCACGCCGTCGAGCCCCAGTTGAACTCCCCGCGCCGCCGTGCCGACGGGGCGTCCATCGCCAACAGGTTGCCGAAGCTCACGCCGAGCGCGCCGAGCCCGGCAATCCCCATCGTGCGTACGGAGAAGTCCGCGTGAGCCTTGTACAGCTCGATCCGGATCGGGCCCTGCGGCTTGTAGTGGTAGCGCGCCGCGAGCGAGTCGTACGCTTCGTCGAGCAGCGGGACGAGATACGCCGTGAGCAGCGCCGACTCCTCTGGCGGCGCGACGATCCGGAACCGCGGCGTCTCGATGGTCGTGAACGACTTCATCTGGTCGAGCAGGTCGAGCGTGTTCTTGTGCCAGACGTTGAACGGATCGATCGCGAATGCCCGCTCGATGCGGGCGCGTCCCTGCTCGATCTGGCCTGTGCGCAGCTCGTTGGTGCCGAGCAGCCCGAGCGCGCGCAGCGACGTGGAGTCGAGCGTGAGCGCCTCGCGTGCGAGGGCGATGCCGTCGGAATACCGACGGTGGCCGACCGCCGCCTCCGCGAGCTCGGCGTAGAACTCGGCCGGCCGTGGATTCAGACGCTTCACCGCGTCGCGCACCTGAACGAACTGCGCCTGCTCGCCCTGCAGCCACGCGATCGCGCCGGCCAGCGACCACGCACCGATCGACGAGGAATCGACGGCGAGTGCGGCGCGCACCGCGATCGCCGCCGAATCGTACGCTTCGGCGCTCAGATGCAGCCGCGCCAGCGCGAGGTGCGCCGGCACGAGCGACGGATTCTTCTCGAGGCTGCGGCGGAGCAGGGGAGTGGCCGGCCCGTCGCCCGAGAAGCTCGCGACGCGACCCAGGCCGAGCAGCGCACGCGCGTTGTCCGGCGCCTTGCGCAGCACTTCGTCGAACGACGCCTTGGCGTCGGGCGCGTTGTACTTGTCGAGGAACAGCTCGCCCGCGCGGAGCCTCGCGTCGAGGTTGTTCGGGTCGGCGGCGTACGCGGCGTCGAACGCGGCGAGCGCGCTGCGCACCGATCCCGGATTGCCGCGGGTCTGCAGCAGATACGCACGCCCCGCGGCGACGCGGTCGGTGGACGACCAGCCGCCAGCGCTCTGCTCGTAGGCGGACGTGAGCGCGCGGGCGCGGCGCGTCGCGTCATCGTGATCGCCCCGGCGCTCGGCGAGCTCCGCGAGCGTTGCGGCGGCCGAGCGCCAACCAGGCGCCTGGCGAGCGACCGCATCCTCGAGCGCCGAATCCGCCGCGACGAGCCGGCCGCGCAGCACAAGCGTCTCGCCGAGCAGCGACGCGAGGTCGGGCCCCGCAGCGCGCGCCGCGGCGATCGCGTCGTCGAGCTTGCCCGCATCGACGAGCGCGCGCACCGCGGCGCGCGGATCGGCATCCTGCCACGCGCCGAGGCATGCCGGCAGCGCGATCAGCGAGGCGAGAGCCATCAGGCGGCGGGGCATCATGGCTTGGCGCTCCCGCTCAGCGCGCGGATCGCCTGTGTCTTCTGCGCCACGAGCACGAGCAGCCGTTCGAGCTCCGCGTCATACGCCGCAGGGGACATCGTGTCCTTCCTGCCGCGCAGCGACGCGACCTGCGACTCGAGCTCCGACCGCTCCGCCACGAGTGCCGCCGCGCGCGGATCGGTCGGCGTCCCGCGCTGCGCGCCGAACGTCACGGTGCGGGCGAGCGTGCTGTCGCTGATCGCGGCGTGCTCGGTGAGCAGCAGCTTGTCGGTCTCGTAGGCGCGCGCGACCTCCTTCTTCGCGTACACGAACGCCTCGAGCACGGAGACGCGGCCGTCCTTGTCGGCGTCGGCCTCGTCGCTCGTGAGCCCGCGGACGAACGGCGCCGCGAAGCGCGTCTCGTTGCGCTCGAGCGCGGTGCGTGTCGCCGTGACGATTACGCGTCGCGGACCCGCCAGCGCCGCACCGAAGTCACCACTGCCACTCGCCGCGTTCACGAACACCACGCGCTGCCGAGCGAACCCGGCGAGCCAGCCAGCGAAATCGGCCGCCGTCGCGTCGGGACCGGGCAGGCTCACTCGCGACTCCGGCCCTTCGCCCGAGCCATGCCCCACCAGGAACACGAGCACCACGTCGCCGGGCGCGACACGCCGCGACAGTGCCATGAACGACTGCGCGATCGCGTCGCGCGTCGCGCGTCCCGTGGCGCGGATTCGCGTGCCGTTCACGTCCTCGGCCAGCACGAAGAGACTCGAGTCGGGCACGTGCCACCGCGCCCGCGCGCTGTCCACGAGTGTCGAGGCGGCGGACTCGAACAAGAGCCGGTATGCCGGCTCGCCCGACAACCCCGTCACGGCGAGTACGTGCACCCCCTGCGCCCGCGCGGCGCCCGGAACGACGAGCGCGAGCCCGAGGGCGCACGACAGGGCGAGAAGACGCGGCACGCGGCGCGACACTAGGCGAGCCCGCGGCGGCGTCGATAGAACCATTCTGCGCCCAGCAGCGTCACGAGCAGCAGAAAGACGATGGGCATGTCCCACAGATCGTGTGCATCGCGTTGAGTGACGCCGCTCTCCGTGAAGTTCACGTCCTCGGCGAGTCGCGCCGCCTGAGAGAGCGGGTAGTAATGGCCGCCGGTCTCGCGGGCCACCTGGCGCAGCAGGCCCGTGCGCAACTCCGCCTGCTCGACGTCGGCCCCCTGGTCGTCTGCGAGGAGCGCGCCAGACACGGAGCGCAGTGAGTCGGCCGCGAACCGCGCCGTCGCGCTCATCGCGAACGCGCCGCGATCGGTCGGCACATAGCGGCCTGTATATGTGCCGTCCCCCGTCGGCGAGCGCTCGAGCGGCACGTCCACCAGTCCGCCAGTCGGCGTGGTGATGCGGGCGACGACGGACGCCTGGCTCACCGGCGCGAACGTCGAGTCCACGACGCGCGCCCGCAGCTCCACCGGCTCGGCGGGAGCGACGCGCGCCGGCACCGCGGCGAGCTCGACCTGATCCGGCACGCCTTCCACCATCCAGCGCAGCATCTGTCGCCAGAGCGTGGCATGCGTCGCGTCCTCGAGCGGAATGCTCGCGTGCATGCGCCAGAGCCAGGTGTCCTGCACGCCGAGGACGATGCCCATCCCACGCCCGTACCGCTGGAAGGCGAGCACGGGGACTTCGGCCGCATCGCGGTCCTCGCCCGCACGGCCGGAGAGCAGCGTCGTCGCGCCAGGCCGCAGCCCGCCGAGCCGGTTCACGGACGTCAGCTTCGGCAGCGAGTCCCAGCGCGCGAGGCTCGCCGCTTCGGCCTCGCGCAGCCGGAGTGCGGCGTGCGTTCGCCCCGCCGTCGTCGGCCGTATCGCGAGCTCGATCGGCGCGGCGCCGGTGTCGGCGCGCGGCGCGTTGAGCATCACGGGCAGCACCTCCGACACCGGCGTGCCCGCGTAGCCTCCTTCGGCGAGCGACGCGCGGCCGCCCAGCGCGAGCAGCGTCCCGCCGCGCTGACTCACGAACTCCTGCAGCATGCGGAGCTGGTCGCCGGTGAAGAACGACGACTCGACGCTTCCCAGGATGATCGCCCGGAACCGGAACAGCTCCTCGCGCCGAGTTGGGAAGCCGTTGACCAGCTCCATGCTGTCGCGTACGCCGAGCCGCAGGAACTTGTGCTCCGCGCTCCGCATCAGCCCCACGACCTGCACCGCGCTGTCGGCGGCGACCGCCCGCCGCAGGAAGGCGAACTCCGGTCGCGGCTCCCCTTCGACGTAGAGCACCCGCGCCGGGCCCGGCCGCACGTCCAGCACGGTGCTGTACTCGTTGTTCTCGGCCACGAGCTCGCCCTCGATCGGCCGTGCCCGCACGGTGAGCCGATAGCTCCCCGCCGGCATCGGCGGCACGCGGAGGCGCGTGCGCACCACGTCGCCGCGCCGGGGCAGGGTGACCTCTTCGCTGGCGACGATCTTCCCGTCCGCCTCGACGGTCAGTGTCGTCTTCTCGCCCGCCGCGCCGCGCACGCCGATCGCCGCGTCGATCAACACCGTGGAGCCGGCGAGCACGCTCGGTGGCGCGGATACGCTCGTGACGGACAGATCTCGGCTGAACCGCTCCTGGCCGACGCCCACCGTGTAGACGGGGACGCGGCGCGCTTTGAGCCCGAGGATCGACGCGCCGAGGTCGCCACCCGAGTTGTCCGCGCCGTCGGTCACGACGATCACTCCCGCCACGGGCAGCCCGGCCAGGTCGGACCGCACGCCGTTCAGCGCGGCGGCGAGGTCGGTACGGCCCCCACTGGCGTCGAGTCGCGTCGTCGGCGGAGCGGGGCTCGGCTCGGCCGCGAACCGGAACATCCTCACCGCGTACCGCGACGCCAGACGGCGCACGAGCGCGCTCGAGTCGGAGAATGCGCGCTGCATCGCGCTGGTGCGGCTCGCGCCGTTCACGTCGGCCACGCGCATGCTGCGCGAGTCGTCGAGCAGGATCGCGAGGATGTTGCGCTGCGCCACGGCGCTCGACAGCACCTCGGTCGGACGCAGCAGACAGGCGAGGACGATCACCAGCGCGAGCGCTCGCGTCGTGCCCAGCACCACACGGTCGACCCGGCTGATGCCGCGGAGCTGACGATAGGCGAGCACGACGAGCGCGACCGCCCCCAACGCCGCGAGCGCGATGAGCCAGACCGGCACCACAGGCGCCAGGACGAGCTCCCCGCGATCGAACAGGCGCGGCGGGTACTTGAACAGAAAGGTGAAGGCGGACTCGAGCGCTGCTCCCAATCGCACCCCGATCGATGGACGTGCCCGACTACAGGGGCGGTTCAAACCCCTCGTGAGTTACGCGGACCTCGACAAAATGGTTCGCGCCGCGCGCGCGCGCCGCGCGCGCGCGGAAGTTGAACTCCAACGGCGCATGCGCGAGATCGACGCCCCGCCCCGAGCGCTCCGTGTACTCGCCCGATCGCGCTCGGTGCTCGGCGCTGCCGCGACACTCTCGCTCGCGCCGACGCCGAGCGCGCTCCCCGCGCAGTCCGCACCGAGCGAAGCGCTCGCGGCGGAGCTGTTTACGGGGTTTGCGTGGAGCCTTCGAACGCCGCTCGTCATCGAGCTCGCCGGCGAGCGCCGCGTCATCCGAGCCCGCTGGTCGACGCGGCCGTTCGACGATGCGCCGTACTACAGTTACCGCGTAGCGCGAGCGAGCGTTGGCCGGGAGATCGCGGCCGAGATGCTCCATCACAAGCTCTACCTCGAGAATCCCGTTCCCCCAATCGACCGCCTTGAGGTGAGTCACGGCTACAACGAGCCGATGTTCGACCTCGCGACGCGCGGCGAGGGTTTCCGCTGGCGCTTCGGGATCGGCGTGGTGATCGCGCATCCCGAAGGGGAGCTCGCCGGTCGCTCCATCGGGCCGCTGCGCACGCTCCTCGGCGGCGGCTACCATGTCGCGGGCATCTCGTCGCAGCTCGCGGTGGGGCGGCGCTACCCGCTCAACGGCGGCGCGGTGGCGATGACCGCATCACCCGAGCTCAAGCTGACCGCCGCGATCGCACGCATCCGGATCGCCCGGGGCGACTTGCTCGTTCCCAACGTGGCCCTGCACGCTCTCGGTGGGTTGGGCCTACGGCGTCGCTGGTAGCCGCGCTGCATCGCCGTTGCTCGGGACGCGGACCGAGCACAGCTTCCGCCGCATGAGGATCGTGAAAGGGAAGTTCGGCGGCCGCGATCTCGTCTCGCCGAACGACGCGCGCGTCCGACCGACGGCCGAGCACGTTCGCGCCGCGCTGCTCGACGCGCTCGAGCCCCACCTCGCGGGAGCGCGAGTGCTCGACCTGTTCGCCGGTTCGGGCGCGCTCGGCCTCGAGGCGATCTCTCGTGGCTCGGCGAGCGCGGACTTCGTCGAGACGCGCCCATCGAGCCTTCACGCGCTTCGCGCCAACGTGGCGCTGTTCCGGCTGCGCGATCGCACGCGCATCTTCAAGCGCGACGCGCTCCCCTTCGCCGGCGCGCTCGGCGAGGATGCGTACGACATCGTCTTCGCCGATCCGCCGTACGGTTCGCGGATGCTCGACCGCGTGCTCGACGACTGGCGCACTCGGCGCTTCTCACGGCTCATCGCCGTCGAGCACGCGGCGTCGCACGAGTTGCCGCGCCCCGATCGCCGCCTCGACTTCGACGAGACGGTCGTCGGGATCTACGCGCGGTGAGCGCGGGGTTCACCCCCAGCGATCGGTTCGTTTCGGGTCGGTCTCGCGGTTGCCGGGACGGGGCTTCCCGCTGGTCCCTTTCGCGGTCCTGGCTTCCTTGCCCTCGCCCTTCTGCTCCATCTTCTCCTGATGCGATGCGCTCGACTTCGCTTCCTTTCGCTGCTTGCTGGCGCCGAGCGTCGCGCTCGACTCGCTGGGCCGCTTGCCGGCTTCCCGGGCCTCGCGTGCTTTCGTCCGGCGCTGTTCGTTGTTTCCTTCGGCGTTGCGCTGCTGTGCCATCGACCGCTCCCGTGAGAGGTGCCGCGTGACGACGAAACAACCGTGCCGTTCCGGACGCTCCGCCAGCCCATCGTGCACATGAAGCTCAAGCCGGTCGAGTCGAAGAAGGACATCAAGCTGGGCGACGCGCATGCCCGCATGCCGAACCACGGCAAGAGCGAGGAGGAGCTCGAGCGGCTGAGCGCCAAGGAGTCGGCGCGCATCGCCGACCTCCAGCGCGTGTTCTGGGCCGCCGGCAGTCATGCGCTCCTCATCGTGCTCCAGGGTCGCGATGCGTCCGGGAAGGACGGCACCATCCGGAAGGTCTTCTCGTCGGTGAACCCGCAGGGATGCACCGTCTCCGGCTTCAAGCAGCCGACCGAGCTGGAGCTCCGTCACGACTTTCTCTGGCGCATCCATAGCCAGATCCCGCCCAGGGGGATGATCGGGATCTTCAACCGCTCGCACTACGAGGACATCCTCGTCCCGCGCGTGCACGGCATCTCCCCCAAGAAGGTCTGGTCGGCGCGGTACGACCAGATCAACGACTTCGAACGCATGCTCGCCGCCAACGGTGTCGTGCAGCTCAAGTTCATGCTGCACATCTCGCGAGACGAGCAGAAGACGCGGTTCGAGGAGCGCATCGAGGACGAGACCAAGAACTGGAAGTTCCGCGTCGGCGACCTCGACGATCGCAAGCGCTGGGACGACTATACCAAGGCCTACGCCGCGATCCTCGAGAAGACGAGCACCGAGTGGGCACCCTGGTATCTCGTCCCCGCCGACGACAAGGACGTTCGCAACTACCTCATCGCGCGCTGCATCGCCGACACGCTCGAGTCACTCGACTTGAAGTATCCTGACCCCGATCCGGCGCTCGCCGACCTGGAGATCGAATGAACGTATCCCTGCGGCTCGTTGTCGTTCTGCTCATCAGCACCGCCTGCGCGTCTGCGCAGCGCCCCGACGTCGCGGCGCGCGGCAATACGCCTGTGCGCCGGCTGCCGATCGCCGTCGATCGCTCCGAGGCCGAGATTCGGCGGTTCGAGGAGTCGGACCGCGTCGCCCCGCCGTCAGCCGGCGGCATCGTCTTCGTCGGCAGCTCGTCGATCAGGCTCTGGCGGTCGCTCGAGAGTGACTTCCCCGGTCTCCCCGTGGTGAACCGAGGCTTCGGCGGTTCCACCTTTCCCGAGGCGACCCACTATCTGCCGCGCATCGTGCTGCCCTATCGGCCGCGCATGATCGTGGTCTACGAAGGCGACAACGACCTCACGTTGAACTGGGGCCCGACCCGGGTGGCGGACGACTACCGCAGCTTCGTCCGTGCAGTGCGTGATTCCCTGCCGGCGACGAGGATCGTCTTCATCAGTCTGAAGCCGAGCCCATCTCGCTGGCATCTCGTCGACCAGCAGCGCGAGGCGAACCGTCTCGTCCGTGCGATCATTGCGCGCGACACGCTGCAAACGTACGTCGACGTCTTCACGCCGATGCTCGGCGCCAACGGCAGGCCGCGGCCCGAGCTCTTCATCGCCGACAGCCTGCACATGACGCCCGCCGGGTACGCGATCTGGCGCACGCAAGTCGCGCCGCACCTCCAGTGACGAACGCGCGACGAGCGATATCGTGAGCGACAAGGAAGCGCCGTCCGCAGTCGAGATCCGCGCCGCAACAGATGCCGACGCGCATGCGATGGCGTCGCTGCTGGCGCATCTCGGCTATCCCGCCGATGCGGCCGAGCTCCCGGAGCGGCTTCGGCGGCTCCGCGCGGCGGGCGACGACGCCTTCATCGCGGAAGTCGACGGAATTCCCGCCGGCCTGGCGACGGTGCACTCGCGCGCGGTGCTTCACGTCGCGCGTCCCGTCGCCCAGCTCACCGCGCTTGTCGTTCCGCCCGAGATGCGCGGGCGGGGTGTCGGACGCGCGCTCGTCGTCGAGGCCGAGCGCTGGGGAAGGGCGCGCGGCGCTGACCGCCTCGTCGTCACCACCGCACTCCATCGCGTCGATGCGCCGCTCTTCTACGAGCGGCTCGGCTTCGAGCACACGGGGCGGCGCTACGTGAGGCGGTTCGAGTGATCGGTCGCCGACAGGCGTAAAGAGCCTGACGAACTCGATCGGCCAGGCATGGAGGCCGGAGGGGCTTCATGCAATGAGGCTCTCCGTTCTTGCTGCCAGGCTGGGCGCTCGCATATTGGGCGTGCTGAACACTCACGACTCGCCGGAGCACCTCATGCGCGCTGCACTCGTCCTTTTCTTCGCGACTCTCTCGGCCTCCGGCACGTCCGCCGTTGGCGCGCAGACTCCCGCGCCGTCCTCGGCGTCGGCGCAGCCCGTGTCGAAGGCGGTGCAGATCCTGTCCACGACGCGCCTCGCGGCGCTCGCGGACTCGCTCCCCGCCGGCGCAGCGACGTCGCATCAGATCATGCGCTGGGACGGACTGTCGAACATGTTCACGCGCCGCGACACGTCGGGAATGCACGAGCGCCACGAGGCGTTCACCGACATCTTCGTCGTGCAGCGGGGGCGCGCGCGGCTGCTGTACGGCGGCACGGTCGAGGGCGAGCGGGCTTCCTCGCCCGGCGAATGGAAGGGCGGCACGATCCGCGGCGGCACCGAGGCCGAGATCAAGCCGGGCGACATCGTCGTGATTCCGGCCGGCATCCCGCACCAACTGCTGCTTCCGCCCGGCGAGAGCTTCTACTATTTCGTCTTCAAGGTGGCGAAGAACCCCGCTCGGTAGCGCGAGTGCGCCGCGCATGACCGACGCCCGCATGCCGACGGAATTCGTCGGCTTCGAGCACGTTCAGCTCATCATCCCCGATGGGGAAGAACGCCGCGCGCGCGAGTTCTACGTCGACGTGCTCGGGTTCACGGAGATCGTCCGCCCCGAGTCACTCGGCGGTCGCGGCGGTGGCTGGTTCCGCAACGGCGCGGTGAACCTGCATCTCGGCTCCGAGCGCGACTTCCAACCGACGAGGAAGGGACACCCCGCGTGGCTCGTCCCCGACCTCGCGGCTCTCGTCGCCCGCTGCGAGGCCGCCGGACATGCGATCGAACCAGCCGTCCCGCTCCCCGGCTTCAGTCGCGTCCACGTATACGACCCGTTCGGGAATCGGTTGGAGTTGATGGAAGTGTGCTAAGCGCTCAATAAAACTGTCTGAGCTCCACTCGCGAGCTGTTCAGATACACCCCCGCGATTCGCACGACGTCCCCCGTGCGCAGGTTCTGGAACTTCGTGAGGTCCGTGCGGTTCGGCGAGTACGGCATCGAGACGGTGAGCCGCGCGCCGTTGCTGACGTCCATCGTGAACAGGCCGTTCTGCTGATCGACCTGGCGCACGGTGCCCTGCAGCGATTGCACGGCGCCCGGCGATGACGTCGTCGTTCCCGCCGAGCCCCGCACCGGCTGGTCGACCTGCACGAGGTCCGTGTAATAGCCGTTGTTGGTGTTCTGGATCCGCGCCGTGATCTGGTCGCCGCGGTCGAGTGACGTCACCGGATAGCTCTGGTTGTTGTAGACGACCTTCGTCTGGTTGTCGAACAGCAGGTTCACGGGCTGGCCGTTCGGCTGCTGCAGCCCGATCACCTGGGCGCGCGTGTCCACGCCAGAGACGTAGCCGGACACTTGGCTGCTCCCCGAGCCGCCGCCTGGGATCACGCTGCCGAGGATGTTGCCGAGCGAGCCAAGGCTCGAACATGCGGCGAGGGCGGCCAGCATCCCCGCGGCCGCAGCGCCGCGCCCAACCTTCTGCATATTCATGGAAGTGCCTCCCGTTGTATTCGCTCAGGAATAGCAATGGCGATGCCGGACATCGTGGCGCCCTGCCCGTTGCCTTATTGACGAGCTCAGCCCTTCAGAGTCATACCGAGCGGCTCACCCATATGCCCAGATACGTCGCGCTGCTCCGCGCCATCAACGTCGGCGGCCGCAACGTGAAGATGACCGACCTGTGCGCCCTGTTCGAACACGCGCGGCTCACCGACGTCCGCAGCGTCATCGCCAGCGGCAACGTCCTCTTCTCCTCCCGAGCCGCCGACGTCGCGGCGCTCGAGCAGCGCATCGAGACGGCGCTGCGGAAAGGCCTCGGCTACGACGTCGCCACCTTCGTCCGCACCGTCGATGAGCTCGACGCGGTCGTGGCGCACGATCCGTTCGACGTGAAGGATCCGGTGCTCGAGTCGCACACGGTACACGTCATCTTCAACCGCGCGCCGATCGATCGCGCACGCGCCGAGCGAATCCTCGCCTTGGGCACCGACTACGACGAGTTCCACGTCTTCGGCCGCGAGGTCTTCTGGCGCACGCGCGGACGCAGCAGCGACTCGAACATCAAGCCCGGCGCGTTCGCCCGCGCGTTCGGCGACCCGGGCACGGCGCGCAGCATCACGACCGTACGCAAGCTCGCCGCGAAGCTTCGCGATTAGTCCTCAGCGCGTCGCGCCCCACTCCAGCACCAAGAGCGACACCGCCTGACGCGGCAGCCGGAATGTCAGCTCGCTACCGGCGCTCGTCGTGCGGGGAGCGGCCTGCTCGATCGTCGTGAGCTTCGAGGCTTCGAGCAATCGCGCGTACTGCGCATCGTTCGGGGCGTTCGGGCTCCCCATTCGCTTCCATTCTCCATACGCGTTGGTGTGCGTCTCGTCGATGCGGTAGTGCATCACGCGCGCACCCGACGCCGCGGCGGACAGACCGGCGAGCGTGAGCGCGACCTCCGCATCGGGACCCGCGACGTCGTCATCGTGATAATGCCAGACCATCACGGCGAGCGTCGAGCCGTCCAGGCTCGCGAGCGCCGAGACGTCAGGCTGCTCGCGCACGCCGGAGGCGACGATGCGCTCGAGCGGCACTTCGGCCGAGCTCTCCGTCCGGAGGCGCTGACCGCCCATCTTCGCGAACATGCGGAACACGTTGAGCACCGGGAGGTCGATCCCGTTCGTCGCCAGAGCGCGGAATCCGGCGAAGTAGGGCTGATCCTCGAACTCGAACGCCCACGTCAGTGCGCCCTCGAGGTGCACGCCGTGCTTCGCGGCGAGCAGGTGCTTCCGCGCGAACACCGCGGCGGTGTAGCTCGAGTACATCGTTCCGTTTCGGTAGCCGAGTGACGCGCCCTGGCACGCCGCACAGCCCTCGGGATCCGACTCGCCGATCACGATCGGCTTCGCGCGCAGCTCGGGCACGGCGGCGATCATCTGAAAGCCGCGGTCGATCGTCGCGAGCTGGTTGGCGATACCCATTCGCACGTGGCCGTCCACGAAAGTGGGAGACCCCTTGGCGTGGAAGGCGAGGAAGTCCGTTGGAGTGCCCACGCCGCCCGTCGCGAAGTTCTTCCCGCTCACGACGTGGCGGAGAAACCCCTCCATGAAGGCACCGCCGGAACCAGCGACGTCCGGGCCGCCCACGCGCGCTGTCGGCAGCGCGCGCCGCACCGCCGCGACCGCGTAGTCGTGCAGCTTGAAGAACTCGTCCGGGCTCGCGCGCCAGTATGCCGGTCCGTTCGGCTCGTTCCACACCTCCCAGTACCACTGTTCGACCTCGGCCCGCCCGTAGCGCTCGACGCAGTGCTTCACCCACTGGTATGTGAGCTCGCCCCACTTCGCGTAGTCCTTCGGTGGAAACGCCCAGCCGGCGCTGATCAGATCGTACTTCATGCCGGGGCGCCACTCGTGCTGGTACGGCTCCGGGTGCGTCGAGAGCGCCTTCGGCATGAACCCGATCTGCGCGTACGGCCTGACGCCGCGCGCGAGATACGTGTCGAAGATCCGGTCGAGCACCGTCCAGTCGTAAACCGGGCGCCCGCGCGCATCCTCCGAGTACACATTGGTGCTCCCCCACTTGAGCGCCGGCGTGCCGTCGCCCGAGTTCAGCAGGTTGTGCGTCCGGAAGTACACCTGCTTCGGGCGCAGCGCCCCCAGCTCGCCGATCAGTTTTCGCCCGTCCTTCATCGTCGCGTAGTTCGGCTCGTCCGCGCCGAAGAACCGCCAGATCGGCGTCAGGGGTCCGACGCTCTGGCTGGCGTCGACGCGAATCGTGACGGGGAAGGGCGCGCCGGTCGCTGCACTCTGCGCCCGCGCGGTCGTCGCGAGTGCCAGCGATGAGAGCAGCGCGAGTGATCGAACGAAGGTGTGTCTCATCGAAGGGGGTCGGAGGTCTTGCCGGGGAACGGCGGTGGTCGACTGATTTTAGCGGTGAACCGGTAAGCTGGTGGCGCCGGTTCTTATCAGGGTTGTTCATCTCACCAGCTCACCAGCTCACCGACTGACCAGCTTACCCCTGCCTGCTCCCAATGCCCATCCACGTCGTCCGCCTCGGCACGCCGCGCCTCGCCGGCGAAGGGATCCGACTCGGCACCGTCCGCCGTCCGCCGCGCGGGGTGCCCAGGCGCGACTTCGCGCGGCGGGACT
>JBJMNN010000112.1:0-10543 GCA_045804245.1 Gemmatimonadaceae bacterium | reverse complement strand
GCTCGTGACGAGTGCGCTGTTCACCGACTTCGACCAGGATGGCCGCGTCGATCTGCTCGTCGCCGGCGAGTGGATGGCGTTCACCTTCCTACGCAACGCCGGCGACCGGTTCGACGACGTCAGCGCGTCCACGGGGCTCGGCGACACCCATGGCTGGTGGAACAGTCTCGTCGCCGGCGACTTCGATCGCGACGGCGACATCGACTACGTCGCGGGCAACCTCGGCCTCAACACGCGGTATCGCGCCACGGAGCAGAAGCCCGTGCGCGTACACGCCGGCGACTTCGACCGGAACGGCAGCCTCGATCCGGTGCTCTCGTCGTACGTCGGCGACGAGAGCTATCCAGTGGCGTCGCGCGACCTGATGGTCGACGAGATGATCACGATGAAGGGCCGCTTCCAGCGCTACGAGGACTACGCCCGCGCCACGCTCGACCAGACGCTGTCGCCCACCGAGCGCGGAAGCGCGTACGTCGGGCGCAGCGTAATGTTCGCGAGCGTCTACCTCGAGAATCGCGGCGGCGGGAAGTTCGTGCGCCGGCCGCTGCCGACGCTCGCGCAGATCGCGCCGACGTACGGCATGCTCGCCATCGACGCGAACGGCGACGGCGCCCTCGACGTCCTGCTCGTCGGCAACTCCCATGGACCCGAGACGCAGGCGGGGTGGGACGACGCGTCGATCGGTGCCGTGCTCCTCGGCGACGGCCGCGGCGGCTTCAGCTACGTGAGCGGCTCGGCGAGCGGCTTCTTCGTCCCCGGCAACGCGCGCGCCGTCGCCGACGTCCTGACCGACGACCATCGCTCGCTCGTGCTCGTGACCCAGAACGGCGATACGCTCCGCACCTTCGCGCCCACGCGCCCGAGCGACACGCGCGCACTGCGCGTCCACCCCCTCGACAGCTACGCCCTCCTCACCGACGCGCAGGGCCGCACCTCGCGCGTCGAGCTCCCCTACGGCTCGACGTACCTCTCGCAGTCGTCCCGCTACGTGCGCATCGGCAAGCAGATCGTCAGCGTGAAGGTGGTGGACTCCCGCGGCGCGAGCCGATCGCTCCCACTCGACTCGCAGCTCGCGCGCGCGGCGAGGTAGTGGACGAGCCTCTCGTGCGGGACTCGGCAACGGCGCCGATCTGACGGACTGCGGGGGATTCCTCGACCTCGCTCGGGATGACAGGCCCGGTGCAGATTCCTCTCCGGGTCGAGCTGCTCGGCCCAGCGCTCGCATCCTCTCCATCCACAATCACAAAGTCTTTGCTGGTTCCGGGGCCGAGATCTCTCCGCCCCGAGCCGTTCTCTGCGCCTCTGCGGACCACGGCGCTGGTGGCCGGTCCAGGCGCACGGCTCTGCGCCTCTGCGTGAACCGCCGGCGGGACGGACTCTCGCGCCGCGGGTTTTCACGCAGAGGCGCAGAGGTGCGCAGAGGCGCAGAGGACTCCACTCGGGGTCGAGACTCGTGCACCACGCAGCGCTCCTCTCCACCCACGACGGCAAAAATCCTTGATGGTCCGGAACGGAGATCTCTCCGCCAGAGATCCGGCCGTTTCTGTGTCATCCGCGGCATTCGTGGCCGTTCCCGGTTCCATCGCCACGAGTGGTCTGCGCCGCGGCTCGAAGCGATCCGGCATCTTCCGTCAGATCGCTTTTGAAGATCCGCGTTCCGCCGTTCAACAGCAGATCGCGAATCGAACCAGACTTCCGAATAGCAAAGCGGACCGCTTTCGCGGCCCGCTCTGCTCCCTGGACACCCGGGACGACGATCAGTACCCGGGGTTCTGCTTGAGATTCTGGTTCAGATCCAGCTCGCTCTGTGGAACGGGCTTGAGCAGGTAGGTCTCCTTCCAGTTCGCGTTCGACTCCGGGAAGCCGAACTGCACGTCCGTCTTGATGTTGAGCAGGCCCCCCGCGCGGTGCCAGCGGACCAGATCCTCGTAGCGGTAGTCCCACTCCGTCGCGAACTCGACGCGGCGCTCGTGCATCAGCGCCTTGAACATCGCCGCCGGCGTGCCGACCGGCACGTCCGGGAGCGTTCCCACGATGTTCGCCTCGGCGGGCACCGGCGTGTTGCGTGCGCGCGCGCGCACCTGATTGATCAATGCCGCCGCACCGGCCACGTCATTCGCGCCCAGCAGCTTCGCCTCGGCGAGCAGCAGGAGGACGTCGGCGTAGCGGATCAGGCGCAGGTTGTTCTGCGACCAGTTGTTCGGGAAGCGGTTCGGGTCCCACGGCCGGTTGTACTTCGCCGGCGTGTGGCCCGTGCGGCTCCAACCCGCGCTGAAGATGTCGTCCCCGTACTTCTCTCCCTGCGAGTACATCGTGTAATACCGCCGCGGGTCGCCCGCCTCGAACTCGGCCTGCAGAGACGCCGTGATGTCGATCTGGCCGTACCCCTCGCCCCAGCTCTTCGGCGCGCAGCCCGTGGCCGGGCCGTAGTAGCACGATGGGCTCACGTAGATCGTCCACGCGTGACCCGCCCGGCCACCCGTGTCCGTGGTGCCCCACGAGTTGATGTTGTCGCCCTCGGTGTCCTGCACCTCGAACAGCGACTCCTCGTTGTTCTCCTTCTTCTCGTCGAAGTTGTCGCCGTAATTCGCCGTGAGCTTGTACTTGCCGCCGGTCACCACGGCCTGGAGGTTCGTAGCCGCCTCGGCGTACTTCGCGGCGTTCTTGAACCACTGCGCGCGATACACCTGCACCTTGCCGAGGAGCGCCTGCGCCGTCCACTTGTTGGCGCGACCCTTCTCGCTGCCGTAGTCCGACGGCAGGTTCGTCGTCGCGAACTTGAGGTCGGACTCGATCAGGTCCCACACCTCACCCGGCTTCGAGTTGCCGACCATCGTCTCTTCGATGCTGCCCGGGACGGTGGTCGGGAGCGGGACGTCACCCCAGTTCGTCGCGAGCAGGAAGTACCACCAGGCCCGCATGTACTTGGCTTCGGCCTCGTACCGCGGCTTCTTGGCGGGATCCATCTTGTCCGCCTTGGGAAGCTGGTCCAGCACCGTGTTCGCGCGCGCGATCCCCTTGTACGCGTTCGCCCAGACCCAGCCGAAGTTGTTGTTCGTCGGCGTCCAGTTGAACACGTCCATCGCGTCGTTGGGATCGCGGTGCTGCACGTCGTCGTCCGGCTTCAGGAAGCCGTTCCACAGTCCGGCGCCGAACTGCTCGTACGTCAGGTTGAGCATCGTCGAGTACGGCGCGAGCGTCGCGGCGGCGAAGTCCTTCTCCGTCTTGTAGAACGTCTCGTCAGTCAGCGTGCCGAGCGGCTGTTTGTCGAGCACGTCCTCGCTGCACATCGTCAGCGACAGCACCAGCAGCAGCGGTATGCCGCCGGTCCGCGCGTATTTCTTCGCGATGCGATTCGCGATGAACTTCATGGTGGCTTCAGAGCCTCGTGAGAGATCGAGCGGTGAGTCCGTCCGCGAGCCCAGGGCCCGCGGACGCGACGATGAGATCAGAACGTGGTGCGGAGGCCGAACTGCCACATGCGCGGCTGCGGAATGAAGCCGTTGTCCGTGCCCGACTGCTGCTGCTGGTCGTTGCGCGACCGCGAGAAGTCCACGGACGTGGTGAACTCCGGATCGAGCCCTGAGTACGGCGTCGCCGTCCACAGGTTCGTGCCCGCGACGTAGACGCGCGTGGAGTTCTTCAGTCCGAGCTTACCCGCCGGCAGAGTGTAGCCGAGCTGCAGGTTCTTCAGGCGGAAGTAGTTCGCGTCCTCCACCCAGAAGTCGGAGAAGCGGGCGTTCTGGCTCGGATCGCCCGCGATGTTGCGCGGATTCGGCGCATCGGAGTTCGTCGGCGTCCAGTGGTTCAGCACCGAGGTCAGCTTGTTGCCGCCACCTCCGCCCATCGAGCCGAGACGCCGGCGCACGGAGTTGTACTTCTGGACCCCACCCACACCGTTGAAGAACAGCGCGACGTCGAACTGCTTCCAGTTGGAGTTGACCTGGAACCCGTAGTAGAAGTCGGGAATCGTCTTGCCGAGGTACGTGCGATCCTTGTCGGTGATGGCGTTGTCGCCGTTCACGTCGACGAAGCAGAGGTCGCCCGCTTGCGTCTTGTTATTGCCGATCGTCTTGTCCACCGGCGCCGCGGCCGCTGCGGTGGCATCGCGGTAGACGCCGCAGGTCTGGTAGCCGAAGAAGTAGTCGATCGGCTCGCCCACCGCGGTGCGATAGCCATTGCCCGCCGAATACTCCTCGATTCCGGGGCGCAGCGAAACGAGCTCGTTCTTCAGCGTCGTCAAGTTGCCGTTCAGACGGATGTCGACGCCGCCCGGCGCCGTGAACTCGTAGCCGCTCTCGAACTCGAATCCCTTGTTGCGTACCAGTCCGCTGTTCACCGCCGCGGTGGCGCCGAACGCGTCCGTGCTGCCGAACGACAGCCCCGACGTCGCCGGGATCGGCACGTTGAGCAGGAAGTCCTTCGTGTCGCGCTTGAAGTAGTTCGCGTTGAAGGTCAGGCGGTTGTCGAGGAATCCCGACTCGAAGCCGAAGTCGATGCTCTCGCTCGTCTCCCAGATCAGATCGCGATTCACGAGCCCCGTTAGTGCAGGCGCCTTTACGACCGTGCTGCCGTTCAGACCGTAGTCGGGGGTCACCGACACTTGGTTGATGTGCGGGAAGGATCTCGGTACGTCGGAGTTGCCCAGCCGCCCCCAGCTGCCGCGGATCTTGAACTCGGACAGCGCGGGAACGTGGAACCAGGGCTCCTGTGTGAGGCGCCATCCCGCCGACACGGCCGGGAAGGTGCCCCACCGATTCTCCGGCGCGAAGTTCGACGACCCGTCGCGACGCAGCGAGAGCGTCAGCAGGTACTTCTGCGCGTAGTCGTAGCTCACGCGGCCGAGGTACGAGAGGAACGCCGCCTCACCGGCCCAGGACGCCGGCGGGTTGAAGATGTTGCTGCCGGCCGTCGGGATCTGGCGGTACGCGTCCGCGGTCGTGATGAGGTCCTTCGTGGAGAACGTCGTGCCGGTGTACTTGCTCTTCTGGATCTCGGTGCCGGCGAGGACGTTCAGGTTGTGCTGCTTGAATGCCTTCGTGTAGTTGAGCGTGTTCGACCAGAGCAGCGAGAGGTTGTCGGTCCGGGTCTCCTCGTCGTTGTCGGAGCGATCGAGGCCGATCTCCGCCTGCGTGATCGGCGGCACGAAGGTGGTGTTGCGGTCGACGCCCATGTCCAGGCTTCCGAGCGAGCGGAGGGTGAGTCCCGGCAGGATGTCCAGCTCCGCCGTGCCGCCGCCGAGGAGGCGCAGGGTGCGGTCGCGCGCGTCGACGAGCTGATTCAGCGCCGGCTCGTTGCCGAAGGTGAGCCCGGCGTTGTTCGCGAACTGCGTGTTGCCGGTGTAGCCGTAACGGTTCCCCGCGACCAGGCCGTTCGCGTCCTGATACTGGAAGAACGGCGGCAGGTTCAGCGCGTTCGGGAGCAGCTGGCCGTTGTAGCCGTTGTTCTGGCCGCGGACCGTCTGGCCGTGCGAGACCGAGAACGTCTCGGAGAGCCGAACGCGGTCGGTGACGCGCACGTTGCTGTTCACTCGCCCGCTATACCGGCGGAAGTCGAACTTGGTGATGATCGGCGCCTGCTTGAACACGCCGCCCGAGATGAAGTAGTCCGAGCGGTCCGTGTTGCCGGAGACCGACATGAAGTTGTTGGAGATCGGCGCGTTGTGCTCGGTGACGACGTCGCCCCAGTCGGTGTTCTGCTGGCTGACCGTCGACCAGTTGCTGACGAGCCAGGGCGTGTACTTGCGCGCTTCGGTGCTCGTCGGCGCGTAGTTGAACTGCTTGTTGTAGGCGTCGAACGACTCCTGGCCGAAGTCGTACCACTGCTGCGGGTTCAGCATGTCGTACGTCTTCGGGAAGTTCTGGACGCCGTAGTAGCCGTTGTACTCGATCGTCGGCGTCCTGGCTCGGCCACGGCGCGTCTGGATCAGCACGACGCCGTTCGCCGCCTGCACACCATACACCGCGGCGGCCGAAGCGTCCTTGAGCACCGAGATGCTCTCGATGTCGTCCGGGTTGATCGTCGCGAGTGGGCTGTCCTTCGGGCTGTTCGCGCGGCCGACTGGGAGACCGTCGACGACGAACAGCGGCTGGGTGTTGCCCACGGTGCCGACGCCGCGGATGCGGACGGCCGACGGAGCGCCCGGGGCGCCCGACTCCGTGGTGACCTGAACGCCGGCGGCGCGACCGCCCAGCGCGGCCTCGGGGCTGGCGGCGGGCACCCGGCGGAGATCCTCGCCCGTGACCTGCGCGACGGACTCCGTGGCGGTGGCGCGGATCTTCTCGCCGTAGCCGACGACGACGACCTCCTCGAGCTTCGTCGCGGCCACGACGAGCGTCACGTCCACCGGCGTCGTGCCGGAGTACGGGGCCTGAAGTCGGTTGTAGCCGAGGCGCGTGAAGAAGAGGGTGCCCGAGGCGGCAGGCGCCGTGAGGGCGAAGCGACCGTCGTTGTTCGTCCGGGTCGCGACCTGGGTTCCGACTACCCCGACCACCACGTCGGCAATCGGCTGGTTGGTCGCCTGAGCGGTCACCCGGCCTGTGACCCGGTTCTGCGCGTGGAGCTGCGCAGGGATGAGCAGGCAGGCGAAGAGCGCGAGCAGTTGGAGGGGCAGTTGCCACCTCCGAGTGACGTCAGTCGTCGGCTCGTTCATGGAAGGGGGCGCATTGGTTTGGGTACGTGACAAATCCGGCTCGACGGAACGCTCCATCTCCTGAGCCGGCATCGGCGGGGTGCTCACCCACAACGCAGCACCCCAAGTTCGGAAATTGAAGACCTGCGGATGGTCGTGTTCGTCACTCAAAATGATGAACTATTTGATCGACTTCGAGTGACGCAGCTATGTCAGCTACCCGCAGTCACTTGCGGGAGCTGAACCCGACACCGATCCACCACGTCGCGGATCGAAGGCCGGCAAACGTATGAAGCAAATGAGTGCCGCGCAAGCCGAGCGTTGCGGACATAGCCGCTCCCGGGCGAGCATTCACCGATGCACGACCATGAGGAGCCAGGCCGACTCACTCCCACCCTTCTCGCCATGCCGGCGCCGCACGCCGTGCGGGCGATCGCGTCGGCGCTGCTCGACGACGTGCACTCGGCCCGCACGCGGTTCGAGGACGACGAGCCCGATGCGCTGCACGACCTGCGCGTCGCGATGCGGCGGCTGCGCTCCTGGCTGCGCGCCTTTCGCCCCGAGCTGTCGGATACGGTGCGGGGCCGCACCCGCCGAAAGCTGCGCGCGCTGGCGTCGGCGACGAACGAGGCGCGCGATGCCGAAGTCGCCCTCGCGTTCATTCGGCGTCAGAGCGGCCTGACGGCACGCACTCGCGCCGCCGTCCGCGACATGGCGGACGAGCTGGAGAAAGTCTGCGGCGACCATGCCCGAGCGACGCGACGCACCGTCGGCAAGGAGCTGCCGAAGACCGCGCACGATCTCTCGACGCAGCTCGAATCGTGGTGGGAGCACCATCGACTCAGCGCGCCTGCCTCGGTGCGTCCGATGTCGGAGGTATTCGCCGACGCGATCCGGCATCAGGCACGGCGCGTGGAATCCGGGCTCGCGCGGATCGAACGCTCCGGCAAGCCCGACCACGTGCACCGGGCGCGCATTGCCGCGAAGCGACTGCGCTACCTTCTGGAGCCGCTCGGCGAGGAGCCCGAGACCGTCGGGTCGGTCGACCAGCTCAAGTCGCTCCAACGGCTGCTCGGCGATGTCCGGGATACGCACCGGATCGCCACTCGCTTCGTGCGCGAGATCGGCGAGCGCGCGGCGCGCCAGGCGCGCGCGCGTGCGCTGACGTCGGCGGGCATCGTCCCCGACGATCGCGCCGAGCCGAGCGCGCCCGTCGTCCGTCGCTCCGGTCTGACCGAGCTCGCACGACGCGCGGAGTCGGCGCGTGATGCGGCGTACTCCGAGTTCGAGGCAGCGTGGGGCGATGCGGAGCGGATGGCGCTCGTCGAACGAATCGAGCGTATCGCCGCGCGCGTGGCGCCGGGCTAGCCCGCCCCCTCCCGATCTTGCGGCGGAATAAACTTTTGCTCACGATTGGCTCCCCCCAAGGTCGGAGCACCTCATGACGAAGCTCGTTCTGCTCGGTCTCGCGTCGCTCGCGCTCGCCGCGTGCAGCGACGTTCCCTCCCCCGTCGCGCCAAGGCCGACGCCGACGCAGTCGCCGAGCACGACTCGCGGCGCGGCGATCGATGCGAGCTACATCGTCGTCTTCCGGCCGGGGACCGACGTCGATCGCGAGTCGTCGCGCATCGCGGCCGCGATGGGCGGCACCGTGACCCACCGCTACCACGCGGCGCTCCGCGGCATGGCGATCGAGCGTCCGGCGTCGGCCGCCGCGGCGCTCGCCGTCGGGCCCAGCGTGGCGCTGGTCGAGCAGGATCAGGTGATGACGACCACGACGACGCAGTCGAATCCCACGTGGGGGCTCGACCGAATCGATCAGCACGCGCTCCCGCTCAGCGCGAGCTACGCCTACAGCGCGACGGGCGCCGGCGTCACCGCGTACATCATCGACACCGGGATCCTGTTCGCGCATTCGGAGTTCGGCGGGCGCGCCGTCACCGGCGTCGACGAGATCACCGCGGGCGGAAACGCCGCGGATTGCAATGGCCACGGCACCCACGTGTCGGGCACGATCGGCGGCACGACCTACGGCGTCGCCAAGAACGTGAGCCTCGTCGCCGTGCGCGTAATCGACTGCGGCGGCTCGGGCTCGACGTCGGGCGTCATCGCCGGCGTCGACTGGGTCACAGCCAACCACGCGTCGCCGGCCGTCGCGAACATGTCGCTCGGCGGCAGCGCCTCGACCGCACTCGATCAGGCGATCGCCAACTCCGTCGCGTCAGGCGTCACCTACGCCGTCGCCGCGGGCAACGGCAACTTCCTCGGCATCGCCCAGAACGCCTGCAACTACTCGCCGTCGCGCGAGCCGTCGGCGATCACCGTGAGTGCGACCGACAACACGGACACGAAGGCGAGCTGGGCGAACTACGGGACGTGCGTCGACATCTTCGCGCCGGGGGTGAACATCACGTCGTCGTGGTACTCGAGCGCGACGGCGACGAACACGATCTCCGGCACGTCGATGGCGACGCCGCACGTCGTCGGCGCGGCGGCGCTCTACCTCCAGGCGAATCCGGGCGCCACGCCGGCGCAGGTCGCCACCGCGCTCACCGACAATGCGACGCTCAACGTCGTGAAGAGCGGCGGCTCCGGCTCGCCGAACAGACTGCTGTACACCGCGTTCATCGGCGGAGGCTCCACGGGAACGCCGCCGGTTGCGAGATTCACGTACGGCTGCGCCGGCCTGGCGTGCGACTTCGACGCGACGACCAGCACGGCGCTGGCCGGCGCTACCTATGGCTGGACGTTCGGCGACACGCAATCGGGCTCGGGGCAGACCACGTCGCACACCTACGCGTCAGCCAACAGCTACACCGTCGTGCTGACGGTTGCGGACGCGAATGGCAGCAGCACGTCATCACAGTCGGTAACCGTGAGCAGCGGCGGACCGGCGCCGGTGGCGGCGTTCAGCTACAACTGTTCGAACCGGAGCTGCACCTTCGACGCGAGCGCGACGACGGACGCGACCTCGTACGCGTGGAATTTCGGGGACGGCAACACCGGGATCGGCGTCACGACGACGCACAACTTCCCGCCGAACCGGAGCTACACCGTGACGCTGACGGCAACGGGCAGCGGCGGGTCGAATTCGACGTCGAAGACCGTGAGCTGCGTGAAGAAGTCCTGCTCCTGAGCGCAGGTCGGTATGGGCGACGGCCCCGGCATGCGCCGGGGCCGTTTCTGCTCGTTCCTTCGAGATCGGCATCCGACACGTACGCAGACGCAAATTCCCGGCTGAGAACGCCTGCGCCGCCTGAAGGAATGTCTTACCGGCGAGGCAGAGCCGGCTTAGTATCGACGCCTCTCCTGCTCTCCTGAAGATCAACAGCTCAGCTCCGAGCTGGAGAGCACCGCCGGCGCGTCGCCGGCCAGGACCCCTGGAGGTCCACCATGGCTCGCGCACTCGTCCGCGCCATCGCCGCACTCTTCCTCGCGGCACCACTGCACAACGCGCTGCTCTCGCAGCGATCGACGGTCGTTCAAGCCGGCCGGCCCTCGGAGGCATCGATGGCGATGCTGCCGATGACGTCATCATCGGCGGCCGCCAAGATGCACGCGATGCTTGGCCAGCGCGCACTCGAGACGAACCACACCGCCGCGGCGGTCGAGCACTTCCGACAGGCCATCGCTGCAGATTCGACACTGGCCTTCGCCCGGCTCGGTGCCGCCAACGCGTCGACGTCGTACGCGGAGTACGACGCGAACCTGAGAGCGGCGGCCAAGCTCGCCGAGCATGCCAGTCGCGCCGAGCAGCTTCAGATCGCGATCGCGCGGAAGTCGCTCGTCAACGACCTGGTCGGCGCGGAATCGTTGGCGCGAGAGCTCATCGCGGCGGAGCCAAAGAATCCGCGGGCGTATCTCGCGCTCGCGAGCGCGCAGCAGCAGATGGGCCGCGAAGTCGAGGCGCGC
>JBJMNN010000111.1:0-52661 GCA_045804245.1 Gemmatimonadaceae bacterium | reverse complement strand
CTGGGTGACTACTTCCCGCGCCCCGCGCTCGTCACCGCCATCCAGCAGCCCTTTACGGCGACCGACATGCTCGGCCGCTATGACGTGAAGGCGAACATCAACGGCGGCGGCCAGACTGGCCAGTCCGGCGCTCGTCGCGGCGATCCAGCAGCCGTTCACGGCGACGGACCGACTCGGTCAGTACGACGTCAAGGCGAACGTCAACGGTGGCGGTCAGACCGGTCAGGCCGGTGCACTGCGCCTCGCCGTCGCGCGTGCCCTCGTGAAGATCGACGAGTCGCACCGCCGCAAGCTGCGCGACCTCGGCCTTCTCACGCGCGACGCTCGCGCTGTCGAGCGCAAGAAGCCCGGCCGTCCGAAGGCACGCAAGCGGTTCCAGTTCAGCAAGCGATAACACGTTCGTCGGTCCACGGTTGTCGGTCCACGGCCTGCATCGGGACGCAGGAGTTCACACGAGGCAGGCCGATCGCCGCCAACCGAAAACCGTCGACGGCAGTTCAGCAGTTCGCAGTTCATCCCTCAGGCGCACCGAGTCTCGGTCCGGTGCCGGCGAAAGCCGGTGGTCCCAGACGATGACGTTCGCCGACGTTTCAACCAAACGACTCATCCATGTCTGACAATCAGCCCACGATCGAAGCCCTCCTCGCTGCTGGCGTCCATTTCGGACACCAGACGCGCCGGTGGAATCCCAAGATGCGCCGCTTCATCTTCGCGGAGCGCAACGGGATCCACATCATCGACCTGCAGAAGACGCTCCGGCAGCTGGAGCTCGCGCAGAAGCTCGTGCGCGACGTGGTGCTGCGCGGCGACAGCGTCCTCTTCGTCTGCACGAAGGCGCAGGTCGCCGGCATCGTGAAGCAGGAAGCCGAGCGCTGCAACGCCATGTACATCACCGAGCGCTGGCTCGGTGGGCTGCTCACCAATTTCCAGACGGTGAAGAAGCAGCTCCGCCGCATGAAGGAGCTCGAGGCCGGCTCCGTCGAGGGCGGCGAGTGGGAGAACTACACGAAGAAGGAGCGCCTGATGATGACGCGCGAGAAGGACAAGCTCTCGAAGTACCTGAGCGGCATCCGGTCCCTCACGCGCACGCCTGGACTCATGTTCGTCGTCGACGCGAAGAAGGAGAAGATCGCCGTCGCCGAAGCGAACAAGCTCGGCATCCCCATCATCTCGATCGTCGACACGAACGCGGATCCGGACCTGATCACGGTGCCGATCGCGGGCAACGACGACGCCATCCGCTCGGTGGAGCTCATTACCAAGGCGATCGCCGACACGATCGCTGAGGCGCGTCGTGAGGCGCCCGTGCGCGAGGAGTCGGACGACGTCGGCGAAGGCGCGATGACGTATAGCTCCGAGCGCGGCACCGAGGCCGCGGGTGACCGTGGCGGTGACGAGCGCCGCCGCCGCCGTCCGCGTCGCCGCCGTGCGAAGCCGGAGGCGATTGCCGCGCACCTCAAGGGCGCGGACGCCGAGGGTGAACCGGGCGAAGCCGCCCCGGACGCCGCCGACGAGTAGGAGCCGGCATGCCGGCCGTGGCCGCTGCACAGCGAGCCCTGGCCGCACGCATTAGCATTCATACGCCGCCGGCCCGTCCGGCGGCGTTTCCACGCCACGCAAGGAATTGAGAAGAATGGCTGCGTATACTGCCAAGGACGTGTCCGAGCTGCGCCAGCGCACTCAGGCAGGCATGATGGATTGCAAGAAGGCGCTCGAGGAGTGCCAGGGCGACATGGACCAGGCCGTCGAGTGGCTGCGCAAGAAGGGCATCTCGCGCGGTGAGTCGCGCGCCGGACGCGCCGCGTCCGAGGGCAAGATCGTCTCGCGCGTCTCCACCGACGGCAGCACGGGCGTGTTGGTGGAGCTCAACAGCGAGACCGACTTCGTCGCGCGCAACGAAGCATTCGGCCAGACGGTCGAGCAGATCGCCGATACGCTGCTCGCGCAGAGCGCGATCGACGGCGTCGCGACCACCGCCGAGGGTTCGCCGCTGCTCGAGACGAAGTTCGGCGGCGCCGGCACGCTCGCGGATGCGCTCAAGCAGCTCACCGGCACGATCGGCGAGAACATCGTGCTCCGCCGCTATGCGCGCTTCGGCGGCGCCGGCGCGGTGGGCGCGTACGTCCATCACAACGGCAAGGTCGGCACGCTCGTCGAGGTCGCGGGCCTCATGGGTGAAGCCGGACAGCAGCTCGCGCGCACGATCGCCGAGCACGTGACCGCGGGCGTACCGACGGTCCCCGTGGCCGTCACGCGCGACGACGTCCCCGCCGCGCTCGTCGATCGCGAGCGACGCATCTTCTCGGAGCAGGCCGCCACGAGCGGCAAGCCGGCGAACATCGTCGAGAAGATGGTGCAGGGCCGCATTGACAAGTACTACAAGGAGGTCACGCTGCTCGACCAACCTTGGGTTCGCGACGACAGCAAGGCGATCCGCGATCTGGTGAAGGCCGCCGGCCCCGGCGTGTCGATTCGTCGCTTCGCCCGCTTCCAGATCGGTCAGGAGTGAGCGCGCCCGTGGCGGAGCTCCGATACCAACGCGTCCTGCTGAAGATATCCGGCGAGGCGCTGGCCGGAGAGCGTGGTCTCGGGTTCGACTTCGACACGATGGACCGGATCGCCGAGGAGATCGCCGCGGTGGTTCGGCAGGGAACATCGCTCGGCCTCGTGATCGGCGGCGGCAACATCGTCCGCGGCTCGCAGCTGTCGAAGATGGGAATGGACCGCGTCGGCGCGGACTACATGGGGATGCTCGGCACGGTGATCAACGCGCTCGCCGTGCAGGACATCCTCGAGCGCAAAGGACTGGAAACGCGCGTCATGACGGCGATCCGCATGGAGGAGCTCGCGGAGCCGTACATCCGTCGTCGCGCGCTCGCGCATCTCGAGAGCGGCCGCATCGTCATCTTCGCTGCCGGCACCGGCAATCCGTACTTCAGCACCGACACCGCCGCCGTGCTCCGCGCCATCCAGATCAAGGCGGACGTGATCATCAAGGCGACGAGCGTCGACGGCGTCTATTCGGCGGATCCCAAGCAGTATCCCGCCGCGACGCTCTACGAAGAGATCAGCTATCGCGACGTCATGCTCGAGGAGCTCAAGGTGATGGACCAGACGGCCGTCACCCTGTGCAAGGAGAACGCGTTGCCTTTGATCGTCCTGAACATTCACCGTCCGGGCGTCATCGCCGCTGCCGTGCAGGGCGAGCGCATCGGCACTCTCGTCCGATGAGCACTATCCAACAGATCCTGAAGGATTGCCGCGCGTCGATGGACAAAGGGATCGACGCGGCGAAGCGCGAGTTCGCGTCGGTCCGTTCCGGCAAGGCGACGCCGAACATGCTGGACACCGTCCGCGTCGAGATGTACGGGCAGCAGATGCCGCTGAACCAGGTGGCGAGCATCGCCGCACCCGAGCCGCGCACGCTGCTCGTGACGCCCTTCGACAAGGGGCAGGTGAAGGTCGTCGAGAAGGCGATCCGCGAGTCCGATCTCGGCCTCGAGCCGTCGGCCCAGGGCGGCATGATCCGCGTACCGCTGCCGCAGATGAACGAGCAGCGCCGCAAGGAGCTCGTGAAGATCACCCACAAGCTCGCCGAAGAAGGGAAGATCGCCATCCGTCACGCACGCACGCATGCGCGCGACGCGCTCAAGAAGCTGAACGGCGTGAGCGAGGACGACGTGAAGCACGCCGAGAAGGACCTGCAGAAGGTCCACGACGATTACATCACGAAGATCGATCAGATGATCAAGGCCAAAGAGGCCGAGATCATGGAAGTCTGACGCGGGCGACCGCGCCCGCGCCGATGTCCGAGCTCGCGCTCCGCATCCTCTTCTCCGTCGTTGCCGCCCCCCTCGCGCTCTGGATCGTGCTCGCGGGGGGCGCTCCACTTGCGGCGCTGCTCGCAGTCGTGAGCGCGCTCGGCGCGTGGGAGTTCTATCGCATCGCACGCGGCACCGGCACGCGGCCGCTGGACGACGTCGGAATCGCGCTGGCGGGCTTGCTTCCGCTCGCCGTCCACGCGCGATATCTCGGGCTGTTCGCCTTGCAGCCCGCGCTGGCCGCGGTTCTGGCGCTCGCCATTCTCGCGGCCACCATCTGGCTCCGCGGTGTGGACGGAGGGCCGCTCGGCGCTGCCGCGGCAACGCTGCTCGGCGTGGCCTACACGGCCGCGATGCTCTCGTTCGGCTATGCGATCCGTTATCACGACGTCGTGCGCGGCTACGACACCGTCGGCGCCCGCTTCATCTCTCTCGGGCCGCTGCACGTTCCCATCGCCCCCGGCGGCGTGCTGTTGATCTTTCCGCTTGTGCTCACGTGGGCGTCCGACATCGGGGCGTATTTCGTCGGCCGGGCGATCGGCGGGCGCAAGCTGATCCCCTCGGTGAGCCCCGGTAAGACCGTCGCGGGCGCCGTCGGAGGCCTGGTCGCCAGCATGGTCGTGTCCTGGCTTTACGCCCGCTCGGTGCTCGTGCCGGCGGCGAGCCTCGGCTTCACACCATGGGGTGCGCTCGGTTTCGGCGCGGTCATCAGCGTGGCCGCGCAGGTCGGCGATCTGTTCGAATCGCTGCTCAAGCGAGAGGCCGGAGTGAAAGACAGCTCGCGCATCATCCCCGGCCACGGCGGCATCCTCGACCGCTTCGACAGTCTGATCTTCGTCCTCCCGGTCGCCTATCTGCTTCTCGGGTGGCTCCCGATCCCGATCGTCCGTTGAGCTCGCGCGGTGTCGCCATCCTCGGTTCGACGGGCTCGATCGGCACCACCGCGCTCAGAGTCCTGTCTCGACAGCGCGAGCGCTTCCACGTGGCGGCGCTGACGGCGTTCAGCAACGCCGCGCTCCTCGCCGAGCAGGCTGCCGAGTTCCAGCCGACGTATGTCGGTCTGGTGCGGAACGGAGACGAAGACACGCATTCCGGCTGGGGATCGGGCGACGCCTGTCTCATCGAGGCCGCCACTCACGTTGGCGCGGAGATCGTGCTCAACGCCGTGGTTGGTGCCGCCGGACTCGATGCAACGCTCGCGGCTCTCGAGGCAGGGAAGCGCGTCGCTCTGGCGAACAAGGAGTCGCTGGTGATGGGAGGGTCTCTGGTGACGGCGGCCGCCCAGCGCGGCGGCGGCGAGCTGGTACCTGTGGACAGCGAGCACAGCGCCATTCTGCAGTGCATCGCTGGTCGGCCGGCCACCGAAGTCCGGCGGCTCGTCATCACCGCCTCCGGGGGACCATTCCGGCGCTGGACCACCAAGCAGCTGGAGACCGCGACGCTGGCGGACGCCTTGCAACACCCGACCTGGCGGATGGGGCGCAAGATCACCGTCGACAGCGCCACGCTCGCGAACAAGGCGCTCGAAGTGATCGAAGCGCACTTCCTCTTCGGACTGCCGTACGATCGGATCGAGGTCGTCGTGCACCCACAGAGCGTCGTCCACTCGTTCGTCGAGTTCGTGGATGGGAGCGTCCTCGCGCAGCTGGGCGTTCCCAGCATGGAGCTGCCCGTGCTCTATGCGCTGTCCTATCCGGATCGCGCCACCGATACCGGGGTACCTCCGTTTGACCCGGTGGAGCTCTCGCCGCTTACATTCGAGAAGGTACGAGCTCGGGACTTCCCCGCGCTGGAGCTCGGCACTCAGGCTGGACGGCTCGGTGGCGCGGCGCCAGCCGTGTTCAATGCGGCAAACGAACAGGCGGTCGCTCTATTTCTCGAGGGCGCGATCCGATTCGCCGACATCTCGCGGGCGATCGAGAGTGCGCTCGGACGGTTCTCGAACGCACCCGCGGGATCTCGCGAAGCCATTCTCGACGCCGACGCCGCGGCTCGGCGTCACGTGCAGGAGCTCTTTCGATGCTAGCCCTGGTCGCTCCGATCCTCGTTTTCGGTCTCGTGATCTTCGTTCACGAGCTCGGCCATTTCGTGGCGGCGAAGCTCACCGGCGTGTACGCGCCGCGCTTCTCCATCGGCTTCGGCCCGGCGTTGTTTCGCCGGCGGCGGGGAGAGACCGAGTACGTGCTCGCCGCGCTACCGCTGGGTGGCTACGTGCGCATGGCGTCTCGGCACGATGCCGAAGCAGCCGTACTGGAAGGCGGCAGCGAGGACAGCTCCGCGCTTCGGCCCGAGGACCCCGGCTACGATCCGAACGCGATGAAGCCGTTCGGGCCAAGGGAGATTCCCGAGCATCGCTGGTTCGAGTCGAAGAGCCTGGCGGCGCGACTGTTCATCATGGTCGCCGGCGTCGTCATGAACGTGGTGCTCGCGTACGCGGTCTACGTCGTGATCAATGTTCGGTACGGCGAGCCCGTCGTGCCCTCGCGAGTGGTCGGCGCAGTGGCACCACTCCCCGGTGCGCCGGCGCTGGCGCAGATTTCCGCTGGCGATACGATCACCGCGATCGACGGCGCCGCGGTGCAGAGCTGGAATCAGGTCGCCGAGCGGATCGTGAAGAGCGACGCCGACACGCTGGCGATCCGCACCAACCGCGGTGAGGTGCGCATTCCGGTGGGCCGCAGCGGGCAGCCGAGCCCGACCGATGTGGCGCGCGCCATCGACGTCCACCTGCCGCCGATCATCGGCGACGTCGTGCCGGGTACGCCCGCGGCGCGCGCCGGCCTCCGCGGCGGCGACAGCGTTGCCAGCATCGGCGGTGCTCCACTGCGTGGATGGTCCGACCTGCTAGAGCGTGTCAGCGCGTCGCCTGGGGTCGACCTGGCATTCGTGATCGTTCGCGGTGGACAACGGGTCCCGGTGACGCTCAGGCCGGAATCGACCACGGTGCGCGATCCGTCGACGCGGCAGTCGCGCACCGTCGGGCGGATCGGCGCGTACAACGCGAGCATCTCGTCGCGGCAGCCGATGCCGGTCGGCAGAGCATTGTCGGTGGCGGGCGAGCAGACGTGGGCGACGGGCACGCAGATCGTCGACGTGGTGCGAGGGCTTCTCACGCGGGAGGTCTCGCTGAACCAGCTCGGCGGGCCCATCGCGATCACGCGCGCTTCGGTCGCAGCGGCGAGGAGCGGATTCGAGACGCTCCTTGGGCTGATCGCGATGCTCAGCGTGAACGTCGCCGTCCTGAACCTGCTGCCGATCCCCATCCTCGACGGCGGTCAGATCCTGCTCAACATCGCCGAGGCGGCGAAGGGGCAGCCGTTCAGCATGCGCACGCGCGAATACATCCTGCGCGTGGGGCTGGTCGTGATTCTGATGATCTTCGTGCTCTCGACGTTCAACGACCTGAAGGCACTCCTGAGCCGGCTGTTCGCCTAGCGGGCTCCCTTTACATGGGGCTGCCGGGCGGCTAACTTCCCGTGCTCAATCACTTTGGCTTCGCTTAGACCGCCGACTTGGCGGGGACAGTACAACGACATGGCCTTCGACAACGCACCGACGCTCGAGAAGTACCGGACACACGAGACGGACACCGGATCCGCACGAGTCCAGGTCGCGCTTCTCACGGAGCGGATCAACTACCTCACCGAGCACTTTCGGGCGCACAAGAAGGACCATCACGGCCGCCGAGGGCTGCTGAAGATGGTCGGGACCCGCCGCCGCCTGCTGAACTACATGAAGCGGACGGACATCGACGGATACCGCAAGATCGTCCAGGAACTGGGGCTCCGGTACTAAGACAGCCATCTTTGCATTCGCGCGGGCGCATCTCTGCGGCCCGCGCGTTTTGCATTCCACGAGGCGCGCCTCGGCATCGGGCCGGGCGCAATGAGGCGACAGGACGAAATGCAACGCATTGAAAAGACGTTCGCGGGACGCAAGCTGGTGATCGAGACCGGCCGCATGGCCAAGCAGGCCGCCGGATCATGCCTGATCACGTACGGCGACACGATGGTTCTGGCAACCGTCACGGTGAGCGACAACAAGAGTCCGCTCCCCTTCTTCCCGCTCACAGTCGAATACAAGGAAAAGACGTACGCCGCGGGCAAGATCCCCGGCGGCTTCATCAAGCGTGAGGGCCGCCCGAGCGACAACGAGATCCTGAGCTGCCGGATCATCGACCGCTCCATCCGTCCGCTCTTCCCCGAAGGGTTTCAAAACGAAGTCCAAGTGTTCTGCTACGTGATCTCGGCGGACCAGGAGAACAAGGCTGATGTCCTTGCACTCACGGCGACGTCGTTTGCACTGGCGTCGAGCCGGACGCCATGGGGCGGACCGATCGCCGCTGTCCGCGTCGGTCGCATCCAGGGCAACTGGGTGCTCAACCCCACGCTGCAGCAGCTCGAGTACAGCGATCTGGAGCTGGTCGTGGCCGGCTCCCACGACTCGATCATGATGGTGGAGGGCGGCGCGCTCGAGGTCAGCGAGGAGGACGTCGTCGAGGCGCTCACCGTCGCGCAGGGCGGCATCCGTGAGTTGATCGGCTATGAGGAAGAGCTGCTCACGCTCGCCGGAGGGGCCGAGAAGATGCCGTGGGAGAAGGCTCTCATCGCCGAGGGCCTCCACGATCGCGTCAGAGCGATCGCCGACGTCAAGATCAGCGAGGCGCTCAATCAGAAGGACAAGCACGCGCGCGTGCAGGCCGTGGAGCTCGTGAAGCGTGAAGTCGCCGAGGCGCTGAGTGCGGATCTTCCCGATAACGCGAAGGAGATCAAGCACATCCTCGGCGATCTGGAATACAACGCGCTCCGGTCGCAGGTGCTGAGCACGAAGAAGCGCGTCGACGGTCGCGCGACGAACGAGGTCCGCCCGATCACGATCGACACGAGCCTTCTCCCGCGCGCGCACGGCTCGGCGCTGTTCACGCGCGGCCAGACGCAGTCGCTCGTCGCCGTCACGCTCGGCACCGCGAACGACGCGCAGCGCCTCGACTCGATCGACAGCGCGAGCGAGACGACGCGGACGTTCATGCTGCACTACAACTTCCCGCCGTTCTCCACGGGCGAGGTCCGGCCGGTGCGCGGCACCTCGCGTCGTGAGATCGGTCATGGCAACCTGGCCGAGCGCGCGCTGCAGGCGGTGCTCCCCGATTTCGCCGATTTCCCGTACACGCTGCGCATCGTCTCCGAGATCCTCGAATCCAACGGCTCGAGCTCGATGGCCACGGTCTGCGGCGGCTCCCTCGCGATGATGGACGCCGGCATCCCGATCCGCGGCGCGGTCGCCGGCGTGGCGATGGGGCTGATCAAGGAAGGAAAGAAGTACGCGATCCTCACCGACATCCTCGGCACCGAGGATCACCTCGGCGACATGGACTTCAAGGTCGCCGGCACGCGGAACGGGATCACCTCGATCCAGATGGACATCAAGATCGAGGGACTCGACCTGCAGATCATGAAGGAGGCGCTCGCCCAGGCGAAGGAAGGGCGGATGCACATCCTTGGCGAGATGGACAAGGTGCTCGCGGAGCCGCGCGCGGATCTGAGCCCGTACGCGCCGCGCATCGTGACGCTGCAGATCAACCCCGAGAAGATCGGCGACCTGATCGGCCCGAAGGGCAAGACAATCCGCGGCATTCAGGACGAGACGGGCGCCGAGCTCACGGTCGACGACTCCGGACTCGTCACCATCGCCGCGGTGGGCGGCGAGGCCATGCAGCGCGCGCGGCAGATGGTGCAGGCGATCACGGCGGAGCCCGAGATCGGTGCGACGTACGAAGGCACCGTCAAGACGACGACGGCGTTCGGCGCGTTCGTCGAGATCATGCCCGGCACCGAGGGGCTCGTCCACATCTCCGAGCTCAAGCACGGCCGCACCGAGAAGACCGAGGACGTCGTCAACAAGGGCGACCGCGTCACGGTGAAGCTACTCGACCGCGACGAGCGCGGACGCCTGCGTCTCTCGATGAAGGCGCTCGTGCCGCGCCCCGAGGGGATGCCGGAGGAGGAGCCCCGCCCGCCGCGTAGCGAGAGCGACGGCGAGCGCCCACGCTCCGAGAACGGCGGCGATCGGCCGCGGCGCGGCGGTGGGCGCGGCGGAGAGCGCTCGCGGCGCTAGTGAACCGCGGTGACACGCCGGCGGGCGCGTTCCGCCGGACCGTACTGCCCAATGGACTGACCGTGCTCTCGGAAACCATGCCGGGAGTGCGGTCGGTCGCGTTTGGAGCGTGGGTGCGCGCCGCATCCCTGCACGAGCCGCGCGAGCTGATGGGCGTGTCGCACCTGCTGGAACACATGGTGTTCAAGGGGACGGCGCGACGCTCGTCGAAGCAGATCGCGCTCGAGCTCGAGGCGCTGGGCGGGTCGCTCGACGCCTACACGTCGCGCGAGCACACGGTTTACCAGGCCCGGGTGCTCGACGAGCATCTCGAGATCGCGGCCGACGTGATCGGCGACTTCGTGTTCGGGCCGTCGCTCCGCGCCGCCGACCTCGAGCTCGAGCGGAAGGTCGTGCTCGAGGAGATCGGGATGGTGGACGACACGCCCGACGATCTCGTGTTCGAGCTGCACAGCGAGGCGTTGTGGGGGTTGCACCCGTACGGCTACTCGATCCTGGGCACGCGCGACACTGTCTCCTCGCTTCGCACGGCAGACCTGCGCGCGCTGCACGAGCGCGCCTACCATCCGTCGCAGCTGATCGTCGCCGCGTCCGGGAACGTCGATCACGACGCGCTGCTCGAAGCGCTGCACCGCACGGGATGGACGTCGCATACGGGTGGCGATTCGTCGCGACTCAGCGTGCCGCCTCCGGTGGCCCAACCGCCGGCGCGGCGGCACGTCTCGCGCGACGGAGCGCAGACCCACATCGTCGTCGGCAGCACCACCGTGGCGCACGAAGATCCCCGGCGACACGCGATGATCCTGTTGAGCACTCTGCTTGGCGGCGGCATGAGCTCGCGCCTGTTCCAGCGCGTGCGGGAGGAGCTCGGTCTGGCATACTCGGTGTACACGTTCCAGTCGTTCCACGCCGATGTGGGAATGCACGGGGTGTACGTGGGCACCGGACCCGAAACGGCGCGCGAGGCTCTGGAAGCGATCCATGCCGAGCTGGCGGAGATCGCCGAGTCGGGTCTCCCGGACGCCGAACTCGCGATGGGAAAGAGTCAGCTCAAGGGGCAGATCACGCTCTCGCTCGAGAGCGTCACGTCCCGGATGTACCGCTGCGCCGGCGTGGAGCTGTACGGCGAGCCCTATCGCACGCTCGACGAGATGCTGGCGCTCGTCGACGCCGTGACGCCGGAGCAGATCGCCGACGTCGCGCGCACCTACTTCGCTCCCGAGCGACAGACCGTCGTGTCGCTCGGACCGGGCGACGAATTCTAGATGACGAATCGCGCCCCGACCGGGGCCGCCCACTCTCGACCGAGCACTGTCCCATGAAGATCGGCGTCCCGAAGGAGATCAAGACAAACGAGAACCGCATCGCACTCGTGCCGGCCGGCGCCGAGACGCTGATCGGAGCAGGGCATTCCGTCCTCGTCGAGACGGGCGCGGGCCTCGGCAGCGGATTCAGCGACGAGGATTTCACGGCCGTCGGCGCGACGATCGCTCCCGATGCCGACGCCGTGTGGCGCGACAGCGAGATGATCATGAAGGTGAAGGAGCCGATCAAGGTCGAATGGCCGCGCATGCGGAAAGGCCAGCTCGTCTTCACGTACTTCCATTTCGCCGCCGACGAGGAGCTGACGCGGGCGCACCTCGCGTGCGGCGCGACCTGCGTTGCCTATGAGACGGTAGAGCTGCCGACCCGGGAGCTGCCGCTGCTCACGCCGATGTCCGAAGTCGCCGGGCGGATGGCGGTACAGGAGGGTGCCAAGTACCTCGAGAAGCTCTACGGCGGCCGTGGTGTGCTGCTCGGCGGCGTGCCCGGCGTGGCGCCGGCCAAGGTGGTCATCCTGGGAGGCGGCATCGTCGGCATCAACGCGGCGAAGATGGCCGCGGGACTCGGCGCGAAGGTCGTGATCCTCGACATCTCGCTCGAGCGGCTCCGCTACCTGAGCGACGTGATGCCGGCCAACGTGCAGCTGATTCATTCCAACCGACACAACATCCTCGAGCAGATCACGACGGCCGACCTGGTGATCGGCGGCGTGCTGATTCCGGGGGCGAAGGCACCCAAGCTGATCCGGCGCGCCGATCTGTCGCTGATGCGTCCCGGTTCGGTGATCGTGGACGTCGCGATCGACCAGGGCGGGTGCGTCGAGACGATCCACGCGACCACGCACGAGAACCCGACGTACGTTGTCGACGGCGTGATCCATTACGGCGTGGCGAACATGCCGGGCGGGGTGCCACGCACCTCGACGCTCGCCCTCACGAACGCGACGCTCCCCTACTCGGTGCAGCTGGCGAACAAGGGATGGAAGCGGGCGCTGAAGGAGAATCCGGCGTTGCTCAAGGGCCTCAACGTGACGGACGGCAAGGTCACGTACGCGGGAGTCGCCGAGGCGTTCGGCATGGAGCTGCACGACGCCTCGAAATTCCTTTCATAGCGATTCGCCGAAGGGTGGTGACGAAGCGTTCGAACACTCGTCACACCCTCGTCCCCGCCGAGCGCACTGGCTGCACGACATGCGACGATCCGCGCCCTCGCGTCCTCGTGCCGAGGCGCGAACGTGACGCGGGTCATGAAAAGTCATTGGCTTGCTGGTGCTTTTCCGCAGGAGTAGCTTTCGTCGTTTTCCCCCCGTGATTTCGCACGGCTCGTTCCCTGCAACGGAACGGGCGCCCCAACCCCGGATTGATGCGCTGGCCCTTCTTCAAGGCGGGAAGCCTGTTCCCCGCGAACGCGATCGGTGTCGACCTCGGCACCGCGAACACCCTGATCTACGTCAAGGGTGAGGGGATCGTCCTGAACGAGCCGTCGGTCGTGGCGATCGACCGGGAGAGCAAGCAGATCAAGGGAGTCGGGCTCGAGGCGAAGCGCATGCTCGGTCGCACGCCCGAAGGGGTGATCGCCGTCCGGCCGATGAAGGACGGCGTCATCGCCGACTTCGACGTGACCGAGAAGATGCTGCGCTACTTCCTGAAGCTCATCATCGACAACCACGTCTTCAAGGTGAAGCCGCGCGTGATCGTGTGCGTGCCGAGCGGCATCACCGAGGTGGAGAAGCGCGCGGTGCGCGATTCGGCGCTCGGCGCCGGCGCGAAGGAAGTGTTCATGGTCGCCGAGCCGATGGCCGCCGCCATTGGGGTGGGTCTTCCCGTGGAAACTCCGACAGGGAACATGGTGATCGACATCGGTGGCGGGACGACGGAGATCGCCGTCATCGCGCTCTCGGGCATCGTGAGCGACACGTCGATTCGTACGGGAGGCGACGAGCTCGACATGTCGATCGTGCAGTTCATGCGCAAGAACTACAACCTGCTCATCGGCGAGCCGACGGCCGAGCAGATCAAGATCCAGATCGGCAGCGCGGCGCCGGTGGGCGAGGAGCGAGAGATGGAGGTCAAGGGCCGCGACCTCGTCTCGGGTATCCCGAAGACCGTGCGCGTGCATTCGAGCGAGATTCGCGAGGCGATCCAGGAGCCGATCCAGCAGATCGTCGACGCGGTGCGCCGCGCACTCGAGATCACCCCGCCCGAGCTGGCAAGCGACATCGTCGACCGCGGAATCGTGATGACCGGGGGCGGAGCGCTGATTCGCGGGCTCGACCTCCTGCTGAGCCAGGAGACCGGGCTCCCGATCCACGTGGACGAGGACCCCCTGACGTGCGTCGTGCGCGGAACGGGGCGTATCCTCGACGACGAGGAGAAGTACTGGTCGGTCCTGAGCACCTGAGTCGCCGGTGGCACGCGCAGCTCGGTTCACCAACCGATTCGACCTCGTTCTGTTCGGCGCGTGCATCCTGCTGTCGCTGGTCTCGATGGTGCTGCCGCCCAACTTGCGCGAGCCGGTAGCTGGGTCGCTCCGCCGGTCGCTCGTCGCGCCCCTGGTGCGGCTGCAGGAGGGCGCCGAGCGCTGGCGAGGCGCCTACCTCTCTGCCGAGCGCGAGGAGCTTCGACGCGATACTCTCGCCCTCGCAGCGGCTCGCGTACCGACGCTCGAGTCGGACAACGACCGACTCCGCAGCCTGCTCGGCCTAGGCGCCAAGCTGCAGTGGGGATTCATTCCGGCGCAGGCGCTCCAGGGTCGAGGCCGCGTCGAGGACTTCACGATCACGCTGAGTGCCGGTTCGCGCGCGGGGATCCGTGAGCGCAGTCTCGTCGTCGCGCCCGAGGGAGTCGTCGGTGTGGTGCAGACGGTAGACCCAACGATGAGCCTGGCGATCCTGTTCGCGCATCCGGATTTCCGGGTGAGCGCCATGTCGGCCGATGGCAGCGCCTTCGGCATCGTACAGCCGCATCTGGCGAAGACGGGCGCCTCCGCGGCGCAGTCGTCGTACCTCGCGTCCGAGCGCTGGTTGCTGGAGCTTCGCGGCGTTCCGTTCAGGAGCACGCTCAAACCGGGCGCAGTGGTGTACAGCTCGGGACTTGGCGGCATCTATCCGCGCGGCATCCCGGTTGGCGTGGTGCTCGGTGAGATCAAGACCGCGGAAGCGTGGGCGCGCACGTACCTGTTGCGGCCCGCGGTGAACCCGGCGGAGATCAGCGCGGTGATGGTGCTGACGCCGCAGCGCGCGACGGCGGGCTTGACCAACGTGTGGGCGGATATCGGAAGGGTGGACACGGCGACGAAACGAATCGTGATAGCGGGCGACTCGCTCGCGCGACAGGCGGCCTCGGCCGAAGCTGCTGCTCGCCGCGCCGCAGTCGACGCCGCCGTGCGCGTCTATCGCGACTCGGCAGGTCGTGACAGCGCCGCCGTCGCCGATTCCATCGTGCGGGCGGTCCCCGGTGCTTCGGCGGTGCCGCGCGCCGCACCTGCGCCCGCAGCCGGACCGCGCCGAGACACGGTGCGTCGAGACACGACGAGCGGAGTGCGGCCGTGAACTGGAGCGCGACCATCCGCACCGTGCTCCTGTGCTCGGTGCTCGTGTTTCTGCACTACACGCTGCGCCCGCTTCTCGCGTGGCGCGCCTCGCCGGATTTCCTGATCATCGCCCTGCTGCTCGCCGCCGTCCGCGTGCGGCCTGGCGTGGCGGCGATGATCGGATTCATCGTCGGCCTGGCATCCGACTCGCTGGCATTGGGTGCATTCGGCGCCGGCGCACTGGCCATGACGCTGATCGGCTTCAGCTGGTCGAAGCTCAAGGCGGTGTTCTTCGCCGATCACGTGCTATTGAATGGATTCTTCCTCTTTCTGGGGAAGTGGCTGTACGAAGTCGTGATGAACGTCGTCGAGCGCCGGATGCAGGGCGCCGAGCTGCTGATGCAGATCCTCGTGTGGTCGTCCCTGTCCGCATTCGTCACCGCCGTCGCCGGCGTGCTCGCGCTGATGGCGCTGCGCCCGGTGCTGGAGGCGCGAGCCGCATGAGCTTCCATCCGAACGACATCCGGCGCCGCGGCATCGCCGCCAACGTCATCGTCTCGGTCGTCCTCCTCTTCCTCGGCGCAGGGTTCTTCCGCACGCAAGTGCTGGAGCACGCGGAGTACAAGCTGCAGTCGGAGACCAACCGGCTGCGCGAGGTGCCGCTGCCCGCGCCGCGCGGCGTGATCTACGATCGCAACGGCAAGCCGATCGCAGACAACGTGGTCGGCTACTCGGTGTCGGTGCTCGCGCAGAAGGAGGACACGCTGCGCGCGGTGCTCGAGCGGCTGAGTGGCACGATCAACATCAGGCCGTCGCAGATCGATCAGGCCGTACGTCGCTTCCGGCGCGCGCCGGCGCGACCAGCCGTGATCCTTCCCGACGCGTCGTTCGACGTGGTGAGCGTGCTCGAGGAGCACCGCTCGCAGTTCCCGGGCCTCATCATCCAGAGCTCGCCGCGGCGGTTCTACCCCGACGGACCGATCGTCGCGCCGTTCGTCGGCTACACGGGCGAGGTCAACGAGACCGAGCTCGCGAGGCCCGAGTTCGCCGAGTACAAGGCCGGCCAGCAGGTGGGCAAGGCGGGACTGGAAGCGGCGTACGAGACGCAGCTACGCGGCCGAGAGGGAAGTCAGTTCGTCGAAGTCGACGCGCGCGGCCGCGTCGTGGCGGGCCAGGGAACCGCGCGGCCCGACCTCCTGCCCGTGGCGGCGTCTCCGCTCTACACGAACATCGATCTCGATCTCCAGCGCTACGTCGCGAGCATCTTCGGCGACTCGCTGATCGGCGGCGCGGTGGCGATGGATCCGAAGACCGGTGCGGTGCTCGCGCTCTACAGCGCGCCGACGCCGGACTACAACCGCTTCATCGGTGGCGTTCCCGCCGCGTACTACGACTCGCTGCGCTCCGATCCTCGTCGTCCGCTCTACAACAAGGCGCTGCAGGGCCAGTATCCGCCCGGCTCCACCTGGAAGCTCGCGACGACCGTGGTCGGTCTCGAGACCGGAGCGGTGACGATGAGCGACCGGATGCCGATCCCATGCACGGGTGGCATGCAGTACGGCAACCGCTACTTCCGATGCTGGGACAAGCGCGGCCACGGCAGTCTGTCGCTCTCGGGCGCCATCGCGAAGTCGTGCGACGTGTACTTCTACCAGCTTGGCATCAAGCTCGGCCTCGCGCGTCTCGTGGCCGGCGGGGTGAGCCTCGGCATGCAGAGCAGGGCGGGGATCGACCTGCCCCAGGAAAGCCGCCCACGTTTCCCCGAAAGCCTCGACTACTTCAACCGCAAGTACGGTAAGAACTGGAGCCAGTCCGTGGTGCTGAGCATGGCGATCGGACAGGGTGACAACGCGCAGACGATCCTCAACATGGCGCGGTTCTACACCGCGCTGGCGACTGACGGGACGGCGGCCAAGCCGGAGATCGTGCGCGGGAAGCCGGAGCGCGTCTCGATCATGAAGCTCACGCCGGAGCAACTCGACCAGGTTCGCGGCGCACTCATCGGCGTCGTGTCGGGTGGAACTGCGTCGGCATCGGCGATCAAAGGCGTGCAGCTCGCGGGCAAGACGGGCACGGCGCAGACCGGTGTGCTCGACCAGTTCGGCAAGGAGCTCAATCATGCGTGGTTCGTCGGCTTCGCACCGGCCAATGATCCGAAGATCGTCGTCGCGGTGATGATCGAGTTCGGCGGCCACGGCACGCGCGCCGCGGCGATCGCGTCGGCGATCATCGCGAAGTACCTCAATGTCACGCCCATCTCCTCCGATCTCACCACCGAAGGCTGATGGCCACCAAGCGGTTCCCCATCGACTGGCCACTCGTGGTCGTGGCCCTGCTGCTGTCGATCTACGGCATCGCGATCGTGTATTCGGCCGGTCAGACCGACATTCCGACCGCCGTTGCGCGTCTCTGGAAGACGCAGCTTGTATGGTTCGGCCTCGCACTGCTGGCCGCGTACGGCGCGTCGCGGTGCTCGGTTCGCCTGATCGACTGGCTCACGTGGCCCGCGTACTTCCTGAGCGTGGCGATGCTCGTCCTGCTGCTGTTCATCGGCAAGGGCGCGGGCACGGCGGCAAGCTCGAAGAGCTGGCTCGCCATCGGCGGGTTCCGCATCGGTCAGCCGTCCGAGCTGGCGAAGATCACCGTCGTGCTCGCGCTGGCGAAGGTGCTCTCGACGTTCAAGGAGCCGCCCAAGTCGCTGCTGGAGCTCTGGAAGCCGGCGCTCGTGGTCGGCGTGCCCTGGCTGCTCATCATGAAGCAGCCCGATCTCGGCACGGGCATCGTGTTCGTCGGCTTCGCGTTCGCGATGCTGTTCTGGTCCGGCGTGTCATGGCCGCTGCTCGTGCTCGTCGCGAGCCCGGTGGTGAGCCTGATCCTCACGTTCGACGTGCGGGTGTGGGGCGCGTGGTTCCTGCTGCTCCTCGCGCTCGTGCTGTGGTACAAGCCGTATCTCTATGAAGGGATCTTTCTCGCCGTCACGAACGTCGTGTTCGGGGTACTCGCGCCGATCATCTGGGACCGGCTCGCGCCGTACCAGCAGAAGCGCCTGCTGGTATTCCTCAACCCAGAGATCGACCGCCGCGCGGCGGGCTATCACGTGCTGCAATCGCAGATCGCGATCGGCTCCGGCGGGCTTTTCGGACGCGGCTACACTCAGGGGCCGCAGAAGCGACTCGCCTTCCTGCCGGCGCAGCACACCGATTTCATCTTCGCCGTGGTGGGCGAAGAGCTCGGGTTCATCGGCGTGCTGCTCGCCTTCACGCTGTTCCTGCTGCTCTTCCTGCGCGTCACCAAGATCGCCGAGCGCGCGAACGACTCGTTCAGCAGCCTCGTGGCGTTCGGACTGCTGGCGAGCTGGTTCGTGCACGTGCTCGTGAACGTGGGCATGACGTTGAACCTCATGCCGATCACCGGGATCCCGCTCCCGTTCTTCAGCTATGGGGGCAGCTTCATGCTCGCGAGCTGGATCGCGGTGGGGATTCTCGTGCGCATCTCGGCCGAAGGTCGTGGCGGGCGCACTGGTCCGTTCGCCGTCTAGCGCATTCGAAGCCGCGCGTACGCGGCCTCGTCAATCCCTTGCCTCGTCCGGTGACCCCGGTCACATTGACCCGTATGGCCTGGTTCCGTAAGGAGAAGAAGCCGCGGCAGCCACGACGGGAGCGGCTCGAGATTCCGCCGGACGTCTGGGAAAAGTGTGAGGCATGCGGACACACGGACATCCGTGAGAAGTTCGTCCGCAACTTCAACGTCTGCCCGAACTGCGACTATCATCGTCGCTACCGCGCGAACGAGTACTGCAGCCTCTTGCTCGACGACGGTACGATCGAGGAGCTCGAGCTCGACATCAGGTCCACGGACCCGCTCGGTTTTCCGGAGTACCCGGCGCGCCTGAAAAAGGCAACGACCAATGCCGGCGACGGCGACGCATTGCTCGCGGCGGCGGGCACGATGGCCGACCTGCCCGTGAGTCTCGGCGTCATGGACTTCGCGTTCATGGGCGGCTCGATGGGCTCCGTCGTAGGCGAGAAGATCGCGCGGCTGGGCCAGCGGTCGCTCGAGCGCAAGCACCCGCTGATCGTCGTCTGCGCATCGGGCGGCGCGCGCATGCAGGAAGGGGTGCTCTCGCTCATGCAGATGGCGAAGGTGAGCGCCATGCTCGCGCAGCTCGCCGAGCGTCGCATCCCGTACATCGCGATTCTCACCAATCCGACGACGGGCGGCGTGAGCGCGAGCTACGCGATGCTCGGCGACGCGATCCTTGCCGAACCTGGTGCCGTGATCGGCTTCGCCGGTCCGCGCGTGATCAAGCAGACGCTCGGCCAGGATCTCCCCGAGGGGTTCCAGACGGCCGAGTTCCTGCTCGATCACGGGATGCTCGACCAGGTCGTGCACCGGCGCGATCTGAAGCAGACCGTGAGCCAGCTGCTCCGGCACATGAGCGGAAAGCCCGCGGCGTCGGGGTGGACGTCGCCCTGAGCGACTACCGCGCCGCACTCGACTATCTGTTCGCGCGCACGACTGGCGCGTTCAAGTTCGGCCTCGATCGCACGCGAGCGTTATTGTCGGAGATGGGTGATCCCCATTTCGCGCTTCCCACCCTGCACATCGCGGGCACCAACGGGAAGGGAAGCTCCGTCGCCACGGCAGACGCGCTGCTCGGCGCGAAGGGGCTTCGCGTGGCGCGCTACACGTCGCCGCATCTCGTGGATTTCCGCGAGCGCATCGTCGTCGCCGGCTCGCCGATCCCGGCGGACGACGTAGTCGAGTTCATCGATCGGTGGACGCCGACGATCGAGCGGCTCGATGCGTCGTACTTCGAAGCAACGACGGCGATGGCGTTCCTGCACTTCGCCCGCGAGCGCGTCGACGTCGCGCTCGTCGAGACGGGACTCGGCGGCCGCCTCGATTCGACCAACGTCGTGCGCCCGCTCGCAGCCGGCGTCACGTCGATCGGGTTCGATCACATGGAATACCTGGGGCCCACGCTGCACGCGATCGCGCGCGAGAAGGCGGGAATCTTCAAGGCGGGAGCACCAGCGGTGATCGGCGAGACGTCGGCCGACGTCGCCGCATGGCTGGCCGAGGCGGCGCGCGACGCGGGAGCGAGCACGGTGCGCCTCGCGCGCCAAGAGTCGCGAATCGGCGACGTGGTGGTCGATGGCGCGGGCACCGTCTTCGCGCTCGAGGCTCTCGGCGATCGCGCGACGATTCGCACTCCGCTCGTCGGCCAGCATCAGGCGGCGAACTTCGCCTTCACCCTGCTGCTCCTCGACGCCGCCGGGCCACCGTTCGCGACGACGCTCGCCGACGCGGCCAGGGCGGCAGCGTCGATCACGCTGCCGGGACGATTCCAGCGGGTCGGACACTGGATCTTCGACGTGGCGCACAACCCGGATGGCGCGCGCACGCTCGCCGCGACGCTGTCGTCGGTCGACGACGGACGGCGCATCACCGTGCTGCTCTGCGTGCTCGGCGACAAGGACTGGCGCGCCATGATCGAGGCACTGCGGCCGATCGCGGCGCGATTCATCATCACCGATGCGCCTTCGGCGCCGGCGAGCAGGCGGTGGCCGCTTCACGAGGCGGCGCGCCACGCCGCTGCACTCGGCGCGGAGGTCGCGGAGATCCCCGACTTCGACGAGGCGCTCGCCGCGGCGGCGTCGCGCGACGAGATCACGCTCGTCACGGGCTCCTTTCACACTGTTGGCGACGCGATGGCGCGCTTGCAGGTGTCTCCGCTCTCCGGGTAGCTTAGTTGAATGTTCAAGGGCGCCCTCCCCGGTTTTCGTGACTTCTATCCTCAGGAGTTCGCCGAGCGCGCCCACATCATGGGCACCTGGCGGGACGTCGCGCGCCGCTACGCCTTCGTGGAGTACGACGGGCCGCCGCTCGAGCCCCTCGAGCTGTACACCCGGAAGAGTGGCGACGAGATCGTCGGACAGCTCTACAACTTCGTCGACAAGGGCGGGCGGGAGGTCGCGCTCCGCCCCGAGATGACGCCCACGGTGGCCCGCATGGTCGCGGCGCGCGCCAACGCCCTCCGCAAACCGGTGCGCTGGTTCTCGATGCCGCAGCTGTTCCGCTACGAGCGTCAGCAGAAGGGACGGCTCCGCGAGCACTACCAGCTCAACGTCGACATCTTCGGCGCCGCCGAGGTGGCGGCCGATGCGGAGCTCGTCGCCTGCGCCGTCGACATCATGCGTGCCTTCGGGCTCACGTCGCGCGATGTCGTCGTACGCGTCTCAGATCGCCGGATCCTTCAGGCCTACCTGGAGTCACTCGGCGTTCCCGCGGCAGCGGTCACGCACGTCTACGGTGTGATCGACAAGCTCGAGCGCCAGCCGGCGCAGCTGTCGGCCGAGAAGCTCGCGGCGCTCGGCGTGCCGGCCGACGCGGTGGAGCGCATCGTGACGATCGGCGACGTCGGCTTCGACGAGATCGCAGCTCGACTCGGTGGCAGCGCGGCGGCAGGGACCGTCGAAGAGTTCGGCGCCTTCCTGCGCTATGTGCCGACGCTGCTCGGCAACGATGCGTCGTGGCTGCGGGTGGATCTCTCGATCGTGCGCGGGCTGGCATACTACACCGGCATCGTGTTCGAGCTGTTCGACCGCTCGGGCGAGTTCCGCGCCATCTGCGGCGGTGGCCGCTACGACACGCTCCTGCAGTCGCTCGGCGGCACCGATCTCCCCGCGCTCGGATTCGGTATGGGCGACGTGGTGCTCGGCGAGCTGCTGCGAGCCAAGGGGCTCATGCGAGCGACGGAATCGCGCGCGGACTACTGGATCTCCGGTGGGGACGACGTTCCGCTCGAGCGGATCATGGCGGAGGCCGCGCGGCTGCGTGGCGAGGGCCAGGCGGTGGAGTTCGCGTTGCGCGAGCAGACACTGAGCAAGCAGAAGAAGGCCGCACAGGCCAGCGGGGCGAAGACCTTTGTCACTCTCTCGAACGACGGCACGAATGGCTGACGACAAGAAGCTCACGACCCGCGCCGATGATTTCAGCGCCTGGTACAACGAGGTCGTGCTGCGGAGCGAGCTCGCCGACTACTCGCCCGTCCGTGGGTGCATGGTCATCCGACCCAACGGCTACGGTATCTGGGAACGGATGCAGCGCCGCCTCGACGACATGTTCAAAGCGACGGGACACCAGAACGCGTACTTTCCGCTGTTCATCCCGGAGTCGTTCCTCCACAAGGAGGCGGAACACGTCGAAGGGTTCGCGCCCGAAGCGGCCGTCGTGACGCACGGCGGCGGGAAGCTGCTCGAAGAGCCGCTCGTCGTCCGGCCGACGTCGGAGACGATCATCTACTCGATGTTCGCCAAGTGGGTGCAGAGCTATCGCGATCTCCCGCTGCTGATCAATCAGTGGGCGAACGTCGTGCGGTGGGAGATGCGCACGCGGCTCTTTCTCCGAACGACGGAGTTCCTCTGGCAGGAGGGACACACGGCGCACACCACGCACGACGAGGCGGAGGAGGAAGCGCGGCGGATGCTCGGCGTCTACCGCGATTTCATGGAAGGGCACATCGCGATGCCCGTCGTGACAGGGCAGAAGACGGACGCCGAGAAGTTCGCCGGTGCGCTGCGCACGTATTCGTGCGAGGCGATGATGCAGGACAACCGCGCCCTGCAGGCGGGTACCTCGCACAACCTCGGTCAGAACTTCGCGAAGGCGTTCGAGCTGAGCTTCCAGTCGGAGAGCGGCACCACCGAGTTCGCGTGGAACACCAGCTGGGGCGTGTCGACACGCATGGTCGGCGGTCTCGTGATGACCCACGGCGACGACCTCGGCCTGCGCGTTCCTCCGCTGCTGGCGCCGATCGAGGTGGTGATCGTGCCGATCTATCGCAGCGACGACGAGCGTGCGACGGTGCTCGAGGCAGCGCAGCGCATCGTCGCCTCGCTCGCGGAGTGGGCCGGCCGCGGGACGGAGCGGATTCGCGTGCACGTAGACGCCCGCCACGGAATCAAGCCCGGCGCGAAGTACTACGAGTGGGAGCTTCGCGGCGTCCCGCTGCGGCTCGAGCTCGGTCCTCGCGATCTGGCGGTCAATCAGGGCGTGCTCGTGCGGCGCGACACGCGCGAAAAGCGACCCGTCTCGCTCAGCACGATCGGGGAAGATCTCGCCGACACGCTCTCGGCGATCCAGCGCGACATGCTGGCCGCCGCGCTCGATCGGCGTGAGGCGCACAGCGTGCGAGAGCGCATCACATACGACCGCTTCCGCGAGCTGATGGAAGCGGAGGGTGGTTTCGTGTACGCTGGCTGGTGCGGCTCCGGCGCATGCGAGGCGGAGGTCAAGGAAGACACGAAGGCGACGATCCGGTGCCTCCCCGATGAGGAGTTTCGCTCGGCCGAGGCGCCGACCACGTGCCTCAAGTGCGGACGTCCGTCCACCGTCGAGGCACTATGGGCGAAGGCGTACTGACGTCCGGCTTCACGCGCGTCGACGGCGCACTCGCCTGCGAAGGCGTCGCGCTCGAGCGGATCGCGCGCGAGGTCGGCACGCCGACGTACGTCTACAGCGCCGCGATGATCCGGGACCGCTACACGCGGCTCGATTCGGCCGTCGCGGCGCTGCCTCATCGCATCCACTACACGCTCAAGGCGAACTCCAACGCCGCCATCCTCCGCATGCTGCGCGAGCTCGGTGCGGGGGTGGACATCGTGTCGGGCGGGGAGCTCTATCGCGCGCTTCGGGCCGGCTTTCGCGGCGAGGACATCGTGTTCGGCGGAGTGGGGAAGACCGAGCACGAGCTGCGCGAGGCGCTCGCGGCGGGAGTGGCGCTGATCAACGTCGAGTCGGAAGCAGAGCTCCGCGCGATCGACGGCATCGCCGGCGAGCTGGGGACGACCGCGCGCGTCGGGCTGCGCGTCAATCCGGAGGTCACGGTCGACAGCTCGCATCGGTACATCAAGACCGGCGAGCGCGGGGCCAAGTTCGGCATCCCGTTCGACGAGGTACTCGAGGTGGCGCGCGTCTGCGCCTCGCTGACGCACGTGGAGCTCGTCGGGCTCGACATGCACATCGGGTCCCAGCTGTTCCGCGTCGACCCGTACGTCGACGGCGTGGAGCGGCTCACCGGGTTGCTGGCGGACATTCGCGGCGAGGGAATCGATACGCTGCGCTATCTCGACATCGGCGGCGGCCTCGGCGTGTCGTACTCCGACGAGGTGAGCCCCGACCTGGGCCGCTTCGCCCGCGCGCTCGCGAGCCGCGTGACGGCGACCGGCCTCACGCTGCTGATGGAGCCCGGCCGGTTCATCGTCGGGAACGCGGGAATGCTCCTGACGCGAGTGCTGTATCGCAAGCACAGCGGCGGACGCGACTTCCTGGTCTGCGACGCGGGGATGACGGAGCTGATCCGCCCTTCGCACTACGACGCGTATCATCGCATCGAGTCGGTGAAGCCGAACGGCGCGGCGATGACGGCCGACGTCGTCGGGCCGATCTGCGAGAGTGGCGACTTCCTCGCGCTCGGCCGCGAGATGGATGACGCCACCGCTGGAGACCTGCTCGCCGTGCACGACGTAGGTGCGTACGGATACGTGATGGCATCGAACTACAACACGCGCCCGCGCGGCGCCGAGGTCCTCGTCGACGGTGATCGCTTCGCCGTCGTCACCGCGCGCGAGCGCTACGAGGACCTGACCCATCTCGAGACAGCGGACCCCGACTGGAGGACGACCTGATGCGCGTCGGACTGATGGCGGACACGCACGACCGGGTGCCGGTGATCGCGGAGTTCGTCCGGGTGATGCAGGAAGCCGGCGTCGCGATGCTCATCCATGCCGGCGACTACTGCGCGCCGTTCTCGCTCCGGCCGATCGAGGAGGCGAGCATGTCGCTGGCGGGCGTGTTCGGGCGGAACGACGGCGACACGCAAGGGCTGCTCGCGAAGGCGACGGCCGGATTCGGCGCCGAGCTGTTCGAGGGGCCGCACAGCTTCGAGCTCTCGGATCAGCGGATCCTCGTCGTGCACGACATCGGCGACGTGCAGCCACGCAGCATCGAGTCCCACAGCATCGTCGTGCACGGCTTCACGCACCAGCAGGAGCTGAAGCACCGCGGCGACACGCTGATCGTGAATCCGGGTGAAGCGTGCGGGTGGCTCTATGGGACTCCCAAGGCCGCGATCCTCGACCTCGACGCCAAGAAGGTAGAGTTCCTCTCGCTCGACCCCTCCCACTGGACCACATGACGGCTGCCAGCCGAATCCTCATCATCGACTACGGGTCACAGTACACCCAGCTCATCGCCCGCCGCGTCCGCGAGGCGCGCGTGTACTCCGAGATCCATCCGCCGACGCGGACGATCGAGTGGATTCGCGACTGGAAACCGACGGGCATCATCCTGAGCGGCGGACCGAACTCCGTCTACGGCGAGAACGCCCCGACCGCCGATCCCGTGCTGTTCGACGTCGCACCGGTGCTCGGCGTCTGCTACGGGATGCAGCTCATGGCGTACGTCCTCGGTGCGGAGGTCACGCGTGGGGGCCGCCGCGAGTACGGGCGGGCGGAGATCCGACCGACCGTCGAAAGCGTGCTGTTCGAGGGGTTCGACCTGGCGGAAAGTGCGACCGTGTGGATGAGCCACGGCGACCACATCGAGTCCCCACCGCCGGGCTTCCGCGTCACGGCGGCGAGCGAGGGGAATCCGCTCGCCGCGTTCGAGCACCAGTCGAAGCCGATTTATGGCGTGCAGTTTCATCCGGAAGTCGCGCACACACCACGCGGGCGGGAGCTGCTGGCGAACTTCCTGTTCAAGGTCTGCGGCGCGACACCGAGCTGGACGCCGGGCACGTTCATCGAAGACGAGGTGGCGAAGATCCGCGCGCTCGTCGGCGACGCGCAGGTCATCTGCGGGCTTTCCGGCGGCGTGGATTCGTCCGTCGCCGCGGCGCTCGTGCATCGCGCCATCGGCGATCAGCTCACGTGCGTCTTCGTCGACCACGGCCTGCTGCGACTCCACGAGCGCGAGCAGGTCGAGCGCACGATGCGCACGCACATGGGGATCGAGCTGGTGACCGTCGATGCGTCGAAGCGATTCCTCGACGCGCTACGCGACATCGAGGATCCCGAGGCGAAGCGTCGCGCGATCGGACACACGTTCATCGACGTGTTCGAGGAGGCCACGCAAAGCGCGGGCACCAACGCAACGTTCCTCGTGCAGGGAACGCTGTACCCGGACGTCATCGAGAGCTCGTCACCGACGGGCGGTCCATCGGTGACGATCAAGACGCACCACAACGTGGGCGGACTCAAGCCGGGGATGCAGTTCTCGCTCATCGAGCCGCTGCGCGAGCTGTTCAAGGACGAGGTGCGCAACGTCGGACGGGAGCTCGGCCTCCCGGAGGAGATGGTCGGGCGTCACCCATTCCCGGGACCTGGGCTCGCCATCCGCATCCTCGGTGCTGTGACTGAGCCCGCGCTCGACGTGCTCCGGCAGGCCGACGCGATCTACCTCGAGGAGATTCGCAGCGCGAATCTGTACGATGAGATCTGGCAGGCGTTCGCCGTGCTGCTTCCCGTGCGCAGCGTCGGCGTGATGGGCGACGAGCGCACCTACGACAACGTCGTTGCGCTTCGTGCGGTCACGAGCACCGACGGCATGACGGCGGACTGGTTTCCGTTCCCCCCCGACGTGATGGGGCGGATCTCGAACCGCATCATCCGTGAAGTGGACGGCGTGAATCGCGTCGTGTACGACGTGAGCTCCAAGCCGCCCGCGACGATCGAGTGGGAGTGAGATGACGGAGGGCGCGGGCCGGATCGCCGAATCCCGAACGGAGGCGCCGCCGCTCGCGCCAACCGGCGAGGTGAACGAACCGACCCGCTGCCTGAACTGCGACACCGCCTTCACGGGTCGCTTCTGCCCCGCCTGCGGTCAGCCTGCGACGGATCCCGACCCGACGCTTCGCGAGTATCTGCACGAGCTTGCCGCCGAGTTCCTCCTCTGGGACGGCAAGCTCTTCACGACGTTCCGGCTCCTCGTCGCGAGGCCCGGCGAGCTGACGCGTGAATTCCTCGCCGGGCGGCGCGTGCGATTCATCTCGCCCCTCCGTCTGTATCTCACGTGCAGCGTTCTCTACTTCTTCCTTCGCGCCGTCGCGCCGGAGCCGATCGTCGTCGTACGCACGGGCCCCGCGGTCAAGACGCAGGTCGGCGGCGTCGTCGTACGGGAGGAGCAGGAGGGAGACGCGCTCGTCGAGCTGGATCGCATGGCGCGAAGCGAGAAGCCATTCTCGCGACTCGTCGGTCGGCGGCTCGGCAATGCCCTTCGCCATGGCGGAGAGTTCACCGCGGCGGTGCGTGAGAACACGCCGCGGATGATGTTCGTCCTCGTGCCGTTCTTCGCTGCCCTCGTCGCGATCATCTTCCGTAGCCGACGGATGCACTATCCGCAGCATCTGACGTTCGCGCTGCACGTGCACGCGTTCCTCTTTCTCGCTCTCGTCCCGACACTCGTCCCGCGACTCGTGCGGGGAAAGCCGTATGAGGTGCCGTTGAGCGTGGTCGCGGTTGCAGGCAGCTTCCTCGCGATCGCCGTGCACCTCGTGCTGGCGCTTCGCCGAGTCTACGGCGGGACGACGGCCGGCACCGTGGCGCGCAGCGCCGTGCTGGCGGGGGTCTACTTCGCGGCGTTCACGATCGCGCTTCTGGTGACGGTCGCGATCGTGATGGCCGTGCGGTTCTAGCCCGACCGCGCCTAGACGCCCTTCTCCTTCAGCAGCTCGAGGAACTGCACCGGCTCGGTGAGACCGAGCAGTCGCTGCGGCACGTCGGATTCCTTGGAGAACTGGGCGATCTTGCCGAGCACCGGCAGGTACTGGTTCGACACCTCGAGCGGCGGCGCGACGATGAGGAAGAAGAAGTTCACCGGCTTCTCGTCGATCGCCTTGAAATCCACACCGCGGGGCTTCCGGCCGAACGCCACGCGCAGCTTGCTCACGACGAGCGAGCGGCAGTGCGGGATGGCGATGCCGCGGCCGATCCCGGTCGAGCCGAGGTTCTCGCGCCGCTTGAGCATCTTGTAGAGCATCCCTTCCGACTTGTCGTCCAGCTTGAGCAGGGCGATCAGCTCCTTCAGGATGTCGTCCTTCGTTTCCCCTTCGAGCTCGAGCTTGATCGCGTCTTCACTGAAGAACTCGCGCAGTTCCATGCTGGCTGGATCCAATGCTGGCCGTGCGTGACGGAGGCCGATGGCGCGTGGCCATCGAGGGCGGTCATGATCGAGCCGAGGAAGCTACCCCGCGACGACGCCGATTGTCAAACGTCGACGTTGCTTGCACTTCCGGTGCTCGGTAACTTTCGAAGATGCGCTTCCCGTTCGACCTCCAGACCGATGTGCCGCTCTACCTGGCCCCGATGGCCGGCGTGTCGGAGTCGCCGTTCCGCCGGCTCTGCCGGCAGCACGGCGCCGACGTGGTGGTCACGGAGTTCCTGTCGGCCGAGGGGATTCGGCGGGAGAACGAGGCCACGCTGCACAAGCTCGCCTTCGGACCCGACGAGCGACCGATCGGCGTGCAGATCTTCGGCGCCGAGCCGGCGGCGATGGGCGAGGCGGCGCGCTTCGTCTCCGACGTCTTTCAGCCGGAGTTCATCGACATCAACTTCGGCTGTCCGGTCAAGAAGGTCGTGCGCCGGAACGGCGGTTCGGGCTGTCTGCGCGATCTCGACCTCGTGCAGCAGGTCATCCGTGCGGTGGTGGCGGCGACGCACCTGCCCGTGACGTGCAAGATCCGCAGCGGGTGGAACGAGGAGATGCGGGACCCGGTGCAGATCGCGCTGCGCTGCCAGGACGCCGGCGTGAAGGTCCTCACGCTGCATCCGCGTACCCGCACGCAGATGTACAGTGGCAACGCGCGCTGGGAGGAGATCGCGGCCGTCGTCGCTGCGCTCGACATCCCCGTGCTCGGCAACGGCGACATCAAGATCGCGGAAGACGCCATCCGGATGCGCGAGCAGACAGGGTGCGCCGGCATCATGATCGCGCGTGGCTCGTATGGGCAACCGTGGATCTTCGATCAGGTGAAGGATCTGCTCGCGGGTCGGCCGAAGCGCCCAGCGCCGTCGATCGAGGAACGGTTCGCCGTGGCGCTCCACCACGCGCGCATGGTCATGGAGTATGAGACCGATCCTCGCGGCGCGGCGATCGAGTTCAGGAAGCACCTGGGCTGGTACGCCAAGGGGCTGCACGGCGGCGCCGAGCTGCGCAAGCGCCTGTACGCGGTCACGTCGTTCGCCGAGGTCGAGGGGATCTTCGAAGACTATCTCGCGCACCAGGAACGCTACGCGGCCGGCGCGACTCGTGACGGCGACGACGACACGCTCGAGGCCACAGCCGCGTGAGACGTGAGCGCGTGCGCGACCTGTTGAGCAGGGTCGCGGACGGCTCGGTCCCCGTCGATTCGGCGCTCGATTCCCTCGCGCAGGAGCCGGCGGAATCGCTCGGCTTCGCGACGATCGATCACCACCGCGCACTGAGACAGGGCTTTCCCGAGGTCGTCTACGGCGCGGGCAAGACGACGGAGCAACTGGTGGCGATCGCGCAGCGCATCGCCGAGCGTGGCGACGGCGTGCTCGCGACGCGCGTCGCTGACGACTCCGTGCCGGCGCTGCTCGCCGCGCTGCCGGGAGCCCAGCACAACACGCTCGCGCGTACGGTGATGCTGCGCGCGGCCGAGCCGCCGGTGACGGCTCGCGGCACGGCGCTCATCGTCACCGCCGGCACGAGCGATCTGCCGGTGGCCGAGGAGGCCGCCGTGACCGCCGACGCGATGGGGTGTGTCGCGGAGCGTCTCAACGACGTCGGCGTGGCAGGCATTCATCGTGTGCTGGCAAGTCGCGGCGCGCTCGAGCGCGCGGGGGTCGTCATCGTCGTGGCGGGAATGGACGGCGCACTCGCCTCCGTCGTCGGAGGGCTCGTGCGAGTGCCCGTGGTTGCCGTGCCGACGAGTGTCGGCTATGGCGCATCATTCGGCGGAATCGCGCCACTGCTGACGATGCTGAACAGTTGCGCGGCCGGCGTCACCGTCGTCAACATCGACAACGGATTCGGCGCGGCGGTGGCCGCCGCCCGCATCCTGCACGGCGCGACGCGGTAGCCTCGCTCGGCCCGCGCTCCGCCGGCTCCCGACCTCGTGCACCTCACGCCGATGCTGCTCGCCGCAGCTCTTCTCGCCGCGCTCGCTGCCATCGCCGTGGCGGTCGCCGCGATGCGTCAGTCGGCGCGGGCACGGAAGGAGCTCGAGTCGGCGCGCAGCCGGCTGGCGAGGATCGACGCCGAGCTGCCGCGGACCGAACAGCATCCCACGGTCGGCGCGAAAGCGCTGCGTCGCGAAGTTCGCGTTTCGTTCGAGGTTCAGGAGGCGCGGGCGGACCGTGCCGTCCTCGTCCAACTCCTGATGGACTTCCGCGACGTGTCCGGCGCCGAGGAGGCGATCTTCTGGCGCTGGCTGCCGGAGCGCGACTCCCTCTCCCCCGCGATCTGGTCCTCCGAAGGGACGCGGCCCGCATTCTTCAGCATCACGGAATGGGCACCGCTGGTCCAGTGGTCGGCGGAGGGCGGTGTTGTCCAGACCGTGGGACAGGAGGAGATCGTCCACGTCGGTGCCGCTCCCATCCGACGCGGCGAGACGCTGATGGGTGTCCTGAGCCTGACCCACCGTACCGGGCTCGCCTGGAATCGCAGCTCGCTGCGGGATTGGCTCCCTCGGCTCGCGGACCAGCTGGGGACCGTGCAGGAGCTGGTCGACGTTCGCCGGCGCTCCATCAGGAACATGCGTCAGGGCCAGGCGCTCCTCGATGCCGTGCAACGGCTCCAGGGGCACAACACGGGTGATGGCTTGGCGCGAGCCTTGTGCGAGACTGCGCTCGACGTCTCGGGCGCCCGAGCCGCGTCGCTCGTTCGCTGGTCCGCCGAAGGCGATCTGGGGGAGCTGGTATACGTGACCGAGACGACCGGTCTCCGTGCGCCCACGCAGCTGGAAGGGGGGAGCATCGTCGCCGAAGCCTGTCGAGCCGGCACGCTCCAGGTTCTCGAGGACTCGCGTGCGGCGACTCTCGGGCGCGGACTTTATGGCCTGCCGCGGACGGTGCAGGAGCCCGGCTCGGTGGCGATCGTCCCGCTGGTCAAGGATGCGCGTACCCTGGGCGCCCTCGTGCTCGAGGCCACCGAGGCGAAGGCGCTTAGTCTGGAGGAAGCAAGGAACCTCACCGTCCTCGGGGCGCTCGTGACGAGCTCGCTCGAGCTCGTCTGGCAGTTCGCCGAGGTCGACAAACGGGCGCGCACTGACCCGCTCACCGGACTCTGGAATCGCCACCACTTCGGTGAGCAGCTGCAGCGTACGCTGAGCGAAGCCGACCGGTACGAGACCGCGGTGTCGCTCGTGCTGGTGGACCTCGACCACTTCAAGCGCGTGAACGACACCTGGGGTCACCAGGCCGGCGACTCCGTGCTCAAGCAGGTCGCGCGGATCCTCCAGGATGGAGTGCGCTCGGTGGACATCTGCGTCCGGTACGGCGGCGAGGAGATCGCGTTGCTGCTGCCGCGAACGGACAGCGAGCATGCGGTGGAGGTGGCCGAACGCCTGCGAGTCCGGATCAGCGCTCAGCCGCTTCGCCACGGCGGGGCGGAGATCCCTGTGACGGCCTCGTTCGGTGTGGCGACCTATCCCGAGACGGTGAAGACGCGTGATCAGCTCTTCCCGGCGTCGGACAAGGCGCTGTACATCGCGAAGCACGAGGGCAGAAATCGCGTGAGGGCGAAACCTGCAACGAGAGGCCGGACAGCGAGTTGAATAGCTGGCCTTCACGTGAAGCTTGAAAGCGGCGCTCGCTTGACTCGGGGGCGTGACGGGTTACATTTCGAGTTGTAAGGGGGCGACTGGCTTCGACGGGACTGGTGAAGCCGTGGGCGCGTGCCGAGGTCCTCGGGCACCTCGTTAAACACTCGGGAACATTCCAACTGCGAACAACAACTTCGCCCTTGCCGCCTAACTTCTAGTTAGGCCTGCAAGTGCCCATGAGTGAGCCCGCCCGGGGCGCTCTCACGGGTAACGGAAATCTGGGCTAGCCCGGCGGTGCGCCTTCCGCCGCCGGGCGAAATTCCAGGAGGATCACCTTGCAGTGGGCTGCCCACTGGCCAGCTGTCGGGGACATCAATCGGTGGGATACGCACGTAGTGCTCGTGGTCGATCTAGCTTCGGACCGGGGTTCGATTCCCCGCGCCTCCACTCAGTAAGAGTCCAGAACGGTCCAACGGCGTCCAGAAATGGGCGCCGTTGTTCGTTTCTGTCGGTCCGCGAATTCATCGCGACAGTGCACCGTCGACCGCGCAACATGCGTCTCGGGAACGCCACGCGTATATTCGCGACTCCGCCGTCCGCCCCTGCCATCGCTGTCTCGTGCGCGCCGATCAGTCGGACCCACTGCGCGAACAACTTCAGGCCTCCCTCGGGAGGGCCTATACCCTCGAGCGTGAGCTGAGCGGCGGCGGCATGGCGCGACTGTTCGTGGCGCGCGAGGAGGCGCTGGAGCGAAACGTCGTCGTGAAGGTACTCCCCCCCGAGCTCGCGGAGGGACTGAGCGCCGAACGGTTCGCTCGTGAGATCCGGCTCGCCGCGCAGCTCCAGGAGCCGCACATCGTGCCGGTGCTCGCGTCCGGGACAACCCAGAGCGGTCTCCCGTACTACACGATGCCCTTCGTTCGCGGTGAATCGTTGCGCGAGCGACTACGAGGCGGCCCCCTCCTGCTGGACGACGCGACGGGCATTCTCCGCGACGTCGCGCAGGCGCTCGCGTACGCGCACCAGCGCGGAGTGGTGCATCGGGACATCAAACCGGAGAACGTGCTCCTCTCCGGCGGTACGGCAATGGTGACCGACTTCGGCATTGCCAAGGCAGTCGGCGTCGCCCGTACGCACGACTCGGAACGTTCCGCATCGGCGACGCTGACACTGCTGGGCACGACGCTGGGCACGCCAGCCTACATGGCGCCCGAGCAGTGCGCTGGCGACGTCGTCGATGCCCGTTCGGATCTTTACTCGTGGGGTGTCGTCGCATACGAGCTGCTCGCGGGCAAGCATCCCTTCGCGGGCGAGCTCACGGCCCAGGAGCTCATCGTCGCGCATCTCAGCGAGCGACCAGCGCCGCTCTCGGCGAGTCGCGCCGATCTGCCGCCCGCGCTCGCTGCACTCGTCATGAGCTGTCTCGCGAAGGATCCCAACCGCCGCCCGCAAATCGCCGAGGAGCTCGTCGCCTCGCTGCGGGCCGTGGGACGCTCGGCGCGCGCCCCTCGCCGGCGAGTGCTCGCCGCCTGGGCGGTCGCCGCCGTCGTTGTGGCCGTGGGCGGAGCGTTCCTGGTGCGGGCGGGCAGGAGCGAATCACCGTCTGCGCTGGGGAGCGCGGCCGCCGATGCGCCAGGGAATGCCGATGCGTCGCGCTATTCATCGTCTCTCGCCGTGTTGCCGCTCGTCAACTATTCGCGAGACCCGGCGCAGGACTACTTCGCGGACGGAATGACTGACGAGCTGACGACTACGCTGTCCAAGCTGCAGGCATTACGCGTCATCGCGCATCGATCGATGCTGCAGTTCAAGCGCTCCGAGCACTCGGTGCCGGAGATCGCTCGCCAACTCGGCGTGAAGTACCTGATGGACGGTTCCGTGCAGCAGGACGGGGATCGCGTTCGAATCCGGGCCACGTTAATCGACGCGGCGACCAACGCGACGGTGTGGACGGAGAGCTTCGATCGGGAGCGGCGGGACGTGCTCGTGCTGCAGCACGAAGTCGCGCTGGCGATCGCCCGAGCGATCGAGCTCACGCTCACGCCTCAGGACCGCTCGCGGCTGGCGGACACGCTGCCCGTCGACCCCGTGGCGTTCGATCTTTATATCAAGGGGACGCAAGCACGCTACAGAGCGTTCGGAGCCGCGGAGAATCTGGAAGCGAAGCGCTACTACGAGCGCGCCGTCGAGAGAGATCCCAACTACGCTCCGGCACACGCGGGGCTCGCGTTGATGCAGATCAATGCGGGTGACACTGCCGCGGCGAGACGATCCGCCGAGCGTGCACGCGCCCTCGACCCGACGCTGGCCGACGCGTCCATGGCTCTGGGCATGCTCCGCCAATCCTCCGACGCGGCTGGCGCGGAAGACGCGATCCGCCGGGCGATCCGGCTCAATCCGGGGCACGCGGAGGCGCACCACGAGCTCAGCATGCTCCTCCTGCGGCGCAATCGCCTCGCAGAGGCGCTGCGCGAGTCACAGCTCACCCTGTACCTGTCGCCATTGACCGCGCGATTCGAGCAGGGGTTGGGAGAGGTCCATCTGTTCAGTGGTCGGTACGATGACGCTCTCATCGCGGCAGACAAGGCCCTCTCGCACGACTCGACGTATACGCCGCCTTACTTCCTGCAGGCATACGCATACTCGCAGCAACGAAAGTTCGACAAGGCCGAGGAGGCATTGACGAAGTGCAATGCGCGCGCATGCGGCGAGGCTGGACGCCCGCTCCTCGGGTACGTCTATGCCCTCAGCGGCAGACGCACCGACGCGCTGCGCATCCTCGACACGCTCACAGCCCAGTGGCGTAGAAACCAGGGGGCGCCGGGCCACGCCTACGGTATCGCCCAAGTACACGTCGCGCTCGGAGAGCGAGAGCGTGCCATCGACTGGCTCGAGCGCGAAGAAAAAGTCGGCGGGGAGATTCTCTACGCCGGGATCGATCCAATCTTTCGGTCCCTGCACTCGGAGCCTCGCTTCCGTGCGCTGCTCAGAAAGCGTGGGCTGACGGAGTCACCGTAGTTCCCACGCCCCTCGCCGTGCTCCTGACGATCTTCGCACTGCCGATCGCATACCTCGTGTGGCTGGCGACCCTAGCAGTCAGCGGTCGCCGTGCCTGGGCCGGTCTCAGTCTGCTGGTCGCCGGAACCACTTTCGCCGTCGGCGCGTGGGAGATTCTGCAGTCGCGCGCCTCGACGGCGGCGATCGGCTTCGTGTTCCTGCCCGCGCTCGCCGCCGTTGCCGGAAGCCTGGTGCTCGGGTACTCAGCCTCGCGCGGCGCCCATAATCGAGCACTGCGCATGCTCGGGCTCGCGGCGCTGATCGCGGCGGGACTTCCGGCGGTTGCCGCGCTGCGCGGCGGTCGGCGCACGATCGTGAAGAACGCCAACCGCGACGCGGATCAGGCGCGTCGCGACAGTGCATACGCCCGGTACCGCGTGCGACTCGACACGATCCTGGCGAGGAGCGGTGATCGGGCCACAGACACACTGGAGGCGCTGCTTCGCGCGCGCGGCGCCGACCGCGAGCTGGTGCTCGCGGGACTCGAGCGCCCTCAGGTGGGAGCGTCGCTGCTCGACACGTTCGCGCGCTCGCCGGATCTCGGGATCGCGCTGCAGGCGATCCGGAACCCCGCGACGGCGCCGGAGACGCTCGAGCGAATCTATCGCACCCACCAGTATCGCGACTACTTCCTGCAGGCGCTCGCCGCGCACGCCAACACGCCGCCGGCGATCCTTCGCGAGATCCGCGCGCTGAATCCCGCGCCGATCACGGGCCTCGACATCTGGTTCGCGGGCAACCGGTCGACGCCTGCCGATGTGCTGCTCGACGTTGCGCGTACGAGCGAGAGCATCGATGCGGTGCGAGCGTTGCTGCGGCATCCGGCGCTCGACTGCGCGATGATCGGAGGCATCGCGCGAGGTCCAGCGGTGCGCTCACATCCAGGCGACGCCGACGTCGCGAGCCACCTCGCGAGCGAACGCCCAGCGCGGTGTCACTGAGCGCGCGAGTCTCAGCGACCGGGCTCGCGCGGAAGCGGCGATTCACTCCTCGACGCACTGGGAATCTCGCCCGGTACGTCCGAGGCACGCCGCTTCGTCTGCTTGAAGATGAACTCCGGCGCGAGCGCCACGCCGAGCAGCGTCACGGGCAGAATCTGCTGCGCCTGGATGAGGAAGGCGACCGCGATCGCCTGATCCTTGTCGACGCCGAACGCCACGGCAGTGGCCGCGTACGCAGCCTGAAACACGCCGACGTTGCCCGGTGTCGCGCGCAAGGCAAAGCCGAGGTTCACGGCGAGCAGCGCCGCGATGGTGGCGACGAGGGTCATCGGTAGATGCGCCGAGTGCGCGGTGAGCTGATACGTCGCGACTTGCAGCGCCCAGGCCACGACGCTCAATGCCACGGCGGCGATGAACCGCGGGCCGCTGGACACCTGGCTGATGGTGCGGATGACGCGCGCGCCGTACTCCTTGACGCGCCCGCGCCAGCTCGCGGGCTTCGGTCCGACCGTCGTCTCGACGACGTCGGGCCGACGGAGGAGCCACACGAGCAGGGCGAGCATCGCGATCAGCACGGTGATGGCGAACGGCTTTACCCGTTCGAGCGAGCTGGGAAGCTGGAGAAAGGTGGCAGCCAGCGAGAGCAGAATGACGTATCCCACGAGCTCGAACAACCGCTCAAGGGCGAGCGTCGCGAGGACCTTCGCACTCTGCACGTGCGCGGCGCGGGCGACGAAGACGACCCGCGCTGCCTCGCCTCCGTTGGCAACGAGTACGTTGTTCAGCCCCGCACCCGCGAACGTCGCGCGCAACGCCAGCGGGAGCGACGTCGCTCCGATCGGGCGGAGAAAGACCCACCAGCGAACGGCCTTCACGACGATCGAGGCGAGATTCACGAGCGCCGCTCCGAGGAGCACCGGGAGCGACGCCGACTGCATCGTGCGCCAGGTGTCGTGCCAGTTCACCTTGCGGGCGAACAGGACGAGCATCACGAGGATCAGCCCGGTCAACCCCAGGCGCAGCGTACGCGAGACGACGGGCTTCATGTGCGTTCGCTCCGGTCAGTCCGGAAGCGTCGTGAAGCGAAATCCGCGCCTTCGGAGCCCGTCGAGGATGGCTGGCAATGCTTCGGCGGTCTGGATGCGGTCACCCTCGGGGTCGTAGCCGTCACCGTCATGCAGCAACAGGATCGAGCCGGCGTGCATCCCCTCGAGCGTGCGGGCGGCGATGACGTCGGCACCTGGGCGCGCCGAATCCCACACGCCGAGCGACCAGCCTACGGTCCGCTGGCCGAGCGACGCCGCGATGGGCGTCACCCAGGGACTGCGGAATCCGTGCGGCGCGCGAAAATGCCGCGGACGGACCCCCGAGGCGCGCACGATCTGCTCCGTGCCGCGGGTGAGATCGTCGCGCACGTAGCCGGGCGAGCGGCGATGCAGCTTCCGGTGGAAGTAGCCGTGGTTCCCGAGCTGATGACCGTCGCGCGCCGCGCGTCGCACGAGCTCCGGCCAGCGCTCGGCGTGGCGGCCCAGTACGAAGAACGTGGCGTGGACTCCCTCGCGGCGAAGCACGTCGAGGATCCGCGGGGTCGCGCGCGGGTTGGGACCGTCGTCGAACGTGATGCTCACGACCGGCTCGTCGCCCGCAAGATGCGTGAGCACGGGACCGAAGACGGCGCTGTTACGGTGCCACGCGCCGTGCGCCGCGATCCCCGCAGCGGCGAGGCCCGCGACCGCCGTGCCGATCATCGCCGCGCCGCGCCCTGCCCGAGCACGGAGTGATACACGTCGAGAACCTGCGACGTCACACGCGGCCAGCTGTACTTCATGGACTCGTGACGTCCCGCCGTGCCGAGCTGGATGCGAATTCCCTCGTCGTCGAGCAGGTGCACGAGCGCATCCGCCAGCGCATCGCGATCGCCGCACGGCGTCATCATCGCTTCGCGCCCGTTCTCGACGACGTCGCGGAAGCCCAGAATATCCGAGCACACGATCGGTGTCGCGCACGCCATGGACTCGAGCAGCGTGATGCCGAACGACGCCTTGGTGGTCGGGCACGCGTAGATCGAGCTGTGCGCGTAGTAGCGTGGCCGTCCCTCGAGCACCGCGCCGACGAACGTGATGTCGTCGTCACCGCGCGCCTGCTTGTAGTAGTGCTCGCGCAGCGGTCCATCGCCGACGACGACGAGTTGCGCCTGGCGACGCTTCCCCTTCACCTTCCGGAAGGAATCGATGAGCGTGCTCAGACCGTTGCGCGGATCGAAGCGGCCGAGGAAGAGGATCGACGGCACGTCCTTACGAATGACCGGTGGCGCGCCGACGCTCGGGTGGAAGACGTCGGTGTCGATCCCGTTCGGGATGATCTGCCACGGTGCGCTAAAGTACCGCTCGAGCGCGACGGTGGTGGAGTGCGACACGCAGATCGCCGCCTCGAGCATGTCCAGCCGGCGCTGGAAGAAATCGTTGAGAAGAAAGTATCCCTTCGACCGGTCGAAGTACGTATGGAACGTGCCGACGACAGGGGCGTCGGACTCCTCGATCGCCAGCAGCGGCAGGATCGGCGTGAGCGGCGAGTGCACGTGAACGATGTCGTAGTGCCCGCGGTGCAGCACCTTCCGCATCTGGCGTCGCAGGCCGAGGCCGATCGTCACGCGCGCCTGCGAGCCGTTGGCGTAGACGGGCTGACTGCGTCCGAGCCGGATCACGTGCGGCTGCGGCTCGGCCCCGGGGATGTTCGACGTGATGATGTCGACGTGATGCCCGCGGCGGCGTGCCTCGCGCGCGAAGAAGTGCACGTGCTCGCACACGCCGCCGAGGTGCGGATAGTAGTACTCCGTGACGAGCGCGATGCGGAGGCTCCGCTCGTCGTGCGCGTCGGGGAGAGCCGGAAGATTGGGAAGCGCCGGTCGGCGCTTGAGCGCAGTAGTAGCGGACGGAGAGGTCAAGAGCGGTATGGGCAGCTGGTCGGTCGAACGACTCGCGACACTGGAGCACGAAACGTCATCGAGCCCACTCGCATGAAGGGAATCTCACGCTCCTGGGCTCCTTTCCGTGCTCGCCGCAGCGTCAGCTGCGGAGGTGCACGCTTCTGCCTTCCGTGGCGGCCTCCCTAATAAGCCTCCAGACCTGGGAGTGGTCAAGGCACCGAACGACCGAGCGAGGACGCCGAAACTGGGGCAAATCGCAGGCCGCAGCCCATGCACGCGCACGGTGACACGACGTCGGCGAAAACACTTTCGTTTCACCCTCTGCGCCGCACCGCATCGCGGCGTGGCGAGCACGGGTGACGGCTCTGCGATACCCGGAGGGGGTGCGGAAGGTCCACCTTTGTCGGGCGAGTTCGCGTCAGCGCGGGGTCAGCATCCGCACCCGTAGCGCAGCTTGTTTGGGTCCGTTGGCGGCGGAGTAGGATAGTCGCCGGAGAAGCAGGCATGACAGAAGCCATCAGGGCCGCCCGGCACGGATTCGAGCATGCCCTCGAGCGAGAGGTAGCCGAGCGAGTCGACGCCGAGCGACGTCCGAATCTCCTCCAACGTGTGATTGGAGGCGATGAGCTCCTCTCGGCTGGGCGTGTCGATGCCGTAGTAGCACGGCCCCGTAACGGGGGCCGAGCTGACACGCATGTGCACCTCCGCGGCGCCCGCGCCGCGCACGAGCGAGACGAGACCGCGCGTGGTGGTGCCGCGCACGATCGAGTCGTCCACCATCACGACTCGTTTTCCCTCGAGGACCTCGCGAACCGCGTTGTACTTGAGGCGCACCTTCGCATCGCGCGTCGCCTGCGTGGGCTGGATGAACGTCCGCCCCACGTAATGATTGCGGATGAGGGCGAGCTCGTACGGGAGTCCCGATTCCTCGGCGAATCCGATGGCGGCGGAGTTCGAAGAGTCGGGCACGCTGAACACGAGCTCCGCGCCCGGTGCGGGGCACTCGCGCGCGAGACGGCGACCCAGCTCGCGACGGGCGCGGTCGACCGAGCCGCCGAAGATCCGGCTGTCAGGGCGCGCGAAGTAGACGTGCTCGAAGACGCAGCGCTTCAGCTCCTTCTTCTCGAATGGAAAGATCGATCGCTCGCCCTCGTCATCGACGGCGATGATCTCTCCGGGCTCGAGATCGCGCTCGTAGGTGGCCCCGACGATGTCGAGTGCGCACGTCTCGGAGCCAAAGACGGGAGAGCCATTGAGCCGCCCCATGGCGAGTGGGCGCCAGCCACGCGGGTCGCGCGCGGCGAGCAGCGTGTCGCCGAGCATCGCGACAATGCTGTACGCGCCTTCCACGCCAGCCAGCGCATCGGCGAGACGATGCTCGGGCAGTTGCGCCGTCGACCGCGCGAGCCGGTGCACGATCACCTCGGAGTCCATCGAAGAGGCGAAGATCGATCCTAGCTCCTCGAGCTCGACACGAAGCTCACCGGCGTTCGTGAGATTCCCGTTGTGCGCGAGGGCGATATGCCCGCCACGCGAGGACGCGAGCACCGGTTGCGCGTTCTCGATCGACGAGGAGCCGGTCGTGCTGTAGCGCGTGTGCCCGATGGCCATCGTGCCGTGCAGGGCCTCGAGCTGGGGAATCGACATGTCCGACACGAGTCCCATGCTGCGCACGCTGCGCGCGACGCCACTCGGTTCGACCGCGACGACGCCAGCCGATTCCTGCCCGCGATGCTGGAGTGAATACAGCCCGAGCTTCGTGAGACTGACCGCGTCGGGCGTGTTTCGAACACCAAAGATGCCGCACATATGAATCAGACCTGCGAGTCGGAGGCGAGTGCCACGTCCTGCGCGGATGCGGTGCGCGACATGACGCGCGGGATGGCTTCGTGATAGGACTCGGCCAGCACCGAGACGGGGACGCTGAGCGTCGAGGCACCGAAGCCGATCGTGAACGGCGTCGACGCCGCCGTTACCTCGCCGATCGCTCGGGCGGGAACGTCGTTGCGCGCCGCGATCGCCAGCACCGCTTCGGGATCAGGCGTGGAGACGACGACGCGTCCCTGGGCCTCGCCGAAGAGCAGGGCGCGCCGTGGCAGCGCACGCCAGGCAGAGAGATCGATCCGAGCACTGGTCGGCCGCGCGCGATCCATCATCACGCACTCCGCGAGCGCGATCGCGAGGCCGCCATCGGCACAGTCGTGCGCCGAGCGCACGGTGCCGTCGCGGATCGCCTCGAGGAGCGCCGCGATGAGGGCGCGCTCGCGGGGGAGGTCGCACCGCGGCGGACGGCCCGCGACTTCGCCGTGGATGCGCGAGAGATACTCGCTCCCTCCCAGCTCGTCCGTGTTCTCGCCGAGGAGCACGATGGCGTCGCCCGGCGTGGTGAAGGCGGAGCGCGTGATGTGGGCCAGCGAGTCGACCAGGCCGACCATGCCGATGACGGGTGTGGGATAGACCGCGCCCGTGGGGTTCTCGTTGTACAGCGAGACGTTGCCCCCCGTAACCGGAGTGCCGAGCGCCTCGCAGGCCTCCTTCATCCCGGCGACCGCTTCACGAAGCTGGAAGTAGACTTCCGGCCGCTTCGGGTTGCCGAAGTTCAGGTTGTTGGTGATCGCCATCGGACGCCCGCCCGCGCATGCGACGTTGCGTGCCGCTTCGGCGACCGCGATGCGCGCGCCCTCGCGCGGATCGAGATAGGCGTACCGGCCGTTGCAGTCGGTCTTGAGTGCGATGGCGCGATCAGTGCCGCGGATGCGGACCACCGCGGCGTCACCACCAGGTCCGACCACGGTGCCCGTGCGCACGGTGTGGTCGTACTGCTGGAAGACCCAGCGCTTACTCGCGATGGTCGGCGAGGTGAGGAGCTGCTCCAGCGTCCACCGCGGATCGGCCTCCTCCGGACGCTCGGTGATCGCCTGCACGTCGCGCTCGCGTCGCGCGCGGATGTCGGCGCTCTCGCGCGCCTCGGGCTCGTAGGTCGGGCAGTCGGTGACGAGACGGATGCCGGGAAATTCGGCGACGACACGCTCACCCTCGGTCACGCGATAGACCGGCTCGGCGATCACTTCGCCGATGACCGCCGCGGTGAGATCCCACTTCTCGAGAATGGCGCGCACGTCGTCCTCGTGGCCCTTGAGCGCGACGACGAGCATCCGCTCCTGCGACTCGCTGAGCAGCAGCTCGTAGGGCGTCATCCCCGACTCCCGTGCCGGCACGAGCGTCGTGTCGATCGTGACGCCGACGTCTCCACGCGCCGCCATCTCGGCGGAGGACGAGGTGAGACCGGCCGCACCCATGTCCTGGATGGCGACGATGTGCCCACTGCGGATCAGCTCGAGCGACGCCTCGAGCAGCAGCTTCTCGGTGAATGGATCACCGACCTGAACGCGCGGGCGCTTCGCGTCGCTGGCCTCGGACAGATCCTCCGACGCGAACGAGGCGCCGTGGATGCCATCACGCCCGGTGCGTGCACCGACGGCGATGATCGGATTGCCGACCCCCTGCGCCACGGCCAGCATGAGCTCCTCTTCACGAAGGAGGCCCACGCACATCGCATTCACGAGCGGGTTGCCTTCGTACGCCGGATCGAACACGACCTCGCCGGCGACCGTCGGGATGCCGACGCAGTTGCCGTAGTCACCGATCCCCTTCACGACGCCGGCGAACAGGTAGCGAACCCTCGCCGAGTCGAGCGAGCCGAATCGCAGTGAGTTGAGCAGGGCGATCGGCCGCGCCCCCATCGTGAAGACGTCGCGCAGAATGCCACCGACGCCGGTTGCCGCGCCCTGATAGGGCTCGACCGCCGAGGGATGATTGTGCGACTCGATCTTGAACGCCACCGCCATCCCGTCGCCGATCGCGATCACGCCGGCGTTCTCACCCGGCCCCTGAAGCACGTACGGCGCCCTGGTCGGGAGCGTACGAAGGAGCGGCCGCGAATGCTTGTACGAGCAGTGCTCGCTCCAGAGAGCGCTGACGATCCCGAGCTCCGTGAAAGTCGGCGTGCGTCCGAGCATGGCGACGAGACGATCGTACTCGTCGCTCGTGAGACCGTGTTCAGCGACGAGCGCGGGGGTGATCTGTGGATCGCCTGGGCGAGCGGTGACGGTCACGGAGTCTTGGTTGCGGGCTTGGAGGTGGGAGCGGGGCCGATCGTCGGCGGATTCTTCGGGATCGACGGCCGCGCGTCGTTCGCTTCCGCGGGCGGCTTCATGCGAGTGGTCCCGGTCGACTTCGCCGCACCGGCGGAGGGCGCGCGATCGGCGGCATCCTTCGCCGAGATGGGCGCCGGCGAGCTGCTCGTTCCGGCGTAGTGTCTCGACGGCGAGCGGAAGATCGCGTCGACGACGCTGTCATTTCGCAGGATTACAAGATCGTTCATGCCGCACGCCTTCCCGCACGAGTTCTGGTAGAACAAGTAGCGGAAGTCGGAAACGGTTCGCTCGGTCGTCGGCGCGCCGAGCGCCGCCACGACCTTGGCGCGCGACATTCCCGGGGAGATGGTGCCGGCCCTCTGGGCGGAGAGAGCGGCGGCGGGCACGAGCAGGGACAGGATGAGCAACAGGCGCATGGTGCGCTCCTCGTCAGACGGCGACGCGTTGAAGGATCGACTCGAAGAGTGGAAGCCCGTCGGCCGAGCCGAGCAGGGCGTCCACGGCACGCTCGGGGTGGGGCATCATGCCGAGCACGTTACCGGCCCCATTCACGATACCCGCGATGTCGCGCATCGAGCCGTTCGGGTTGTACGCTTCCTCCGCCTCGAGCGCGCTCGGCGCGTAGCGCAAGACGATCTGGCCGTCGCCCTCGAGCCGATCGAGCGTCTCCTCGTCGGCGCTGTAGCGTCCGTCACCGTGCGCGATGGGCAGCACGATCGACTGGCCGCGCTCGTAGCGCGAGGTGAACAGCGAGTCGCTCGACTCCACGCGAAGGTGGATCGGCGCGCAGACGAACTTGAGCGATGCGTTGCGGAGCAGGGCGCCGGGCAGCAGTCCCGCCTCGCAAGCGATCTGAAAGCCGTTGCAGATGCCGATCACGGGACCGCCGCGCTCGGCGTGCTGCACGACCTCCTGCATGATCGGGCTGAAGCGCGCGATCGCGCCGGGACGCAGATAGTCGCCGTAGCTGAACCCGCCGGGAAGGATGACGACGTCGCTGCCCTGCAGGTCGTGATCCTTGTGCCATAGCATCACGGCCTCCTCACCAAGCGTCCCGACGACCGCCTGGAAGGTGTCGTAGTCGCAGTTCGAGCCCGGGAAGGTGACGATGCCGAACTTCATGATGGCGTGACCTCCGCGATCTCGTAGTCCTCGGTGACCGGGTTGGCGAGCAGTCGCTCGCACATCTCGCGTGTCTGGCGGCGCGCCGTGTCCTCATCGGCCGCATCCACGTCGAGCACGAGATGTCGGCCGACGTGCACTGCGGCGACGCCGCCGAACCCCAGTGTGTGCAGCGCATCCGCGACGGCCTTGCCCTGCGGATCCAGGAGCCCTCGGCGAGGGACGACCTGCACTGCGACGCGATAGCGGCTCATTCGTTGTTGTCGGTGAGTGGTGTCGTGGCGGACGACGCCGCGGGAGGCGTGATCGAGACGGCGCTTTCGCTCGACGTTGCCGGCGCCTCGTCGATGTCTGCCGAGTCGTCGGCGTCCGCACCATCGGCTGCGTCGCTCGACTCGCCCGTGTCCGGCGCGTTCCGATCCCGTTGTCCGCGACGCCGGCGGCGCTTCCGCTTCCGGGCGGTGGCACCCTCGCCACCCGCGCGCTCCACGGTGTCGCCCGGCGGTGCATCCGCGCCCTCCGCACGAACGACGCTCAGCACCGGCGCTGTCGGTTCAATCTCCGCCGGCGGCGCAGCGAGCGTGATCGCTCCGACTCCGGTCGCCGGGGCTTCCGGAGCAGGCGTCGACGGCGCGCGACCCTCACGCTCCCGGCGCTTGTCTCTCTTCTCGCGCTTCTCGCGACGCGCGGCGCGATCGGCCTCCGAACGCTCCTCACGAGACGGGCGGTCGGTAGTGGAGACACGATCGCCGCTCTCGGCGCGTGCGGTACGCGATGGGTGCCCAGCCTCACTTCGCGAGGGACGCTCGGTGCGTGTGGACGCAGCGGGCCGTTCACCGCGCTCGGACCGGTCGCGGCGCGGACGCTCGCGTTCGACGTGCACGGGACGCGCCTGGCGCTCGGACTGGCGGGTCGCATGGACCTGCGAGTCCATCGGCCCGAACGCGTCCTCCTCTTCGTCCTCCTCGTCCTCTCCTTCAGAGAGATCATACGGGATCGTCGGCTGACGGCGCTCGAACAGACCGGAGAAGACCCAGCGGATCGGTCCCCACGCCACGTACAATACCGCGGCGGGGAAGAAGAACTCGAGTCGCTTCGTGGCCAGCAGCGCCATCGAGCCCACGACCAGCAACGTCGCGCCGATGGCGCGCAGGCTACGGAACCCCGTGCGCGGAAACACCGGATACGGGATATTGCTGATCATGAGGAACGCCAGCGCCAGCATCAGGAAGCGGAGCAGGACGTGCCACTTCAGGTTGGCGATGGCGCCATAGTTGTAGAGCCACGACTGGCTGAACCAGTAGTACGACGCCAGTGTGATCCCGGCGGCGGGACTCGGCAGTCCCTGGAAGTATGTCTTCGCCGTGCCCGCCTGCTCGATGTTGAACCGCGCGAGCCGCATCACGGCACAGGCCGAGAACAGGAAGACGGACAGCCAGTCCCAGCTCGCCTGGTTGAACACCGCGAAGTACATGATCAGTCCGGGCGCGAGGCCGAACGTGATCGCGTCGACGAGCGAATCGAGCTCCTCGCCGAACTGGGTGCCAGCATTCGTGGCGCGTGCGACCTGTCCATCGAGCGCGTCGCACGCGCCGCCAAGCAACACGTAGACGCCCGCCTCGACGAACTGCTGGCGGGAGGCCGCGATGATGGCGAAGATGCCGAAGAACAGGTTGCCGAGCGTGAGCCCGCTCGGGAACAGGATCACGGCGCGCCGCATGTTGGGGCGCCGGAGCTGACGGCGGGTGGAGTTCATCGTCTGCCAAGCTCCGCGATCGGGGTCGAGCCGGCGAGCGTCATGTCGCCGACCTTCACACGCAACTGGACGTCGAGCGGCAGGAACACGTCCACCCGTGAGCCGAACTTGATGATTCCCATGCGCTGGCCCTGCTCGACATGCTCGCCTTCTTTGCTGTACGTCACGATGCGGCGCGCGATCAGTCCCGCGATCTGGCGGACGAGCACGCGCCCGCGGGCGCTCTCGATGCCGACCGACCTCTGCTCGTTCTCGAGGCTCGACTTCTCGGCCGCGGCGTTCAGGAATTTACCCGGATTGTAGTGCACGTAGCGCACGATGCCGGTGACGGGATATCGATTGACGTGCACGTTGAACACGTTCATGAAGATGGAGACGCGGCGCGCGCGCCCGCCCATGAAGGCCGGTTCGTCGACCTCGCTGAGGAGCACGACCTTTCCGTCGGCCGGTGCGATGACGATCTGCTCGCCACGCGGCCCGGTGCGCTCTGGGTCGCGAAAGAAGTACGCCACCCAGAGAGCGAGGATGGTGAGCGAGAACGCGACGAGCCAGAGCGCCCACGACCGTCGGTTGAGCGCGGCCGCGTAGACGCCGGCGGCGGTCAGTGCCGCGATGGCGATGAAGACGAGTCCTTCGCGGGCGAAGCTCACGACTCCGGCGCGTCCGTCACGGGGAGCGGCGCCCCCGTGATGCGCTGAAACGCATCGAGATATCGGTGACTCGTCGCATCCACCACCTCCGCTGGCAGCGGTGGTGGAGGTGCCTCACCGTTCCATCGGCCGGCGCGGCGCTCGCCATCGAGGTAATCGCGCAGGGGTTGCTTGTCGAAGCTCGGCTGCGAGCGGCCCGGCGCATAGCTCTCGGCGGGCCAGAACCGTGAGCTGTCGGGGGTCAGCACCTCATCGATGAGTCGGATCGTGCCCGCGGCATCGCGGCCGAACTCGAACTTGGTGTCGGCGATGATGATCCCCCGCGACGCGGCGAGGTCCCGCCCGCGAGCGTACACGAGACGACTGAGCGTCTCGAGCGCGTTGGCGGCCTCGTCGCCGAGCCGGCGGTGTACTTCGGCGACAGAGATGTTCTCGTCGTGTCCCGTTTCGGCTTTTGTCGCGGGGGAGAAGCGCGGAGGATCGAACCGAGCGCTCTCGACCAGGCCCGCCGGCAGCGCTTCACCGGCCAGAGTGCCGCTGGAGGCGTATTCCTTCCACGCGCTGCCGGAGAGATAGCCGCGCACGACGCACTCGATGGGGAACACCGCCGTCCGAACGCAGAGCATCGCGCGTCCTGCCAGCGCGCTCCGGGTCCCGGCGAGCGCCGGTATCGCGGCGATGATCTCGTCGGCGTCGGCGGTGAGCATGTGATGGGGCACGAGACTCCCGAAGGCGCGCAGCCACCATGCCGTCAGCTGCGTGAGCACGGCGCCCTTGTGTGGCACGCGCTCGTTCATCACGACGTCGAACGCGCTGACGCGATCGCTCGCCACGAGGAGGAGCCGCTCGTCGTCGACGACGTACACGTCCCGCACCTTGCCGCGTCGGAGCAGGGGCAGCGGGATCTGGGTCGACGCGGCGCGCACGCTCATACGCGCACTTCCTCGAGCGTCGGAACCTCCAGACCGCTGCCGGCGAGCAGCGGCTCGACGACCTCGGCGAGGAACTCGTCGACCTGTTCCGGCGCGCGACCGACGAAGCGGCGAGGGTCCATCGCGCGATCGAGCTCGTCGCGCGTGATGCCGAACGTCTCGTCCGCGGCGATGCGGTCGAGCAGGTCGTTGTTGGCCGCGCCGTCCTTGATCGCCCGCGCCGCGGCGATGCTGTAGCCGCGGATGCGCTCGTGCGCCTCCTGACGGTCGCCGCCAGCCCGTACCGCGCGGACGATGAGCTCCTCCGTCGCCATGAACGGCAGCTCGTCCATCAGCCGCCGCCGAATGCGCGCCGGGTGTACCTCGAGGCCCGACGCGACGTTCTCCATGAGCCCGAGGATCGCGTCGGTGGCCAGGAACGACTCCGGAATGGCGAGGCGGCGATTGGCGCTGTCGTCCAGCGTGCGCTCGAAGAACTGCACGGCGTGCGTCTGGTTCGCGTTCGGCTCGAGCGAGCCGACGAAGCGCGCGAGCGACGCGATCCGTTCGCAGCGCATCGGATTGCGCTTGTAGGCCATCGCCGATGAACCGATCTGATCGCGCTCGAACGGCTCCTCGATCTCGCCGAACGCCTGGAGCATGCGGATGTCGGCGCTGAACTTCGCCGCGCTGGCCGCGATGCCGCTCACCGCGTTCAGGACGTGCGCGTCGAGCTTGCGTGTGTATGTCTGCCCGCTGACGGGAATCGACGAGGGGAACTCGATCGCCGCGGTGACGCGCCGATCGAGCTCACGCACGCGGGCGTGATCGCCCTCGAACAGCTCGAGGAAGCTGGCCTGGGTGCCGGTCGTGCCCTTCACGCCGCGACAGGGCAGCGTGGCGATACGGAGGTCCAGATCCGCGAGGTCGAGCACGAGGTCCTGCATCCACAACGTCGCGCGCTTACCGACCGTGGTGGGCTGCGCGGGCTGCAGGTGCGTGTAGCCGAGCGCCGGCTCGGCGCGCCACTCGCGCGCAAACGCCGCGAGCACGCGCAGCACGCGCTGCACGCGTCCTCGGAGGAGCACGAGCCCGCGCCGCATGAGGATCAGGTCGGCGTTGTCGGTGACGTACGCGCTCGTCGCCCCGAGGTGGATGAACTTCTTCGCTGCGGGGGCCGCGTCGCCGAACGCGTGCACGTGCGCCATCACGTCATGGCGGAATCGTCGCTCGTACGTCGCGACCTTCTCGAAGTCGATGTCGTCGAGGTGGGCGCGCATCTGCGCGATCGCCTCGTCCGGGATCGGTACGCCGAGGGCCTGTTCCGCCTCGGCGAGCGCGAGCCAGAGTCGGCGCCAGAGACCGTGCCTGATCTGCGGCGACCACAGCTCGAGCATCGCCCTGGACGCGTACCGCTCGGCGAGCGGAGACGAGTAGCGATCGTGCGCCGTCATCGAATGAAGAAGTCCGTCGTGTAGATGCCGCCCTCGCGCTCGAAGAAGACGCGGATCGTCCCTCTCCCCGCATAGTAATCGAGCGCGCGGGACACGTCCTCCGCGCTCGTCACCATCGTCCGGTTGATCTGCACGATCACGTCGCCGGCCGACATGCCCAGCTCCGCGTTCACGCGGTCGCTGGCACGATAGATGAGCGCGCCCTGCGGTGAGCGGATGCCCCGCTCGGCGCGAATCGACGGGGTGAGGGTGACCAACTCCATCTCGCGCAGGACCTGGACCTTCGGCGCGGTCACCTCGGGGAGGTCGGCGATCGTGACCGTCACGCTGACGTCCGCATCCCCGCGCCGAACGACGAGCGGCACCTGCTCGCCGACCCGGAGATCGAGCAGCGCCGCATCCCAGTCGAAGCGATTGCGCACGGCGCGAGTCCGGACGCGCGTGATGACGTCGCCACGGCGCAGGCCCGCACGTTCGGCCGGAGAACCGGGGGTGACGGCGGCGATCGTCGCGCCGCGGACGATGAGCTCGCGCGGATTCTCGGTGCGCGGCTCGTCGAGCCGCACACCGATCCACGGCCGGCGTACGCGTCCGTGCGCGAGGAGATCGTCGGCAACGCGCCGCGCGCGGTTGATCGGGATCGCGAACCCGAGCCCGATCGATCCGCCACCCGTCGTCGAGTAGATCGACGAGTTGACGCCAATCACCTCGCCCGTGGCGCTGACGAGCGGTCCGCCGGAATTCCCTGGGTTGATGGAAGCATCGGTCTGGACCATGTCGAAGTAGGCCGACGGGCCCTCGCCGCGCGCCACGAGGTTGCGTCCGACGCCGCTGATCACACCCGCCGTCACGCTCGGCTCGGAGTTGCCGAGCATGAACCCGTACGGATTTCCGATCGCGATCGCCCATTCGCCGACGAGGAGATTGTCGCTGTCACCGATCGGGGCGACGGGCAGGTTCGACGCATTCACCTTCAGCACCGCGAGATCGTTCGTCTCGTCCGTACCGATCGCGGTTGCGGGATAGGTCGTGCCGTCGCGCAGCATCACGGAGATGCGACTCGCGCCGGCGATGACGTGCGCATTGGTGAGGATCACGCCATCACCGCGCACGATGAATCCGGTGCCGAGCCCCGCTGACGTCTGCGTGCCGGAGCGTCCACCGAACAGCGATTCGAACGGATCGGCCGCGATACGCTGCACGACCTCCGTCTGGACGGTCACGACGGATGGTGCGACGCGCGCCACGGCCTCCGTGATCGCCGTGCGGCGAGACGTGGGGACGGAGGCTCGCGCCTCATCGGCGGTGCGCGTCACCTGCGCGGCCGACGTCTGGCGCGCGTCGGAGCAGGCGGCGAGCACCGCCGCGAGAATCAGATAGGCGCCGGAACGCATCAGGGGGTTGGCCATGCGCGGCGAAGGCGTGCGACGTCGCCGAGAAACTCGTCGATGCCGCGATCGGTGAGCGGGTGGACCAGCAGGGCGCGGCACAGGTCGGCGGAGAGCGCGACGGCATCCGCGCCGGCGAGCGCGCACGCGCCGAAGCGCGCCGGCGTCGTCGCGTTGAGCGCGATGACGTCGCATTCGGCGTCGGAGGCGTCGAACGCGGCGCGCAGCTCGGCGATCATCGAGACGCCATCGTGGCCCGCGGCGTCGAGTCGGTCGACGGCGGTCACGACGCTCGACGCGCCGGCGCGCGCCGCGATGAGACCCTGCGCGCTGTTGTAGACATGAGTGGCCGACACGCGGATGCCGTCGGCGTGCAGGCGCCGCATCGTGCCGAGCGTCTCTTCGAGGAGCGGCAGCTGCACGACGATCTGATCGGAGAGTTTCGCGAGCTCCTTCCCGTCGCGGTACGAGCCGTTGGCGTCGACCGCATGCACCGAGGCGAAGATCGGCCCATGCACCAGCCGACAGAGCTCCGCGAGGTGGGAGCGCGCATCGCTGTCCGCCTCGTCGACGAGCAGCCCGGGAGAGGTGAGCACGCCGTCGAGCATGCCGTGCGCTGCGCCCCACGCGACGTCATCAGTGCTGGCGGTGGCGAGGTAGATCTTCATGCCTCGGAACGATAGAGATCGGCCGGATAGCACACCCGGTCGAGGAAGAGCGCGTGCGGCGGCGCTGGTGGGGAGACACCCGAATTGTCGTCGGCGTGGAGCAGAGCGTCGATGTCGGATGCGGGCCGGCGACCGAGTGCCGCGTCGACCATCGTGCCAACGAGGAAGCGCACCATATGATGGAGAAACCGATTGGCTTCGATCTCGAACACGAGACCACCGGTGCGGCCGCGCCACTCGGCTCGGTGCACGGTACACCGATGGTCGTCGTCGTCGGGAGCGGTGCCGCGCACGGCGAATCCCCGGAAGCAGTGATCGCCGACGAGCGTGGCCGCGGCCTGGGCGAGCACGGCGGAATCGAGCGGACGAGAGACGACCCATTCCGTGCGGCGGCGAAAAGGCGACGCGGCCTCTTCGTCCGTGCCCACGTAATAGCTGTACGCTCTCGCCGTCGCGCTGTATCGCGCGTGGAACTCGTCTCGCATCGCATGCGCATCTGCCACCCAGAGATCGTCCGGGAGGAGGGCGTTCAGCGCGCGTCGCATCGCAGGCGGTGCCCACCTCGCCGGCACACGCACCCCGACCGCCTGTCCTCGTGCATGGACGCCGGCGTCGGTCCGGCCGGATCCGAGTGCCGTCATCGGCTGCGCGCAGAGCTTGCTGAGCGCCGCCTCGAGCACCCCTTGCACCGTGCGTCGATCGGGTTGTCGTTGCCATCCGCTGAAGTTCGTGCCGTCATAGTGCAACACGAGCAGCAGCATGCGGGTCGGCATCGATCCGAAAGCTACCAGGCGGGGGGGGTGTGTCAAGCAAATCACGACGTTGCGCCGCGTGCGTGCGCAGCGCGTGATCCGCGTGCGCGTGATTGACTTTGGCCGAGCGGCGCGGACAACTTTCCGCCCCGCCGCGTCCCGCGGCCACGCCTCTCCCCGCTGGATGCCTCCTCGCACACTCGCCACGCTCGCCCACGCGCTCAGCGTCGCCCCCGACGTGGACGCGGCGCTCCTCGCGCTCGCCGATGCGCTCGCCGAAGTCGACCGCTTCGCGCAGATCGCTCTGGTGCGCTACGACGCGCGCCGCGAGATGCTCGTCGACCGGCTCGTCGCGAATGGCGACAGCGTGGCCAGTCAGCGCCTGGACACGACGTTCGATCACCTCCCCACGCGCGAACGCATCGCCGTCTCCACGGGGTCGACCTTCGTCGACTTCGCCGACCACTCGGACGAGTTCGCCCCGCTGTTCGCACTGAAGCGCTACAACGACGTCGGCTGGCTTGCGCTCCGCGGCTTGCGGTTCGAAGGGCAGCTCTCCGGCGTCGTCGTGCTCTACGAGACTCGCAAGTTCTTCGGCACGCGCACCTCCGAGCGGCTCGCGCCCGCCGTGGCGCTGTTCGAGCTCGCCTATCTGCGGTTCCTCGAGCGCGAGGCTCGCGAAGAGGCCGTGCGCACGCTGGAGGACGTCACGCACCGCGTGCACGCCGAGTACGAGCGGAAGCTCGCCACACTCGAGCAGCAGCTGCTCAAGGCGAGCGGACCGCAGCTCGCTCACGCCGACCCCGAGCGGCTCGTCGCACTGGAGCGCGAGGCGGCGCGTGCCATGGAGGACGCGCGTCAGGCCGGACGTCGCGCTTCGGCGGTGGAGGCACAGGTGACCGCTGCCGTGGAGCAGCTCGAGAAGGCGCACATCGAGCTCCACCGACGGAGCGAGTCGCTGCGACAGAAGACGCGAACGCTGTATCTGATCGATCGCGTGCTCTCGCTCGATGCGACGACGGACGATCCGCGGGAGATGGTGAGCGGACTGCTGACGCTCGTCGGCGACGACATGGGCGCCCAGCGATGCTCGCTCCTGCTGCACGCCCCGGAGGAGCACTCGCTCTACCTCGCGGCCGCGCGCGGCATCGCGCCGAACGTCCCGCCGGGCCACCGCATCCGGCTCGGTGAAGGGGTGGCCGGCAAGGTCGCCGCGACGCGGCAGCCGCTGCTCGTGCAGGACGTCGACGAGGCGCGCAGCCACCCGCTGCTGCGCGACGAGCACTTCACCACCGGCTCCT
>JBJMNN010000110.1:0-45443 GCA_045804245.1 Gemmatimonadaceae bacterium | reverse complement strand
GTCGTCGTCGGTCGGCATGATCCAGCGGGTCATCTGCGTGCCATCGCGCAGCACGGTGATCGTCGTCGCGCGGTCGATGCGCTCGCGCGTGAGGAGCCGTTGCAGATCGTCGATCCGGGTCACGAGCGCGTCGGCGAAGGCGACGATGATGTCGCGCGCGCGGAGGCCCGCGTCGTCCGCTGGACTGCCGGGCGTCACCTCGGTGATCAGCACCGCGCCCGGCGCCGAGAGATGGCTCAGCTGCACGCGCCGGCGTGAGAGCTGGATCGACTGCCCCGACACGCCGATCCAGGCGCGCCGCACGCGTCCGTCGGCGATCAGTTGCGGGATGACGAGATGCGCCGTGCTCACCGGCACGGCGAAGCAGATCCCCTGCGCGCCGCTGATGATCGCCGTGTTGATTCCCACGACCTCGCCGCGCGAATCGACGAGCGGTCCGCCGGAATTGCCGGGATTGAGCGCCGCGTCGGTCTGGATCACGGCGTCGATCGGTCGTCCGTTCTGCGAGCGCATCGTGCGGCCGAGTGCGCTGACGATCCCCGACGTCACCGTGGACGCGAAGCCGAGCGGATTGCCGATCGCCACGACGAGCTGTCCCGGACGGAGTCTGGTCGAGTCGCCGAGCGTGGCTGGCGCGATGGCGGGAGCGTCGACCCGCAGCACCGCGAGATCGGTGTCCGGGTCGCGCCCGACGATCTCCGCGCCGCAGCTCGCGCCGTCGGCGAACGTCGCGCGCACCCGCGTCGCACGCTCGACGACGTGACTGTTCGTGAGCATGAAGCCATCGGGGGTGAACAGAAACCCCGATCCGCTACCTGTCGCTTCGCGCGGCGCGCCGTCCGCACTAGACCGCCGGCGACGACCGCGTGGCTCGGGCGCCGGGCCCCACACCTCCAGGTGCGCAACCGCGGGGCCGACGCGCTCGACGGCGCCGATCACGGCGCGTGAGTACGCGTCGAGCAGCTCGGCGTCCGCGTTGGGCTCGAGGTTCGCATTCCGGGTGGATACAGGCTCGGCCGTGGCGTCGGCGAGCAGTCTCAACGTCGACATGATTTCTCTCAGCGCTGTGAATACGAGGATCACCGCATCAATCCGGCGCGACGCGTCGCTGGTTCCCGGACGCGACGCACGCGAACTCGAGCTGTTCGGACCCTCAAAGACTCTGACGTCGTGGATGGAGAGAGGTGGTGCGCGGCGCGACACAGCTCGACCTCGAGAGCAGTTTTCGAGGCCGGGAATGGCTATTATCCCAACGACGATCGATCCTCAAGGAGCGCACGCGTGACGAACGTCCTCGGCATCCACCACGTCAGTACCGTCGCAGGCGATCCGCAGCGCAACGTCGACTTCTTCGCCGGCCTGCTCGGGCTGCGCCTCGTGAAGCGCACGGTCAACTTCGACGACCCGGAGACCTACCACCTGTACTATGGTGACGAGGTGGGAACGCCGGGGTGCATCATGACCTTCTTCCCGTGGCCCGGCGCCAGGCCGGGGCGGCAGGGTCCGGGCGAGGTCGCGGTGACGTCGTTCTCCGTGTTGCCGAGCGCGCTCGGCTTCTGGCTCGAGCGCTTCGTTCGTCATGGTGTGCGACATGAGACCCTCATCACGCGCGGCAGCGGCGCCGACGCAGAGCGTGTGCTCGCCTTCCGCGATCACGACGGCGCGATGTACGAGCTGGTCGGCCACCCGGGGGCCGAAGCGCGACCGGCATGGACGCACGCACCGGGAGTTCCGGCCGAGCACGCAATCCACGGCTTTCACTCCGTCACGCTCTGGGTGGAGGAGGGCGAGGAGACCGAGCGCGTGCTCGTCGACCTGCTCGGGTTTCGCGCCGTCTCCAAGCTCGAGACGACGCGGCGCTTCGCCGTCGGCGACGGCGGTCCGAGCCGCATCGTGGATGTGCGCTCGATCGGTGGCTTCATGCGCGGCGCAAAGGGTGCCGGCGTCGTGCACCATGTCGCGTTCGAAGTCGCCGACGACGCGACCGAGCTCGCGCTGCGCGAGCGTGTCATCGGCTCCGGCCTGCACCCCACGGAGGTGCGGGACAGGAATTACTTTCGCTCGGTCTACTTTCGCGAGCCGGGCGGCGTGCTTTACGAGCTCGCGACGACGCAGCCCGGGTTCGCGGTGGACGAGCCGGTCGAGTCACTCGGCGAGGCGCTCAAGCTGCCGCCGCAGTTCGAGCCGCATCGCGCCGAGATCGAAGCCGTGCTTCCGCCGATCCATCTTCCAGTGCCTGCAACCGCTTCCGACTTCTTCACCCACATGACCGGACCAGAGGACGTGAGCGGAGACGCGCTCGGCTTCGTGCACCGCTACCTGCCGCCGACGACGCACGCGGAGCGCGCGGCGCACACCACCCTGCTGCTGCTCCACGGCACCGGTGGCGACGAGGACGATCTCGTCCCGCTCGGCCGCTCGCTGCTGCCGGGCGCGGGGATTCTGAGCCCGCGGGGCAGGGTGATGGAGGGCGGGGCGCCGCGGTTCTTCCGTCGGCTCGCGCCAGGCGTGTTCGACATGGAGGATCTCGCACGGCAGACGGATGCCCTCGCGACATTCGTCGATGCCGCCGCGAAGACCTACCGACTGGACCGCGACCGGATCGTCGCGGTGGGCTTCTCCAACGGGGCCAACATCGCCGCGAGCCTGCTGCTCCGGCGCGGCGCGCATCTCTGCGGCGCCGTGCTTCTGAGCCCGATGCTTCCATTCGAGCCCGACCAGATCCCCGACCTCTCCGGCGTGTCGGTGTTCATCGGCGCCGGCGAGCGCGATCCGATGGCGCCACGCACGACGGTCGAGCGGCTCGAGACCGTGCTCCGCGAGGGCGGCGCCGACGTGACGACGCACTGGACGAAGGGCGGCCACGCAATCACGAAGGAGGAGCTGGCCGCGGCGCAGGAGTGGATGGTTGGAGTAACGGTGTAGCGCGGGTTCGCTATTCGCGGGTCCGCGGTCCGCAAGTCCGCAACAGAAACGGCCTCGGGAAGCAGCTGCTTCCCGAGGCCGTTGTCTTTCCCGGACCCGCGGACCCGCGGACCTCCGAACCCCGCTACTTCGCCAACTCCCTCACCGCTCCCGCCAGCAGCTTCACCTTCGCCGCATCGCTGGAGCCCGACGCATCGCCGTCGATCTGCGTCGCGAGAGTGTTGAGCGCGGTGCTGCGCGCGCCACCGGATGCCGACTCCGCGGAGGCCAGTGCCGAGCGTACCGCGGCGAGGCGAGACGAGGAGAGACCGTTCGACCGTGCGACCTGGTCGACGTATGCGCGCGCCAGCGAGAAGCTCGGCGGCCACACGAGCTTCGGCTGCCCCTGCGTGTTCAGGTAGTCCAAGTGCACCGTCTTCGCCGCGTCGATCTCGTTCTGCGAGATGAACGCGCTCGGCGTCAGCTCGAAGATGTCGAGCCCGCGCTGGATCTCGGAGCTGACCAGGACGCCGTTGTACCAGTACACCGACCACGAGCCGGCGAGCTGCAGCTTCGTCGAGTCGACGGGACCGCGGTCGAAGTACGCGATCTCGCGCGGGTGCGCCGCGTCGGTCCAGTCGAACATCGAGATGCCGCCCTGGTACCACGCCTGCACCATCACGTCGCGGCCGGGGATCGGGATGAGCGACCCGTTGTGCGCCACGCAGTTCTCGGTCGACGTCTGTGGGGCGGGGAGCTTGTAGTAGCTCTTGAACTGCATCGTACGATTCACGAGAGTGAAGATCGCGTCCGCGCCCCACGCCGCCGGGTCGGTCGCGCGGCACTTCGGCTGCATGCCGCCGCCCCACTCGTCGGAGAACAGGATCTTGGTGCCGTCGTTGTTGAACGTCGCCGAGTGCCAGTACGAGAAGTTCGAGTCGGCGGCGGCGCCGATGCGCTTCGGGTTTGCCGGATCGCTGATGTCGAGCAACAGGCCGTAGCCGCCGCACGCGCCGCCGGCGAGGCCGATCGCGGGGTAGACCGTGATGTCGTGGCACTGCGTCGGGCCGGGTCGGGTCGGCGCGTTGGGGCCAGCCATCGCGTCGACGATCTTCTGGAAGTTGGCGCGAAGCGTCGCGCTGTCCGCTCCCGTCGGCGCGCCGGTGCCGCCGCGCGCCTTCACGATGCTGTCGAGCAGCGTGCGGACGTACCGTGGTCCGGCGACCTGCTCCTCACCCTGCACGCGGGCGATGAATCCGCCGGCCGCGCGCGCCGAATCCACGCGGTGCTTGTTGGCGGCCGCGTCGACCGGCGTCTCACCATGCTCGGGGGCACGCGTGAGACCGGTGAAGATGCGCGGCGAGCTCACGATCGCCGCCTGCTCCGGATGCGCAACTGGAACCTTGATCACTTCGATGCGGAACAGCGCCGAGTTCGGATCCTGCGCGTTCGCGACGCACCCGGTCAGCTCCTCGTCCGATCGCACCGGGCCGGATCCCGAGATATAGACATAGACGTTCTCGGGATCCTTCGGATCGACGAGCACCGTGTGCGTGTGCGAGCCGCGGCACGTCTGGACGTTGCCGACGTTCTTCGGGTTCGCGATGTCGGAGATGTCGTAGATGCGGATGCCGCGCAGGCGGTCCTTGCTCACCGGCTCATTCACTCCCTGCGAGCCGCAGTCGAGCCGCGCGCTCAGATCTTCGCCAGAAACGAAGAGCAGGTTCTTGTACACCGAGACGTCGCTCTGCGACGCGGGGCAGAAGAAACTCGTCCGGATCGTCGGCTTGGCGGGGTTGGAGATGTCCCACACCTGATAGCCCTTGAAGCTGCCCTGGATGACGTAGTTGCCCGTGAAGGCGAGATCCGAGTTGACGCCGTTGACGAACTGCTCAGGCGGCCGCGTCTTCGAGACGACGCGCAGGTTCCAGGCGGCCTCGCCCGCATCCCACAGACCGGGCTTGAGGCCGATCCGCGGATCGGGGCTTGGCGCGGCGGACGTAGAGCCGGCCGGTGCGTTGGTCGTCGTGACCGGGGCTTGCGCACACGCGCCGATCGTCGCGAGTGCCGCGACGGCGAGCGTGCCGCGGGCCCACGGGTTGAATCGTGACGGCTGGGGAAAGGAGGTGAGCGATGTCATCAGAGCGATTGGAGAAGTGAGGTACGGGGAACGGAGGTGAGGACCGCCTGCGATCAGCGTGCGCCCGCGTCCAGCATGATGGAGGCGAGCATCTTCTGCATGCGCGCGATCTCGGTAGTCTGATCGGCGCTGACGTCGGACGCGAGCTTGAACACGCTCTGGTCCTGTGCGGCGCCCGGCGAGGCGAACAGCTCGTTCACCATCGACACGGCGCCCTGGTGGTGCTGGATCATGTCGCGCAGGAACAGGCGATCGAACTCGGCACCGCGTGCCGCGTCGAGCTCCTTCATCTGCGCGTCGGTGAGCATCCCGGGCATGAGCATGTCGTGCTCCATCCCGTTCATCTTCATGCGCATCGGGCCGGGCTTGGCCTCCGGCACCGGCAGCCCGCGGTCGCGCAGCCAGTTCTGCAGCGTCGCGATCTCGTCTTTCTGGGCGTTGATGATCCGGGCCGCCAGCGTCTGGATCGACGCGCTCGCCCCGTGCGACGGGACCCAACCCGCCATCACGAGCGCCTGTGCGTGGTGGCCGATCATCCCCGCCATGAAGTTCACGTCGGCCTCGTTGGGAGCCGGACGCCTCGCCACCGCCGTCGGCGCGGAGCCAGTAGATGGCGACGCCGTCCTCGGCGCTGTCGTGCTGGCGGCGCTGGTCGCCGGATGAGCGCAGCCTGTCACCGCGAGCGAGCCGGCGAGGAGTAACGCGCCGAGCGCCGACATTGGGAGCGTGTTTCGCGCGCGCTCATGAGCTCCATCTGCGCCCCCCACCGTCAACCGGCGCCGCAATGCATCCGCCATATCGAGCACCTCGTCTTCCGCGTCATTGGCATCTACCTCCACGAGCACGGCCAGCCGCTCGAGCTCATCGGCGATCAGCTCCGGCGACAGCCGCAGCTCCGTCGCCTCCCATCGCGCCCGCGCGAGCTCGGCCTCGAGCCGCCGCGTCGCCGTCTGGCGCTCGTCGAACCAGCGCGCGATCCGTTCGGCGTGCGACCAGACCGCGAGCAGAGTGTAGATCGCGCAGTTCACCACGACCTGGTTCAGCAGGTTGTTCGTCGGCACGGTACTGAGTCCGAATACGAGGCCGATCGCGCCGATGTTGACCGCCGTCGCTCCCAGCGCGGCGAGGACGTGCACGGCGATCGCCGGGAGGGGACGCTCGGCGCGAACCGGGAAGCGACGGCCGAGGAAGAGCGCGACCGGTGTGATCGCCATCCACGACAGCGCGGAGACGAGATCCGGGAGCGACCATTCGATAGAGATCGCCGTCGAGCCGACGCGCGCGAGCCGGTACGCGTGGATCTGCAGCACCCAGAACAGCCACGCGAGCGTCCAGAATCCCACGATGCCGATCGCCGGGTGCACGCGGCCGCTCCAGCGACTCAGCCACGGAAGCGGCGACGCCACGATGGCCGGATCGACCACGGCGGCGAACTCGTCGGAGAAATGCTGCTCCAGCGGCGTCGGCGTGGAGGACGCGGGCACGAACGGCACGTCGAGTTCGGCGATGGCGCGATCGGCGGTCACCGTGAGCGTGATCGCATGATCGGCTCCGAAGAGGTGCGCGAGCCGCTCGCGAGTGTTGCGCAATCCGATGCCGAAGCCCGGCGTCGGCCGATCGAGCTGGCTCCGGCTGTTGGTGACGCGCACGTACAACCGGCCGCTCGTCAGGCGCGTGCGCAGCGCGACCTCCCGTGCACCGGCGCGCGATTGCAGGGCGAACTGCACGGCGTTCTCCACCAGCGGTTGCAGCGAGAGCGGTGGCACCGACGCCGGCAGCGCTTCAGCGTCGAGGTCGCGCGTGAAGGTCAGCGTGTCTCCATGACGCGCGCGTGCGACGCCGATGAACGCGTCCACGACGTCCAGCTCTTCAGCCAGCGACACGGCGGGCTGCGCTGACCGTTGGGTCGTGGCGAGAAAGAGCGTGCGCAGGTTCCGGAGCACGCGCGCCGCCTCGGCCGGCGCTTCGCCGACCAGCTCGACGACGGAGTTGAGCGCGTTGAACAGGAAGTGTGGTTGGAGCTGGAGCGTCAGCAGGTCGTGCCGCACTTCGAGCAGTCGCGCCTCGAGCGCGAGATGCCGCCGGCTGTGGCGCGCCATCGCGACTCGTCCGCTGTAGAGATGCATCGTCACGGCGGCGAGCACGACCACCGTGACGTTGAGATCTAGATAGTAGAAGACGGAGGCCAGGGGCGGCACGTGCATGCGCAGCCCGACGTCGAACGCCACGGCACCCTGCGTGATGCCGAACAGGAGGACGCAGGCCACGCCGAGTGCGGCCTGCCAGAGGTGCGACCGCGCGCCGCCGCCCAGGCGTCGGCCGAGCAGCATCGCGAGCGGCGCCACGACGAACCAGAGCGCCGCGTTCGTCACGGCGACGGTGAACGCTGCCTCCCACGGGACGTGACGACCGATCCGGATGAGCGCCGCGTGCGCGACCGTGAATAGCGCGGCTGCGCCCAGCGCCCCGAGAAACGATCGGCTGACGATTCGCTGTGACGGCTCGGATCGCATGAATGGCCCCTCATGACGCGAAACCCACGCCTCGTGTTGCCGGGCTAGGTATCCGCGGAACGGATCGGATACTTGAGACGTGCGCGCGGGCATCACGCCCGGCCACGCCCTCTCGCCCACCCGGATGCCGACGATGCAACGCGAACTGGAGTCGGCGCGCCTCACGGTCGTGCCGTGGGACACGCCGTTCGAGATCCTCAAGGGAACCTACACTCGTCACCGCTTCGCGCCACACCTGCACGATACGTTTGCGCTCGGCGCGATCGAGGCGGGGGCGAGCAAGATCCGCTACCGCGATCGAACCGTCTCGCAGCGCCCTGGCGACGTCGTCGCCATCCCGCCGCGGGAGGTACACACCGGCGAGTCCGACGGCCCGCAGGGGTGGTCTTATCGTATGCTGTATCTGCCAGCGAATGTGCTCGCGGGATTCACGACCTGGGACGATCTCACCTTCGATGGCCCGTCGATCGCAGACCCCGAGCTCGCGCGCCGCGTCATCGAACTGCATGCACTTCTGGATGCGGGAACCGGCCGGCTCCGCGGACAGACGGCGCTCGTCGACGTGCTGCAGATGCTCTGCACTCGCCACGCGGGCGGCGCGGTGGACCGCACGCGGGACGCGCGCCCGTCCGCGACGCTCTCCCTCGTGCGCGATTACCTCGAGGCGCACTTCGCCAAGCCGATCTCCCTCATGGAGCTCTCGGCGCTGAGCGGCGTCAGCCCGTTCCATCTCAGCCGTCGATTCCGGGCGCGCTACGGCCTGCCGCCCTACATGTACCTCGAGCTCGTACGCGTGAACCGCGCGCGCGAGATGCTGCGCCGCGGCGACCCGATCTCCCGCGTCGCCTTCGATACGGGGTTCAGTGACCAGAGTCATCTCACGCGCCGGTTCAAGCGCGTCGTCGGCGTGCCGCCGGGGCAGTACGCGAAGACGTACGGCTCCTCGCGCGCCGGGGAGACGCGGGTCGCCTGAGCGCGGGTTCGCGGGCTCGCCGGTTCGAAACGGCCTCGGGACGCTTCTGCCGCCCGAGGCCGTTGCCCTTTCCGAACCCCCGAACCCCTGAACCCCCGCGTCACACAGCGTTCAGCCGCTGCCGAAGCTGCGCGCGATAGGTCCGCGACACCTTGAGCTGTTGCCCGCCGTGCAGCACGAGCACGGCGTCGCCGCCGAACCATGGCTGCAGCTCCTTGATCTGACTCAGGTTGACGATGAACGAGCGATGGATCCGCACGAAGCGTCGCGCGTCGAGCGACGCTTCGAGCCGCGCGAGCGTGTCGCGAATCTCGAACACGCCCTGCTTCGTGTGCAGCAGCACGTGTGGCCCCTTCGCCTCCGCCCACGCGACGTCGGCGGTGGCGACATACCGCACGCGCTCACCGTCGCGTACCTCGATCCGTTCGGCCGTCGGGACGGCGGGCGCCGTGAACGCCGCCGTCGCCGGCTCGTTGTCGAGCTGCGCGATCACGCTGCGGAGCTGCCGAGCGTACGCCGTCGAGCGCCGCGCGGCGATCGCCTCGCGCGCGCGGTCGAGGGCGAGACCGAGCCGCTCCTTCCGCACGGGCTTGAGCAGGTAGTCGAGGGCGCGCGTCTCGAACGCGCGGATGGCGTGGCTGTCGTGCGCGGTCACGAACACGAGCAGGGGCGCCTCGGGGCCCTGCAGCGAGTCGGCGACGACGAAGCCGTCGACCCCCGGCATCTGGATGTCGAGGAACAGGAGGTCGACCTGGTGCGTGTGCAGCGCCTCGATCGCGGCGCCGCCCGATCCGCACTCGGCGACGATCGTCACGTCGTCGGCCTCGGCCAACAGCCGGCGCAGCCGGCGCCGTGCGAGCGCTTCGTCGTCGACGAGGAGGACGTTCATCGCGCTGGCGGAAGGCGGGGTAATTCGGAAGACTGGTTCTTGGTTGAGCAGAGCAATGTCGTTCAAGGCGGCGGTGGGCGCGCGATCTAGCATTCGGACGAGCGCCCTCTACCGCCGTCGATTGACAATCTCCGCTCGCGCCACACGGCTCACAACCCTGCATCGGCCCGATGGCACCGATCCCCTTCCTGCTCGCCGCCGCCACCGCGCTCTCTCTCTCGGTTTCCGCCGATGATCCGACCCGCGGCTCGGGGCAGGTGAGCAACGGCCGACTGAACCAGCTCGATGTCAGCCCACCTCGGCTCGACGAGCTCGCGCTCACGATGGACGGCAGCCTCGACGAGCCGCAGTGGCGACAGGCCGCGGTGCTCACCGGCTTCTCGCAGTTCACGCCGCGAGACGGCCTCGCCGCCGAGGACTCTACCGAGATCCTCGTGTGGTACTCGGCGACGGCGATCCACTTCGGTGTTCGCGCCTTCGAGCCGCACGCGGCCGTGCACGCCGCGCTCGGCGACCGTGACAAGATCTTCAGCGACGACCGAGTCGAGCTGCTCATCGGCACCTTCAACGACGGCCGCCAGGCGATCGTGCTCGGCGTCAACCCGCTCGGCGTACAGATGGACGGCACGCTGGTGGAGAACAACCAGGCGCGCGGCGGCGGCTCGGGAGGCTCGACGAACAGCCGCGAGCTCCCCGACCTCAACCCCGACTTCATCTTCCAGTCGAAGGGCCGCCTGACCTCGTACGGGTACGAGGTCGAGATCCGCGTGCCGTTCAAGAGTCTCAAGTACCAGAGCACCGATCCGCAGACGTGGGGCTTCAACGCGGTGCGCATCGTCCAGCACTCGGCACGCGAGGACAGCTGGGCACCGGCGCGCCGCGCCAATGCGTCGTTCCTGCGGCAATCGGGTAGCCTGCGCGGGCTCACGGATCTGCGCCCCGGACTGGTGCTCGACGTCACCCCCGAGGTCACCCAGCGCACCACGGGAGAGCCGGCGGCCGTCGGCGCGGCAGCGTGGCACTACGAGGCGGAACGTCCCAAGATCGGCGGCAACGTCCGATGGGGGATCAGCAACAACTTCACCCTGAACGGTACGGTCAACCCGGACTTCTCCCAGATCGAGTCCGACGCCGGCCAGGTCGTGTTCGATCCGCGACAGGCGCTGTTCTTCGCCGAGAAGCGGCCATTCTTCCTCGACGGCACCGAGTTCTTCAATACGCCGAAAAACCTCGTCTACACCCGTCGCATCGTGCAGCCCGTGGCCGCGGCGAAGGTGACGGGGAAGATCTCGGGGTTCAGCGTCGGCGTGCTCAGCGCGGTCGATGGGACGTCGGGCTCGGCCGACGGCGCCGGTCACCCGGTCTACACCATCGCGCGGCTGCAGGGCGACATCGGTGCACGATCGAAGCTCGGCGTAACGCTCACGGACCGGACCGAGGGAGAGCGGTTCAATCGCGTGGCATCGGTGGACGCACGTCGGGTGTTCTCGGGGATCTACAGTGCCCAGGCGCAGTATGCGCACAGCTACACCCAGCTCACACCCGGCTCGGCGACCACCGACGCGCCGCTGTGGAACGCGGTGCTGAGTCGGAACGGCAAGTCGTTCAAGTTCCGCTACGCGTTCGACGCGGTCGACGAGCGCTTCCGGACGCAGAGCGGCTTCATCGGCCGCGGCGGCATCGCGCAGGGACTGCTCGACCAGTGGTACACGTACTATCCGAAGCCGGGCCACTTCATCGAGTCGCTCACGTACGACCCCGCGCTCTACTACACGTGGAGGTACAGCGCGCTCGTGCACCAGGGTGAAGCGCTGGAGAAGAAGCTGCACAATCGCATCGCAGCGACGGCACGAGGTGGCTGGAGCGCCGACGCGACGCTCATGACGGAGACGTTCGGCTTCGACCCGGCGCTGTACGCGAGGTATCGCGTACTGCGCGGGCCGGGCGACACGGTGTCGTTCACGGGGTCGCCGCGCATCGGCAACCGCGACTTCGGGTTCTCGCTCAACACGCCGCAGTGGAAGCACATGTCGCTCTCGGCGTTCTATCTGTGGGGCAGCGACGAGAACTTCCTCGAGTGGGCGCCGGCCGACATCATCTTCGCCAACGTCTCGGCGGAGGTGCGTCCCACCGACCGGCTGCGCGTCACGACGAGCTACATCAAGCAGCGCTTCATACGGCAGACCGATCACACCCAGGTCGCCGACGCGCGCATCCCGCGTCTCAAGCTCGAGTATCAGATCGCGCGCCCGCTGTTCGTTCGTCTCGTCGGCGAGTATGCCAGCAGCGAGCAGGACGCATTGCGCGACGACGGCCGGACGAACCAGCCGCTGATCGTGAACGGCGCACTCAGCCCCGCCTTCACGGACGGCACCTTCCGCTCCGACTTCCTCCTCTCGTACCGCCCGGTGCCGGGCACCGTGTTCTTCATGGGCTACGGCGCCGGCTACGCCGACACCCGCGACGATCCCCGCAGCTTCACCGTCCCGCGGTCACTCGGACTGCCGGGATTGTCGCTGACGGATAACGTGTTCTATGTGAAGGGGAGTTACTTGTATCGGATGTAAGCGCGCCGCGCATCGCGCCCCTCGAGGCGACGGCAACTGATCGGCGCGGAGTCCGCGGATGGCACCTCGAGGACGCGGAGAAGACTCGCTGTCATTCCGAGCGAGCGCTCCGCGCCCTCGCCTTCACCCTCCGAGATCTCCGCGCCGATCATTTCGCGAACGCGCCAACCCGCGAACCCGCGCTATCTCGGATACCTGCCCATCGCCGCCGGATCCCTCCCCGGCGGATTCGCCCGCAGTTTCGCCGCTCTCGCCTCGACCTCGGCGGGATCGCGCGGCCAGGGGCTCGTCCACTCGATGCCGTTCGCCGTGGAGAAGTATTCATCCTCGAGCCGCGCGCCCCAGCCCGCGTACTTCGCCCGCGCCGCCGCCGTCTTCGCGAGGAAGGTTGCGTTGCGCGGCGTCTTGGCGACGATCGCGTCGATGTTGCGACGCACGTAGGCGCCCATCTCGATCATGAACACCGTGCCCGGCTCGAGCGTCGGGAGCATCGGGTCGTGCACGTCGAGTCCGACGCCGTGCCCGACCGAGTGCATGTAGTAGAGAAAGTACTGCAGGCATCCGCCGTCGTCGCCCTTGGGGCAGTTCTCGCCGGGGAGCGGGTCGAACGTGGCCTTTGGGGACTCGATCAGGCCGAGCCGAGTGAGGCCCGCCGCTAGGGTGCGCCGCGCTGAATCGTTCACCGTGGCCCAGTTCGCGCGCGACCTGGCGGCGGCGTCGCCCTTGAGCTGCGCGTCGAGCACCACCTGATAGAATGCGCGCTGATCGGGTGAGAACTTGCCGTTCACGGGGATCGTGCGCGTGAAGTCGGCGATGTAGTCATGGTAGCCTGCGCCGACGTCCATCAGCACCATGCCGTTGTCCGGCAGCTTGCTGTCGTTCGTCTCGTAGTGCAGCGTCGTCGCGTTGTCGCCCGAGGCGATGATCGGCGGGAATCCGTCGGGTCCGTCCGCGCCGTTGCGCCGGTAGCCCGCCTTGAGCGCGGCCTCCAGCTCGTACTCGTACCGGCCCGGCGCGGTCGCGGCGACCGCCGCGTCGAAGCCGAGCATCGTCAGCTGCTCCGCCTTGCGGATCAGGTCGAGCTCGGCCGGGCTCTTGATCGCACGCAGTCGACGGATCGGCTGCGCGGCGCTGCGCGTTACGAGCGACGGGCTGCTCGTCCGCAGCTCGTGCAGGAGCTGGCCGACCGGCTCGCTGGAGCCTGTGTCGTTCGCCACGAGCAAGGTGTCCCGCGAGCCCAGCGCGGCTCGCACCGCGGCAGCGAGCCCCGTTGCCGACGCCGCGCTCATTCCCGTCGTCGCACGCGCTCCTTCCACGCCCAGACGCGTGCCCGTCCAGACCTCGGCCGCCGGCTCCTTGTCGGCGACGAACAGCTGCGCCTCGCCGACGCCGCCGTGCACCTTCAGCAGCAGCGCGCCGCCCGGCTCACGCAGGCCCGTGAGGTAGACATAGTTCTGGTCGGGCACGTAGCCATTGCGGCTGATCGACGCTTCGGGCGCGGCCATGACGACGAGCGTCCCCTCGCCGATCGCGCGGGCGAGCGCGGCGCGGCGACCGGCGATCTCGCTCTTCATGTCCTGCGCCGTCGCGCTGGGCGTATCGAGCGCGAGGAGCGCGGCGATGGCGAGACGAACGGCATTGCGGGCGATGTGCACGGATTCCATGGATGTTGGTCGCGAGAGAGCAGGCTGGCCGCGGGGCGCGCGGAAGATCGCACGGGGTGGCGGGCCTCACTTGGATGATACTGCCGGCGTCCGGCGCGGGCGAATGGCGAAGCGGTTGTCGCACCGTCTAGATTGCCGCCTCCGCCGCGCTCGACAGCGCCGTCAGCCCTTCCGCGCTCCCCCCGATGGACGACACACCCCCGGTCATCCGTGTCCAGCATCTCGTGAAGAAGTTCGGCGACGTCGCCGCCGTCGACGACGTCTCGTTCGACGTGCGGCGCGGCGAGATCTTCGCCTTCCTCGGGCCGAACGGAGCGGGGAAGACCACGACCATCCGGATGCTCACGACGCTGCTGCAGCCGACGAGCGGTTCCCTCGAGCTCGACGGCCTCGACCCGACGTCGCGCCGCAACGAGGTGCGCCAGCGCATCGGCGTCGTCTTCCAGGATCCGAGTCTCGACCAGGACCTCACGGCCTGGGAGAACATGGACATCCACGGCGTGTTGTACGGCGTGCCGCGCCGCGAGCGTCACGAGCGCGCCGCGCGACTCCTCGAGCTGTTCGAGCTCGCGGATCGCCGGGCCTCCCTCGTGAAGACTTTCTCGGGAGGGATGCGCCGCCGGCTCGAGATCGCGCGCGGCCTGCTGCACACCCCGCGTGTGCTCTTCCTCGACGAGCCGACGCTCGGCCTCGATCCGCAGAGCCGCAACCAGATGTGGACGCACGTCCAGAACCTGAACAAGACCGATGGGGTGACAGTGTTCCTCACGACGCATTACATGGACGAAGCCGACCGGGTCGCCCATCGCATCGCCGTGATCGATCACGGTCGCATCGTCGCCATCGGCTCGCCGGCCGAGCTCAAGGCGCGCACCAGCAGCGAGTCGCTCGAGCAGGCGTTCCTCGCGCTGACGGGAACCGCGATCCGCGAAGAGACGGTCGGCGCCGCCGACCGCATGCGCGAGGCGGGCCGCATGTGGAGGAGACGCTGATGCGCGTCGTCTTCGCCCTGTGGATGCGCGAAGTGCGCAAGTACTTCCGCTCCCCCGCCCAGATGATCGGCACGCTCGGCTCGCCCGTGATGTACCTCGGCGTGCTCGGGTTCGGACTCGGTCCGATCTTCCAGCGTGCCGGCGAGGGGAGCTACCTCCAGTTCATGGCGCCGGGGATCATGTGCATGACGATCCTCTTCACCTCGACGTTCTCGGGGATGGCGCTGCTGTGGGACCGACAGTTCGGCTTCCTCAAGGAGACGTTGGTCGCGCCGGTTCCACGCCTCACGATCATGCTGGGACGAACCGTCGGTGGCGCGACGGTCGCGCTCTTTCAGGGCTTGCTCGTCTTCCTCGTCAGCCTGGTCGCCGGGTTTCGTCCCGCGCACGTGCTCGTCGTCCCGACGGCGATTCTCGTCATGGCGCTCGTCGCGCTCGTCTTCTCGGCGATGGGAACGATCATCGGCTCGAGTCTCAAGGAGATGCAGGGGTTCCAGATCATCATGAACTTTCTCGTGATGCCGATCTTCTTCCTCTCCGGCGCACTGTATCCGCTGCGCAACCTGCCCATCGCGCTCACGGTGCTCACACGCATCGATCCATTGACGTACGGCGTCGACGCGCTGCGCGGCGTGCTGATCGGCACGACGCATTTCGGTATCGGTTTGGACATTCTTGCTCTCGTTGTCGCGGCAATGTTGCTGCTGATGCTCGGTGCGTTGCGCTTCTCGAAGATCGAAGTATGACGCGAGCGCAAATCGCGAAACTCGCGTACAAACCTTCCGTACGACGGATGTGTCCCACCTGCACGTGCTCACTGTCCCCCGCCGACATGACATGTCGCTGATGACGTCGTCGCTCGCTCGGCGAGGCACGCTTGCCAACACATCAGTCAGAGGTAGCCTCACATGCTGCACACGTTGCTCGCCTCCGTGATCGTCTCCGCGTCCGCGCACGTCACAGCCGTCGCACTTCCCAACGTGGCGCCTCGCGTCCTGCTCGATACCGCCGTCGCCGCGCCAGTCGCGAAGCGTCTCACGCTCGATCTGCGTGTGGGTGGATCGGTGCAGATCGTCGGCACGCAGGACAAGGTCGTACGCATTCGCGTGACCGAGAACGGCCGCGCGTGTGGTGATTGCGGTGTCCGGCTCGATCAGGGGAACGACGGCATCCAGGTGCACAGCACGCGTCCGGGCACCAGTGGCGCCGAGCTTCGCTTCGAGATCGAAGTCCCCGAGCACTTCGACCTCGACGTCGCCTCCGCCGGTGGTGCGGTGCGCATCGAGGGCGTCGACGGCAGCATCAAGGGCCTCACCGAGTCCGGCGCGCTCGAGCTGCGTCGCCTCTCCGGCAGCGTCGATCTCGAGACGAAGAACGGCGACGTCACGCTGCGTGAATCATACGTGAGCGGCCGTGTGCACACGGTGGGCGGCCGAGTGCTGCTCGAGGACGTGAGCGGCAGCGTCGCGGGCAGCTCGGGGAAGGGGAAGGTGATCGAGCGGCGGGTGCAGCGCGGCTAGTGCTCGCGCAGTCGAGGAATCTCAGGTTTCCCGATCGACAGATCCCTCGGCCGGGACGCGCGATTCCTCGACTTCGCTCGGAATGACAAAGTCGTGGAGCCGAATACGGGGCGAACGTCCGCGACGTTAGTCGCGCTCAGGTCCCGGCTCCAGCTCGGCGCCGCCGCTGCCGGCCGAACCAAATTTCGGTGACGTCCAGACGCCGGTCGTCGTGCGCGGCGGATTGGGGCGGTCCTTCGCCGTCGCGTCGTCGGTGGTCTTGGCCGTGTCGAGCGGCTCGTCCTGCTCCACGTCGGGCGCGTCGCGGTTGCGATGCTTGTCGTTGGCCATGGTCCGGCTCCTGATCGGGTGAGCGCATGCGCTTGCATGGCATGTGCCCCCGGCCGTCAGGAACCGGCCTCAGCCTACGCGCTCACCGCATCGTAGATCACGATCTTCTTCCACGAGCCGCCGCACTGCTCGCGGAAGCGGTCGTGCACGGGGTGCGCCTGGTAGGCGTCGTGCGCCGCCTCGTCGGCGAAGGAGACGACGAGTGCGTACGAATAGCTCCGGTCGATGATCTCGCGGTCGGTGCGCGCGGGTGTGCCGATGAAGCCCTCGCGGACGGACTCGATCGTGGTGAGCGAGCGGATGCCCTCGATGAAGCGGGTGGTCGCGTCAGGGGACAGATCGTCGCGGAGCCAGAAGTAGACGGAGTGGTTGAACATTGCGCGGGTTCGGAGGTTCGGCGGTTCGGGAGTTCCCGCAGAGCATACTAACGATTCATCACAAGGCTCGCGGTCGGCGAGCCCGCGAACCCGCGCACAAGAAAGCACAAAGGCGCCGCGACATCGTCGCGGCGCCTTTGTGTGTCGAGTCGAGGCTCCTCTAGAAACCGGTATTCTGCTTCAGGTTCGGGTTCAGATCGAGCTCCGTCTGCGGGATCGGCCACAGATAGGACCGCGCCGGGAACTGTCGCGCGGAGACCGGTTGGCACGCTCGCACCGTCGCCCCAGTCGTGCTGATGTAGTCGATGCCGCACACTGCGGGTGCCGGCATCACCTGCTCGGCGATCTTCCAGCGGCGGATGTCGAACAGCCGCAGTCCTTCGAATGCCAGCTCGACGCGCCGCTCGTTGCGAATGAGCTCCCGAGTCAGCGTCGCGACCGGGGGCATGTTCACGCTCGGCCGCTGGCGAACGAGGTTGAACGCGGCAAGGGCTGCCGCGTCCGCTCCCTGACCGAGCTCGAACTTCGCCTCGGCGTACATCAGGAGCACGTCGGCGTAGCGCATCAGGATGATGTCGAGGCCGCCGTTGCCGCGGTCAGACTTGTCCGCGAGGTCGATGTATTTCCGGATGTTCAATCCGGTGACCGAGACCTGGGCGTTCTGAAGGTCGATCGCCTCGGGCCTGGCAGAGATGCCCTTCGGACGGGAGTCGAACACGTTACCATCCCACGGCGCGCCCGGATAGAGGATCGTGAACGCCAGGCGCGGGTCCCGGTTCGAAGTGTAGGACAGTGTGTCCGCAGGCGTCCACGGCTTCGCGACGTACAGCGGCGACGTCGTGATCGGGAGTCCGTCCTTCATGTAGTATGCGTCCACGAGCTGCCGGATCGGGACCACCGACGCGGTGCCCGAGTTCGTGTAGGGCGCATACTCGCCGAAAATGTTGTTGTTCTGCCCCGACGCCTGGGTCGTCTTCGCGTAGTTGTGGGTGAAGATGCGCTCCTTGCTGGTCTCGCCAGCGTAGAGGAACAGCTCCCCGTAGTTCGGATGGAGCGAATACACGTTCGCGTCGATCACCTGCTTCGCCGCGTCGGCAGCGACCTGGTAGCGACCCGCGTACAGCGCCGCGCGCGCCTTGTATGACACGGCCGCCCACTTCGTCGCGCGGCCGATGTCGTTCCCCGTGTACGACACGGGGAGCACCGCCGCGGCCTCGTCCAGATCCTTGATGATCTGATCGTAGAGCTGCGGCACCGTCGCGTTGGTAAGCTTGCGCGCCTCCTCGTCCGACAGCGGCGTGAGCGGCATAGGGACCGGCCCGTACGTCGCGACGAGCTGCAGATACAGCACCGCGCGAAGGAACTTCGCCTCGGCGATGTACCGGTTCTTCCGGGCGGGGTCGATCTTGCCCGCCGGGATGCGGTCGATGTTTCCGAGCAGGATGTTGGCCTTCGCCACGCCGTTGAACCAGCCGGCGAGAACGACAGGATTAGTCCCGCTCGACCTCCACCACCGCTCGCGGCCGTAGACGCTCTGCGGATCGAAGGTACCGTCGGAGAAGACGTAGCGACTGTCGAACTGGCGATTGACGGCGCCGTTGTCCGTCAGCCCGTCGTGGCCGATGATCTCGAACCAGTCGGGAAGCTGGGAGTAAATTCCGTTCAGCGACAGGAGGGCGTCGTTCTCCTGCCTCCAGAAAAGCTCGTCCGACACGGTGGTCGGGGAGGTGACGTCCAGGAGCTGGTCCGCCGACTGACAGCCGACGAACGGCATCGTCAGGACGAGCGCGCCAAGGATGAGTGTTCTTCTATTCATCGGATATGTATGGAGGCGTGAAGGGGAGGGGTCAGAAGCCGAGGCTCGTCCCGATGCTCCAGTTGCGCGTCTGGTAGTAGTACGTTGCGCGCGTGGAGCCCGGGTTCGCCTCGGGGGGCACGATCCCCTTCAGCGGCGACCAGGTGTAGACGTTGGTGCCCGCGACATAGAAGCGGGCGCTGCTGAAGCCACCTCGTGCCACGAACCGCTGGGGCAGCGTGTAGCCGAAGTTCAGGTTCTTCAGGCTCACGTAGTGTCCGTCGCGGACGTACCACGAGTTCGAGCCCGGCGCGTTCTGGTTGTGGTCCGACCGGAAGGTGAAGCGTGGCCACGTGCCGGTTGTATTCTGCGGCGACCAGGTATCGAGCAGGTAGGTGGCGAAGAAGTTCTCCCAGGTCGGGCCCTCGATCAGCGCGCCGTCGAGGAAGACGTCCTGCTTGCCCACCCCTTGGAGCAGCCCGCTGAAGTCGAAGTTCCTGTAGGACGCCGACATGTTCGAGCCCCACGTGTAATGTGGGAACCGGTCGCCGATCACCACACGGTCGAGCGCGTCGATCTTGCCGTCGCCGTTCTGGTCCTTGTACTTGAGATCACCCGGTCCCGTCTTGGCATTCTGCGCCGCCCAGGCCGCGACCTCGGCCTGCGTCTGGAAGATGCCGACGGCCTCGATGCCGAAGATCGCATCGATCGGCTCGCCGAGCCGACGGATGTACGGCGAGGAGATCTGATCGCCACCTGGCAGGTTCGTGATGCGATTCTTGTTGTTGGCGACGTTGAATCCGAAGGAGTAGTTCAACTGGCCAACGTTGTGGCGCCAGTTCAGCGCGGCCTCCCAGCCGGTGTTCTGCACGGCGCCGGCGTTCTGCGTCGGTGAGGAGTAGCCGATCAGGCTGGACACCGGCACGGCGATCAGGATGCCACTCGTCAGCTTGTTGTAGACGTCGCCGGTAAGGGTGAGCCGGTTGGAGAACATCTCGACGTCGACACCGACGTTCGACTGCTCCGTCGTCTCCCAGCTGATGTCCGGGTTCGCCAGCCGGCCCGGTGTCGCGCCGGTCGCGAGCGCATTGTTGAAGACGTAGTTGCCCAGGTTGATGTTGACGGTTTGCTGGAACAGGTAGTCGCCGATGCGGTCGTTGCCCAGCCGGCCCCACGAGCCGCGCAGCTTCAGGTCGTTGACGGGGCCAAGGTGGTTGCGCAGCACCGGCTCGTCCGAGACGCGCCAGGCGAGCGACGCCGATGGGAAGGTGCCGTACTTCGAGTTCGGCCCGAACCGCGACGATCCGTCGTGGCTGAGGTCGAACTCGGCGAGGTACCGATTGTTCCAGCTGTAGTTGAGTCGCGCGAACTGCCGGACGAGACGGGTCTCGCTCGCGCCGCCGCCGGAGAACTGAAACGATGCGTCACCGTTTCCCGGAAGCTGGAATTCGTTGGTGTAGGCGCCCTGTCGCTGCGCGGTGTTGTTGTCGAACGTCGTCTGCCGCTGTTCGTAACCGACCAGCCCGTGCACCAGATGCGAACCGAACGTCTTCTCGTATTCGCCGGTGAGCTGCGCGTCGAAGTTGAAGTCATTTCTGCGCCGATCGAACGAGTTCGTTCGGACGTTATTCATGCGCGCCGTCGTGGGATTCACGAACGGGTCGGAGAGCGTGTAGGTCGGCTGGAACTCCAGCTGCCGGTTGTCCTTGTTGTCGGCCGAGAACTGCGCGCCGAACTTGAGGCCGTTCTCCATCGCGTAGTTCGCCAGCGTGTTGAGCGACGTCGTGATCCAGCGATCCTTGACGAACCCCTGCTCGCGCAGCAGGGCCAGCGGATTGTACTGGTTCCCCCGGTTCCACGCGTAGGCGCCATCGGGATATAATGCCAGCGCAGTCGGCGGTGTGTCGTGGATCGCGCGGAACTGCGCGTCGCCCTCGCCGCGCGGCCGCGCCGTCCGCTCGTGCATCAGCATCAGGTTGGCCTGCGCCGTGAGTCGCTTCGATACGTTGAAGTTCGTGTTGCCGCGCAGCGTCGCCCGCTTGTAGTAGTTCTCGGCGTTGAGGATGCCTTCCTGATCGAAGTAGTTCGCCGACAGCGACAGCGTCGCCAGGTCGTTGCCGCCCGCGAGGCGCACCGTCTGGTCCGACATCGGGGCACTCTTGTAGATCTGGCCGAGCCAGTTCGTGTTGGGATACTTGACCGGATCGATGCCGGCCACGGTGCTGTCGATGTACCCCGCCGAGTACTTGATCGCCTGGCCGGACCGCGCATACACGCTGTCCACCGTCTCGAGCTCGGTACGGATGTCGACGCGCTCCGGCATGTCCTGCGCCTTCTGCTGCGCGACGTAGCCGTCATACGTGAACTTGAGGCCGCCCGTGTTGCGGCCGCGCCTCGTCTTGATGAGCACGACACCGTTCGCCGCGCGCGCGCCGTAGATTGCGGCGGAGGCGGCGTCCTTCAGCACCGACACGCTCTCGATGTCGAGCGGGTCGAGGTTGTTGATCTCGCCCACGACGCCGTCCACGAGGATCAGCGCACCATTGTCGCCGAGGGTACCGGCGCCGCGAATGCGCACGGTGGCGCCGTCCGAGCCCGGGCGCCCGCCGAAGTCCTGCACCGTGACGCCGGGCATGAAGCCCTGGAGTCCCTTCGTGATGTTCGAGACCGGTCGCTTCGTGATCTCCTCTCCTGCCACGACCTCGCTCGCACCCGTCACGTTCGCCTTCGTCTGCTCGCCGTAGCCGGTCGACACGACGACGCGCTCGAGCTCCGCCGGCGCGATGTTCAGCCGGAAGTTGAGCGTCGCCGTCTGACCGGCGATGACGGTCGTTTGCGCCTGAGAGAGCCGGTAGCCGAGCAACCGTGCCCGCACCGTCTGGGTACCGGCGGGTACGTTGGACAGCGTGTAGCGGCCGGAGTTGCCGCTGCTCGTGGCGAGACTGAGACCATCGACGCTCACTCGCGCGCCGGCGACGGGGGTGCCGGACGAATCCGACACCACGCCGCTGATCGTCCCCGTCGTCGCCTGCCCGAAGGCACGCGACGGCGCGGCGATGACCGAGATGGCACACACTGCCAGGAGCAACCGTGTCGAGCGGTTGATCAGGGACATCCAGACCTCAAGAGTGGTGAGAGGGAACGGGAACTACGCGAAACACTACCTTCCGCCTCCAGGCAACAGGGCGGGTATCCGGCGGCGTGGCCGAGTCGAACGACTGCGTGCGATTCGCCGCACACGATGGCTAACCGGTCCCACGACAGGGGTGCAGAGCAGCGTGGGGCTGACCCAGAGACCTCGGGGCCGATGAGGCGGTCACCCATTCAATAGTGAATGTTTGTTCAGCTGACTTGAAGAAATGCTCGACCCTCTTGAACAAATGCTCGGTTGGCTGACGAATGTTCAGCGTCGGGCGCAATGATAGCGGCGTTCCCGCGGCGCGCCAGGGTCTTTTTCCGAGGCTGCGAGGATTGGGCTCCGCGCACCACCCCAGGAGCATCAGCGAGCTGCCCTCGGCTTCGATTGCCACATCACGCTCGACACCATCCACCGGCCGTCAAACTTCCCGAGCAGCAGGTAGTCCGTCCCCCAGAAGGCCGTCACCTTCGCCGCCGCCGTCTGATCCTGGAGGTCCAGCAGCCGGACCTCCTTCGGGGCCGTGGCCGGCGTCACCGCGCCCCGCGCTCGCATCCGGCGGGTGTAGGACAGGAACTCCGCCCAGGGCATCTGCTCGCCCTGATATCGGGTCGAATCGCGCGGCAGCCAGAATCCGTACTTGAACACGTCGGGGCGAACGCTGCGCACATGCTTGGTCGAATCGCCCTCGTAGAAACCTTCGACGTAGTCCAGCGCGGCGCGCCGAACCGCCACACTGTCCGCGCTGGTCTGTCCCAAGCTCCGGTGCGGAGCGACCAGCTGCATGACGACGAGCGCCATGGCGACGAACAGCATGCGTGACGACATCCCGAGCCTCCGGATTTTCGGCGTGGACAGTATGTCGCGCCAGCGCTGTGAGAGCCAGACGCAGTTGGAACTCGCGCCTGCACTGGCCCGTTTCGTCATCGTGCGCCAAACTCGACGAGAGGGAGCGGGCGCGTCCGCACTGAACGCTCGAGCGGCTGGCGGTGTCTCACTTCTATCGACCGCCGCGCTTCCCACCGCCCCACCGACCGTCGCGTGACGAACCCATCCATCTCGCCACTGCTCGTCAGTCTCCGTCAAGCGCTCGCCGGCCGGTACGACGTCGAGCGAGAGCTCGGTGCCGGCGGCATGGGACAGGTGCTGCTTGGCCGCGACATCGCGCTCGATCGGCCAGTCGCGATCAAGGTCATCGCGCCCGATCTCGCGTCATCGCCCGCATCGCGGCAGCGATTCCTCCGCGAAGCACGCACGGTCGCGCGACTGCGTCACCCGAACATCGTAGCTGTCCACGCCGCGGGCGAAGCCGACAACCTTCTCTACTTCGTCATGGAGTACGTGGAAGGCGAGAGCCTGCGACAGATGCTCGAGCGCGATGGGCGCGTCGAGGGTCCGCTCGTCGAGCGCGCCGTCGCGTTGCTCGCCGACCTTGCGCGCGCGCTCGGCTACGCGCACGCGCAGGGTGTCGTGCATCGGGACGTGAAGCCGGAGAACGTGCTGCTCGACGCGGCGACGGGCCGAGCGATGCTCACCGACTTCGGTGTCGCCCGCGCCTTCGCGAGCGGCAGCGACAGCGACGGCGACTCGGCCGTCACGCGCACGGGGTTCGTCGTCGGCTCGCCGCGCTACATGAGTCCAGAGCAGGCGGTCGGCGAACGAGAGCTCGACGGCCGGAGCGACATCTATTCGCTCGGCCTCGTGGGCTACGAGATGTTCGCCGGTTCCGCGCCGTTCACCGGATCGTCGCCGATGCAGGTGCTGAGCAAGCAGCTCACCGAAGCGCCTCCGCCGCTCGCGCAGCAGCGTCCCGGCCTGCCGGCGGAGATCACGTGCACGATCGACCGCGCGCTCGCCAAGCTCCCCGCGGAGCGCTGGAGCGCAGCCGAGGAGTTCGCGCGCGCCCTCGAGGGCGCGATCCCCGCCAGTCCGTTCGTGGCGGCGCCTCGCACGTCGTCGGCGACGGTCGCGTCGCAGCCGGTCGCGGTCGCGTCGCCGGGACGCTGGTCGGCGCGCTGGCTCGCGACCGCGGTGGTCGTCGTGCTCGCCGCGATGGGAGGAGCGTTCCTGTGGATGCGCCCTGGCGGCGCCCCGCGAGGCGTCGATCCCCGCAAGTCGTTCTACGTCGCGCCGTTCGAGATCCTCGGCGGCGGCGAGCAGCTCGCCTGGCTGCGCGAAGGGAGCGCGAGCATGCTCACGCTCAACCTCGCGCAGTGGTCCGACCTGTCCGTCGTGAGCTACGAGCGCGGCCTCGATCTCCTGCGCGAGGCGCGACTCGACACGGCGCGCCGCATCGGCCTCGCCGAAGCACGCGCGATGGCTCGCAAGGCGGGCGCCTGGACGGTGGTGATGGGGCAGGTGACCGCCGCCGGCGACTCGCTGCTCGTGACGGCGCGGCTGTTCGACGTGGCGACCGGCCGACAGCTGCATCAGGCGCAGCAGAGTGGCAATCGCGCCGCCGACCCGCGCCCGTTGTTCGACGGCCTCACGCGCCAGTTGCTCGACGTCGCCGGCGCGCCGTCGACGATCTCCCTCGGTCGCCTCACCGAGACGACCACCGAATCGATCGAGGCGTACCGCGCCTACCTCGAGGGGACGCGCGCGCTGAATCGCTGGCAGCTCGACCGCGCCGACTCATTGTTCGCGCTCGCCACGGCGCGCGACTCCGATTTCGCGCTCGCGTACTACCATCGCGCGATGACGTTCGGCTGGCGGCAGGTCGGCGACTCGCTGCATCTCGCGCTCGCCAGGCGCGCCGCGGCACTCGCGTCGAAGCTTCCTCCGCGTGAGCGCGAGCTCGTGGCGGGCTACGCGGACCTCACCACGGCGCTGCAGAGCGGGCTCCATGGAGACACGCTCACTGCGCAGGCGAAGTTCCCGTCGGCGCAGGCGCACTACGCGGCCGCGATCGCGCGCGACTCGGGCGACGCCGAATCGTGGTACGGGCTCGCCGACGCGCTCTGGCACCATCAGCCCGACGGCTGGGGGAAGCCGCGCACGGTGCAGAACTGGGATCGCGCCCTGCACGCATTCGATCGCACGCTCGCGCTCGACTCGACCTTCTACCTCGCGTACGCGCACAAGATCGACCTGTACCGCCAGGCGTCGGGACAGACGCCGTTGCTCATGCTCGACGGAGACTCGCTCCGCTTGCTCGATCCCGTCGCGGTTCAGCGTGGCGAGACGGCCGATCGGCTGAAGGCGGCGCAGCGGCGCGCGTACGAGCTCGCGGTGCGCGATGCGCGGGCCTGGATCTCGGCGGCGCCCTCGGCGAACGCGTACCAGTCGCTCGCCATCCTGTACTTCACGCAGGGTCGCGCCGATTCCGCCGCCGCGGTGCTGCGCGAGTCGCTCGCCCGGCCGGAGACGCGCAGCGCGCACACGCCCTTCGAGCTCGTGTACGCCGAGTCGAAGAGCGACCCGGTCATCGCGCTGCGGTCGCTGCGGGAGGCGCTTCGCGCGCCCGATCTGCACGGCCTCGAGCTGCAGGGCTCGAACAACCTGATCGAGTACCTGTTCGGCGCCGGCGCCGCCGCGGCGATGACGGGGAGCCTCACCATCGTCGACTCGCTCGCCTCCCTCGCCTCGCACACGGTGCAGCCGCCGGGCGGGCTCGGACTGCGAGAGGATCCACGCACACGTCTCTGGCCGCTCGGCGTGCGACTCGCCTCGGGCCTTCCCTCGCGCAGCGTCGCGCCGGCGTTCGCGGCGTCGCTCGCCAGCTTCGAGCGACTGCCGCGCGGGGGCGGCGACTTCCTGCGCGCACAGGCGGTGGCCGCGCTGTACGTCTCGTACCTCTCGATGCGGGATCCACGGTCACTCGCGCTCCTCCGGAGCTGGCGGGCCGGCCAGCCGCCTCTGAGCGAGATCGAGGCCCTCGCGGCGCTCGATGCGCGGGATACCACTGCTGCGCGAGCGGCGATCAGGTCGTTCCCGTCCGCGGACTCGATCCGCGCGGCGCGCGCGCCGGTGTCGCTGCCGCGATGGATCGCGCGCGCGCGCGCCTACGAGGCCGTCGGCGATCTGCGGGGCGCGGTCGCAGCGTACTCGGTGCTGGAGCCGCAACGGCTGTCGCCGCTCGGGCAGGCCGATCCCTCGTGGCCGTTCTACGCGCGATCGTTGATGTGGCGCGGGCAGCTGCAGGAGCAACTGGGAGACCGTGCCGGTGCGATCGACTCGTACCGACGCTTCGTCACGCTGTGGGCCGAAGCGGATTCCGCACTGCAGCCGCAGCGCGAGAGCGTGCGCGCCGCACTTCGCCGCCTCGGCGTCGCGACGTGACCGCGCGCCGCGCGCGCTGACCCGCTTTATTGTGGCATGCTCGGACTGAGCCCCTGGCTCTCCCTTCTCGTCGTGCTGGTCGTCGCCCTGCTCGCGCGGCAGATCCCCGAGCGGCGGCGCAGCCGGCGACTCGCGGCTCGCACCCTCGAGGTGCTCGACAGCGGATGGACGCCCGTTGTAATCGGCGTGCTGACCGGTCTCGCCACGGTGTTCGTGTGGGGCTCGCTCACGCGCACGGCGGTGGTTCACGACGAGTCGGCGTATCTGCTGCAGGCCGAGCTCTTCTCGCGGTTTCGCTTCACCGCGCCGACACCGCCGCTGCCGCAATTCTTCGAGCAGCTCTACGTGAATCTCCGGCCGGCGCTCTTTTCGAAGTATCCGCCGGGAACGTCGCTGCTCCTCGCGCCAGGCGTGAAGATCGGAATGCCCGGCGCGCCGATCGTGGTGATGAACGCGCTGAGTGGCGCGCTCGTGTTCATGCTCGCGCGGCGGTCCGCCGGCGGCGCCGTCGCGCTTCTCACCTGGCTGCTGTGGGGCACGTCGTTCCCGGTGCAATACTTCCACGCGATGTACCTGTCCGAGGTGCCGACGAGCCTTGCGTGGCTCGCCGCGTGGTGGGGCATGTCGCGCTGGGCGACGTCGGGGCGTGCGCGCGACCTCGCGATGACGGCAGTGGCCCTCGCGCTCTGCGGCATCACGCGCCCGCTCACCGCGGTGGCGCTGACGATCTCGGTGGGCGTCGTGCTGCTCGTCATCGCGCGGCGGCGGGCTGGCGTGCCGCCGTGGCTTACCAGCCGCGAGATCGGTACGCTGGCTGCGGCGGCATTCGTCGCCCTCCTATTCGTCGGCGTGTGGAGCTGGCGGAGCACGGGCACTCCGTTCACCACGCCACTCTCGCTCTACACGCAGCGCTACGTCCCGTTCGACCACCTCGGCTTCGGCGTACGTCCCGGCGATGCGCCGTCGGCGACGCTGCCCTGGGATCAGCGCGTCACCGACGGCGCGTTCTACCAGGAGCATCGCATCCACACGCCGGGCACGCTCCCCGCCACGGTCGTCGCGCGCGCCCGCATGATCGGCCGCGACATGTGGTACGACTGGCGCGGCGGGCTCGCCGTCGTCGCGCTGGTGGGGCTCGTCGGTGCGCCGCTCGCGCTGTGGATCGGGCTAGGCGCAGTCGTCGTGCAACTGCTGCTGTACCTGCTTTATGCGCATCCCGCCCGTTGGTCGCTCTACTACATGGAAGGGCTGCCGGTGCTGGCGTTCGCGACCGCGCTCGGTGTCCTTCGGGTGCTCGAGCTCGGGGCGCACCGGATGTCTTCGTCTCGCGCGAAGCTCACGGTGTTGGCGACGATGATCGTCGCGATCGCCTATCCGGCCGTGGTCACGCTTCGCCAGGTGCGCGCTCAGATCTCCGCCGACCATGCGTACTACGACGCCTTCGTCGCCTCGCTGCCGGCGGAGCCGGACACGGCGATCGTCTTCGTGCGCTACGCACCATCGCACAACGACGGACTGAGCGTCGTGCGCAACGTGCCCGACGTCGGTGCGGCACGGATCTGGACCGTGTACGATCGCGGCGCGGAGAACGCGCAGCTCCTGCGTCTCGCGCCGAGGCGGAAGGCGTATCTGTTCGATGAAGGGGCGTGGACGTTGAAGCCTTTGGAAGAGGCGAGTCGGTGAACTCGTGAACTGGCGAACCAGCCCACCAGCAAACCAGCCCACCAGCAAACCAGCTCACCAGCTCACCAGCCGTTCAATGAAAATCTTCGGCACCCACGACGAGCCCACCGTCCTCCAGTTCCAGCGCGTGCGCGAGCACGCGCTGGATGCGGCGCTGATGGCCGACGGACACGTGGGATACGTCATGCCGATCGGCGGCGTCGCCGCGTATCGGGATCTCGTCTCGGTAGTCGGTGTCGGTTTCGACATCGCCTGCGGAAACGCCGCCATTCGCACCGATCTGACCCTCGACACCCTCGGCCGCACTCCCGAAGAGGTGCACCGTACGCTCACGAATGTCGCGGATGCGGTCGCGGACACGGTGAGCTTCGGGATCGGCCGGCGAAATCGTGCCGATGATGCGCCGGTGGATCATCCGCTGTTCGACGATGCCGCCTGGGACGCCGTGCCACCGAACCATCGGCAGGCGCTGCGCGCGAAGGCCCGACAGCAGCTCGGCACCGTCGGCAGCGGCAACCACTACGTCGACGTCTTCACGGACGAGACGGGAACGCTCTGGGTCGGCGTGCATTTCGGCAGCCGAGGATTCGGGCACACCGTCGCCTCGGCGTTTCTCGCGATGGGGCAGGGAAAGGCGTGGGGCGATCGCGCGCCCGAGCACGAGGTGCGCCTCCCGCTCGCCGCGCCGATCGGACACGACTACTGGCATCTCATGAACCTCGCGGGGCAGTACGCATACGCCGGCCGCGAGTGGGTCGCGCGCAAGGTGGTCGAGATCCTCGGAGGACAGGAGGTCGAGCTCGTGCACAACCATCACAACTTCGCCTGGAAGGAGACGCACGGCGGCGACGAGGTGGTGGTCATTCGCAAGGGCGCGACGCCCGCATTTCCCGGGCAGCTCGGGTTCATCGGCGGCTCGATGGGCGACGACGCCGTGATCGTGCGGGGCACTCCCGACGTCAACGCGAGCGACGAGGTACGCATCGCGCAGCGCGAGGGGCTGTTCAGCACGGTCCATGGTGCGGGACGCGTGATGTCGCGCACCGCGGCGGCAGGAAAGCGGAACCGACGCACCGGTCGAGTGATCTCACCCGGCCTCGTCACTCCCGAGATGATGCAGGCGTGGGTGCGCGAGAAGGGCGTGATCCTGCGCGGTGGTGGGCTCGACGAGAGTCCGCACGCCTACAGGCGACTCCCCTCGGTCCTCGCGGCGCAGCAGGGCACGATCGAGATCCTGCACACGCTCCGCCCTCTCGTCGTCGTCATGGCCGGCGCCGAGGAGCTCGACCCGTACAAGGACTGACCCGGCGGTCCCGACGCGAGGACGACCGCGACGGTCTCGTCCCTGGATTGCTCGCCCTCGTAAGCCGTCGGACACTGGCGTGGGCGCGAGCACACCGCCAGCTTCCCGCGCAGCACTCCCGCGGCGTGCGCGACTGCACCGCGGCGAGAATTTCCAGCGTTCATCCCGGAGCGACATCCGCATGCTGGCACGACGACAGGCCCCCACGTACGACGTCTGTATCATCGGCTCGGGCGCGGGGGGTGGCATGGCCGCCTACGCGCTCACGCAGGCCGGTGCCAGAGTCGTGATGCTGGAAGCAGGCCCCGCCTGGTACGCCTCGAAGAATTCGCAGATGCTCACCCCCGCGTTCGCCACGCCGCGACGCGGACGCGCCACGAAGACGCGCCCCTTCGGCGAGTACGACGCCTGCGACGGTGGCTGGGAGATCGAGGGCGAGCCATACACGCGCGCCGCCGGCACGCGCTTCGACTGGTGGCGTGGCCGCATGCTCGGCGGGCGCACGAACCACTGGGGCCGCATCTCACTGCGCTTCGGCCCCGAGGACTTCCGCGGCAAGACGCGCGACGGGCTCGGTGACGACTGGCCGATCACGTACGAGGACGTCGCGCCGTTCTACGACAAGGTCGACGACCTGATCGGCGTGTTCGGGAGCAAGGAAGGGATCCACAACGAGCCCGACGGGAAGTTCCTGCCGCCGCCTGCGCCGCGCTGCTACGAGCTGCTCGTGAAGCAGGCGTCGGACCGGCTCAAGATCACCTGCATCCCGTCGCGCCTGTCGATCATCACGAGACCGAAGCCGGGGCGCCAGGCGTGCCACTACTGCGGGCAGTGCAACCGCGGCTGCTCGGTGAAGGCGAACTTCTCCAGCCCCGACGTGCTGATCGCGCCGGCGCTGGAGACCGGAAGACTCACACTTCTCACCAACTCGATGGCGCGCGAGGTGATGGTCGGGCCGAACGGGCTCGCGACCGGCGTCACGTACTTCGACAAGGCGAGCGGCGAGGAGCGCCATGTTGCGGCGCGCGCAGTCGTCCTCGCGGCGAGCGCCTTCGAATCGGCGCGACTGCTGCTCAACTCGAAGTCGTCGAAGTTCCCGCAGGGCCTCGCCAATTCGAGCGGCGTGGTCGGGAAGTACATCACGGATACCACGGGCAGCGACGTGGGCGGGTTCATCCCCTCGATGGTCGACCACGTCCCGCACAACGAGGACGGCGTCGGCGGCATGCACGTGTACATGCCGTGGTGGCTCGACAACAAGAAGCTCGACTTTCCCCGCGGCTACCACATCGAAGTCGGTGGCGGGCTCGGTCCGCCGGCGTACGGCTTCATGGGCGGGATCCAGCGCTACCCGGGCGCCGGCGGCTACGGCGCAAAGCTCAAGGAGGACTACCGCCGCTACTACGGCGCGCACATCAACTTCTCCGGGCGCGGCGAGCAGATCCCGAACGACAAGTGCTACACCGAGATCGATCCGCAGGTCGTGGACAAGTTCGGCATCCCGGTGCTGCGCTTCCACTGGGAGTGGACCGATCACGAGCTCAATCAGGTGAAGCACATGCAGCAGACCTTCCGCGCGCTGATCCACGAGATGGGAGGCACGCCCAGCAACGAGATGCCGACGAAGGAGCAGGGGTACGGCATCGCGCCGGGCGGCCGCATCATCCACGAGCTGGGCGGCATCCGCATGGGAACCGATCCGAAGACTTCGGCGCTGAACGCCAACTGTCAGGCGCACGACTGCAAGAACCTCTTCGTCGCCGACGGAGGCCCGTTCGTTACGCAGGCGGACAAGAATCCCACGTGGACGATCCTCGCGCTCGCGTGGCGCACGGCCGACTACATCGCGCAGCAGCGCAAGGCGGGGGCGATATGAGCGACGAGCTTTTTCCGATCACGCCGGACGTCGTCGAGGGCGACGCGGCAACGGAACAGGTCGAAGAAACGAAGCCGGTCACCCGCCGCGCCGCGCTCAAGGTGCTCGGCAGCGTGCCGATCGCCGGCGCGCTGATGGGCGGGTCCGCGTTCGCACAGCAAGGAACGCCGTCGGGCGCGCAGCAGCCGAAGCAGACGCACGAGGCACCCTTCCCACCGGCGCAGGGGCAGGGGACACCGCCGTCGTCGGCGCCGAAGCGCTCGTTCTTCACCGCGGCGGAGTGGCGCACGGTCGGCGTGCTCGCCGACGACATCATCCCGCGCGACGGCCGGTCGGGAAGCGCGACCGATGCCGGCGTGCCGGCGTACATCGACTTCCACCTTTCGGTGCCGGAGACGGATGAGAATACGCGGGTCGCGATCCGCGGCGGTCTCGCCTGGCTCAACACCGAGTCGCGCACGCGCTTCCGGAAGAACTACGCGTCGCTCTCGCAGGCACAGCGCAACCAGATCCTCGACGACATCGCGTGGCCCGACAAGGTGAAGCCCGAGTTCAGCCACGGGGCGGCGTTCTTCTCGCGCATGCGCGACTTCGTGGGGAGCGGCTTCTTCTCCAGCTCCATCGGGTGGAAGGACCTGCGCTACCAGGGCAATGTGTTCAATCCCGATTGGAAGGGCTGCCCCGAGCCGGCGATGAAGAAGCTCGGTGTGAGCTTCGCCGTGATGGACTCGCGCATCAAGCCGGAAGGGCAATGACCGGTCGGCTCGGCATCGGGTTCGTCGGGGGCGGCTTCATCACCCGCTTCCACGTGCAGTCGTTCGTCGGTGTGCGCGAAGCAGACGTGAGAGGGGTGTGGAGTCCGAATCGCGACCACGCGGAAGCGGTTGCGCGCCTGGCGCGCGATCTCGACGTCGGCGAATGCCGCGCGTACGGGTCGATCGCGGACATGGTCGCCGATCCCGCGATCGACGCGCTGTGGATCTGCGGACCGAACCACGCGCGCATCGAGAACGTCGAAGAGGTCGTGCACGCGATCGAGTCGGGGCGCGGCACGCTGCGCGGCCTGGCCTGCGAGAAGCCGCTGGCCCGCAACCTCGACGAGGCGATCCGCATGCGCGATCTCGCGGCACGCGTTGGCCTGAAGACGGCATACCTCGAAGACCAGCTCTTCACGCCGCACGTCGAGACCGGGCGCTCGCTCCTCTGGGCGCGCGGGGCCGCGACGACGGGTCGTCCGTATCTGGCGCGCGCGGCCGAGGAGCACAGCGGTCCGCACAGCCCGTGGTTCTGGCAGGGCGACCTCCAGGGCGGCGGAGTGCTCAGCGATATGATGTGCCACTCGGTGCTGCTCGTGCGGCATCTGCTGACGCGGCCGGGTGATCCGCTTTCGAGCGTGCGTCCCGTGAAGGTGACGGCCAAGATCGCCAGCCTGAAGTGGTCGCGCCCGGTCTATGCGCAACGACTGCGCGAGACGATGGGCGAGGCGGTCGACTACGCGCGCCGTCCGTCGGAGGATTTCGCGAGCGTCACGATCGAGTTCGAGACCGGCGACGGCGAGCGCGTGCTCGGCGAGGCCAGCACGTCGTGGAGCTACGTCGGCGCCGGCCTCAGACTCTCGGCCGAGCTCCTCGGCCCCGAGTACTCCATGCAGTGGAACTCGCTCGATTCGGGACTGCGGGTCTTCTTCTCGCGCGCGGTGCAGGGTAGGGCCGGCGAGGATCTGGTGGAGAAGCAGAACGCCGAGATCGGCCTGATGCCGGTGGTTCCCGCGGAGGCAGTCGTGTATGGCTACGAAGCGGAGAACCGGCACTTCGCGCGCGCGTTTCTCGGCAAGGAAGCGCCGCGACTCACCTTCGACGATGGCGTCGAAGTCGTGGAGGTGCTGATGTCCGCTTACCGCAGCGCGGAAGAGGAACGCACGCTCTCGCTTCCCGTGCCGGAGCTGCGAAGCTTCCGACCGGCCGTCGCCCGGGGCACGTGGCGTCCGTGAGACTGACGAACACTCAAACGATCGCGCACGCGGACGGCAAGACTGTCCGACTCATCTCGAGAGGCCACTCATCATGACGCATCACACGCTCTCCTCGCTCGCCGTGCTCGGATTGAGCGCGGTGCTCATAGGCTGCGCAACGACATCGAGCAACAGCGGCTCGACCTCGCCGTCGCCCGTCGCCCCATCGGCCTCCGCGTCGACCGCGGAGGGATGGCGGAATCTGATCGATCCATCGATGAGCGCCTGGCGCGGCTACAAGGACACGAAGATGCCGGCGGAGTGGACGGTCGTGAACGGCGAGCTGTCGAAGGTCAAATCGACCAACGACATCATCACGCGCGACGAGTACGCCGACTTCGAGCTCGAGTTCGAGTGGAAGCTCCATCCCGGCGGCAACGCCGGCGTGTTCTACCGGGGCACTGAGGAGGCGGAGAAGATCTACTACAGCGCGCCGGAATATCAGCTGCTCGACGACGAGCGGCATCCCGATGGGAAAAGCCGTCTCACCTCGGCTGGCGCCGATTACGGGCTGTACGCCGCGCGCGCGGGCGTCGTGAATCCCGCCAACCAGTGGAACCGGTCGCGCATCGTCGCGCGCGGTCCGCACGTGGAGCACTGGCTCAACGGCGAGAAGCTCCTCGAATACGAGGTGGGGAGCCCCGATTGGGAGACCCGCCTCAAAGCGAGCAAGTTCGCGAACTGGGCGCAGTATGGCCGCCTCACGAAGGGACACATCGGCATCCAGGGGGATCACGAGGGCGAGCTCTCTCTTCGCAACATGCGCATCCGGACGCTTCCCTGAGCGAGGCGGCCGGCGTGCCGAACCTGTTCGTTACCGACGGCTCGGTGATGGCGAGCGCGTCGTGCGTCAATCCATCCATCACCTACATGGCACTCACCGCGCGGGCGGACGACTACGCGGTGGACCAGCTCAAGAAGAGGAACATCTAATGGACAGACGCAATTTTCTTCGAGTGACCGGCGCCGCCGGTCTCGCCACGATGTGGGGCTCCAGCCTCGCATGCGCGCACTCGACCGCCGCCGCCAAGGGCGCGAGTGCGGCGCTCCCCGGCGCCTTCTCGCTGTCGAAGGTCGGGCTCCAGCTTTACACGGTGCGCGACGCCATGAGCAAGGATTTCGACGGCACGCTCGCCGCCGTCGCCGCCGCGGGGTACCATCTCGTCGAGACAGCGGGCATGTACGGAAAGTCCGCAGCCGAACTTCGCGCCGCGTTCGACAAGAACGGCATCCGCACCGTCTCCGGCCACTACCCACTCGCCGATCTCGAGTCGTCGCCCGAAACCGTCTTCACCACGGCGAAGACGCTCGGCCAGGAGTACGTCGTCGTACCCTTCCTCGATCCGTCGCTGCGCACGGCGGACACCTTCGGCAGCCTGCCCGGGCGCCTCAACAAGCTGGGTGAGCAGGCCAAGGCCGCCGGCCTCAAGCTCGCCTATCACAACCACGACTTCGAGTTCCAGAACTACGGCGGCTCGACGTCGGTGATGCAGCGGCTGCTCGCCAACACCGATCCGGCGCTCGTCTCCTTCGAGCTCGATGGCTACTGGGCGTTCAAGGCCGGCAATGCACCGGCCGAGCTGGTCGCCCGGTATCCCGGCCGCTTCACGCTGCTGCACCTCAAGGACAGCACCGCCGCGCCGGAGAAGGCGTTCGCCGACGTCGGCAAGGGCGTGATCGACATGCCCCGCTTCATCGCCGCCGCACAGCGGAACGGGCTGCAGTACGCCTTCGTGGAGCGCGACGTCTCGCCCGATCCGATCGCGAGCATCCGGGCGAGCCATGATTACTTGAAGACGGTATTGTCTGCGTGAGGCGGTGAGCTGGTATGCTGGTGAACTCGGTCACCGGCATACCAGCTCACCAGGACACGAGCTTAGTCCGTCCTCCGAAACCGTCCCGCCCACCCACCCCCCGGCGCCAGCGTCAGCGTCACCTTGTCGCCCGCCGAGACGGGACGCGTCTCCTTCCTGAAGTCCATCCCGTTCCGGTCGGCGTTGATGCCGTCGGACCAGGCGTCCATCGTCCATCGGCCGCCGCCGAGGAAGGAGAGTGCGAGCGTCAGGGTACGGGCGCTGGTGTTCGTCATCGCGCCGACGAACCATTCCGCCCCGCGCCGCCGCGCCAGCAGCACGTGGCTTCCCGCTGCGCCGTCGAGCGCGCGCGTCTCGTCCCAGAGGACCGGCACGGCGCGCAGCCACTCCATCGCTTCGGGCTCGCGCTCGTACTCCGACGGGCTGTCGGCGAGCATCTGCAGCGGGCTCTCGAACACGACGTACATCGCCAGCTGATGCGCGCGCGTGCCGACGCTCATCGGGCGGTCGAAGATCGCGCGGAAGTTCCGGGGCTGTGCGTTGAGCATCGCGCCAGGCGTGTAGTCCATCGGGCCGGCGAGCATCCGCGTGAACGGAAGCGTCACGTTGTGGGTCGGCGTGACGTCGTCCGTCCACTTGTTGTTCTCCAGCCCGTGCACGCCTTCGAACGTGAGCACGTTGGGCCAGGTGCGGTTGAGCCCCGCCGGCTTGTGCGCGCCGTGATAGTCCACCAGCAGATGGCGCGCCGCCGCCTCGCGCGCGACGCGGTAGTAGTAGTTCACCACCTTCTGGTCGTCGCGCTGCATGAAGTCGACCTTGATCCCCTTCACGCCCCATTTCTCGAACTGATCGAGCGCGGGCTTGAGCTGCGCGTCGAGCGTGCTCCACGTCGTCCAGAGTATGATGCCGACGTTCTTCGCCGCGCCATACTGCACGAGCGCCGGCACGTCGATGCCGGGCGCCTGGGTCAGCAAGTCGCCCAGCTTGTACCAGCCCTCGTCGAGGATGATATAGGGAATGCCGTTCTTCGCGGCGAAGTCGATGAAGTAGCGGTAGGTCTCGTTGTTCACGCCGGCGCGGAAGTTCACGCCGCGAAGGTTCAGGTTGTTGAACCAGTCCCAGCTCACCTTGCCCGGCCTGATCCACGACACGTCGGTGAGCCGCGACGGCGCGGCGAGATTGTAGACCATCTGATTCAGCAGCAGCTGCCGGTCCTCGTCGGCGATCATCACGATGCGCCACGGCAGCGCGCGGCGGCCCGACGTACGCGCGATCCAGTCGGCGCGGCGCGTCACCACCACGTCGCGATCGTTGCGAGCGCTGTCGCGGAGCGCGGCGCCGGGGAACTGCCCGGCGAGCCCGCCTCCCTCGCGCGCCACGAGGTACATCCCGGCGTAATCCTCGAGCTGCGATTCGGTGATCGCGATTCTCGGTCCGCCCTGCGGCGAGATCAGCGCCGGAAGCAGCGCATGGCGACCGCCCGTCAGGGTGTCGAGCTTCACGCGGTGGTACACGGGCTCGTAGTGCGTCATGAACGTCGTGTCCACACCGACGAGCGCCTCAGCCTGACCCGCGACGGCGAACGACGCCTGCTCGCCTCGCACGGTGACGCTGTCGCCGACCGCCAGGACCCAGCGATAGGCGATCCCTTCGTCGTACGCGCGAAGCTCGAGGTCGTGGTCTCCGAGCCGGAGCCGCAGCTCGTTGAAGCGATCGGCCACGACCGCGCTCTTGACCGGCGCGACCGGCCGCACGCTGTCGCGCACCTCTCGGCGTGTTTCTGACCGTACGCGCTCGGCCGTGCCCAGCGTGCGGCCCCCCTCGAGCGTGAGGGAGATCGGTGATGGGTCGAGCAGGGGACGGCCGCGATGCGCGACGGCGTAGGTGATGCGTTCACCGACCTCCACCGTCACCCGCGTGGCCGCGTCGGGCGATTGCAGGTCGTATGTGCGCGACTGCTGCGCACCGGCGGAACAGACGGCGACACAGAGAAGCAGAAAGGCAGACGGCACGAAGTGCTGGCGGGGCATGCGGGATTGGTCAGGGAGAGTTCGGCGGGAAGACGCCACGCTCGGCGCACCGGCTGCGAAACTGCGCCGACGCCACGGACTGAGCAAGTCGCTCGGCCCTCTCGTGAAACGGGTCGCCGAGCGATACCGTAGAAGCAGTGGGACGGCTGCCCGCGCGTGCGCCGACTCCCGACGTTCACTCGTTCCAACCGATCGATGCCGCTTCAGGAAGTCGTCCAACCGCCTCCGCCGCCAGCCGCTCCAGTGAAGGTCTTCGTCGACGGCAAGCCGGTGACGAACCCTGAGGCGGTGTACAAGGGAATGGTCCATCAGCGCGACGAGCTGAACAACCAGATGGACCGGCTGAAAGACGAGCGCCGCGACATCACGAACCGCCTCAACGGCGAAGAGCAGCCCAGCAGTGCGGACAAGGCCGGCCTCGAGAAGCGTCTCACCACGCTCGACGGGCGCATCGAGGCGCTCGACAAGCAGCTCGCGCAGGCAGACGCGCAGGTGGCGAGCGCCGCGGCGATCCCGGGCGCCGTCGTCGAGCGACCCCCGGAAGTGCGCCATGGTCCCCCCGAAGAGGCGTTCGTCCTCGGCGGCATCTTCCTCTTCGTCGCGATCTTTCCCCTCTCGATCGCGTACGCGCGCCGGATCTGGCGTCGGAGCGCGGCGGCCGTGTCTGCGCTGCCGCACGACATAGTCGAGCGCTTCACCCAGATCGATCAGGCGGTCGAGTCGATCGCCGTCGAAGTCGAGCGGATCGGCGAAGGTCAGCGCTTCATCACTCGTGTCCTCTCCGAGCAGAAGCAGCCCGCCCTCGCCGAGCCGGCCCGGAGCGGCGTCGAGCTGCGGTCTCGCCCGAACGGCTGACGGCTCAGCGCTGCTTCACGGTGAAGCGCGCCTGACCCGTCGCCTCGGCGCGTACCACGAGCGCGTCACGCGTGACGTACAAGCCCTTCACGGCCACCGAGTCCACGGTGGCCGACATCGTCACCGCATCGCCGAGCTTGCGATTGAGCCCGCTCAAGAGCAGCTCTCGTCCCTTCGCCAGCGCAGGCTGCACCGGCACCCTCGCGCGTTCGCGGATCGTCGCTCGCAGGTCGTCCGAGCGCAGCCACGCATAGCCGCTCACCAGCTTGCTGTCGGTGTCGAGATCGAAGTCCAGATCGGGAACGTCGACGATGCCGGCGGCCGGCTGATACCGCGGCGTGCCGACGAGCTGCAGCCGCCCGGTGGCGTCACCGGCGAAGGCGATCGCGAGCAGCAGTCGTCCGCGCGACGCGGGTAGCACGGACACGTTCGCCACCGCAACCGTGCGGCCGGCGCGCGTGAACCGGCGGCCTGCCAGTGCCGACGTCACCGCGCGCGTCGCCGTGGCGTAGTCGACGAGGCCGTCCATCTCGATCCGGAATCCCTCGGAGACGGTATCCTTCGCCAGCGGCGGAAGCGCGACTGGCGACACCAGTGGCTCCTGCCCGGTGACGATCCGTGGACGCGCGTCGAGGCTCACAGGAACGGTCAGCACGCGCGCCTCACCGCGCACCTTGCCCATCCGAAGCTGCTCGGGCTGGAGCGTGAGCCAGACACCGTCGGTGAGCCGGATGGGGCGGTTCAGCAGCCCCCACCACTCGGTGACGCGACCGGTGAGATCCACCGTGCTCACCTTGCGGTCGACGTCGGGAAGCTTGGCGACGATCGCGCTGCGCGCCGCGTCGATGACGCGATCGGTCACGTCGGTATGAAGGATGCCCACGTCGCACCGGTCGCGTCCCTCGGTCGACGCGGGACGAATCGTGACCAGCCGAGCATGCGAGACGAGGTGCCAGTCCGAGGTCAGTGTGAGCGGCGTCGCGAGCTCGACGACGATGCGCGGCTGCTCCTTCTCGCTACCGCATCCCGCGCTGATCGTCGGCGCGAGCGGCGGTTTGTAGAAGCCACGCGCGCGGTAGGCGAAGGTGGCGCGCAGATGCATCTCGCGACCGGTGGCGAACGCGGTGAACGGGCCGCGCGTCGCCTCGAACGCGTAGTGCTTGCGCGAGTCGCCGTTCACGGTGCGGATGCTGTCCATCGAGCCGAAAGTCCGGGGCACGACCTGGTCGACGAGTCGCAGAACGGCGGTGACGTCGTACTCCAGCGGCACGCTGAACCGCGACAGTGCCGGCGCGCTCGGCGCCGGCGCACCGACATCGGGCGGGGCAGATTTGGTGGAGGGCGCCTCGCGCGAGCAGGCCAGCAGCGGCAGCAGCATCGCGAGAAGGCGTCGGGAGGTCGCCAACGACGGCACCGGCTCGACAGATTGAAGGGTCAGGCCGTCTCGGACGGCTCGGGCTGCAACAACGCTACGACCGCCGGCCGGGCGACGCGAGGGCGCGTGCTCGCGGCGACACTCAGGGAGAGCAGATGACCGTCGATCCTCGCGCTGGTAAACCGCCGGAGCCGTCGATGCTCGCGAACATCCCGCGACTCGTCTCGGCGTATTACACGATGCATCCCGATCCGGCTCGGCGTGGGGAACGCGTTGCGTTCGGCACGTCGGGACATCGCGGAACGTCGCTCACCGGCGCCTTCACCGAGTCGCACATCCTGGCCACGACGCAAGCGATCTGCCACTACCGTCGCGAGCAGGGCATCGACGGTCCGGTGTTCCTCGGAATCGATACGCACGCGCTGTCCGAGTCGGCGTTCGGCAGCGCGCTCGAGGTGCTCGCCGCCAACGGCCTCGACGCGATGATCGACGCGAACGACGGCTACACGCCGACCCCCGCCGTCTCGCACGCGATCCTCAGCTACAATGCCAGTCGTACGACAGGTCTCGCCGACGGCATCATCATCACGCCGTCGCACAACCCGCCGGAGGACGGCGGGTTCAAATACAACGGCACGAACGGCGGCCCCGCGGATACCAAGGCCACCGGATGGATCGAGCAGCGCGCCAACGCGCTCCTCGCCGACGATCTGCGCGAGGTGAGGCGCATCCCGCTCGCGCGTGCGCGCACGGCCGACACGACGCATCGCTTCGACTATGCGGACGCGTACGTCGGCGACTTGCCGAGCGTCGTCGACCTCGACGTGCTGCGCGGATCGGCGCTGCGGCTCGGCGTCGATCCGCTCGGCGGGGCGGGCGTCGCGTACTGGGGACTGATCGCCGAGCGTTATCGCATCCCGCTCACGGTGGTGAGCGACATCGTGGATCCGACCTTCCGCTTCATGACGGTCGACTGGGACGGCCGCATCCGCATGGATTGCTCGTCGCCGTACGCGATGCAGCGACTGATCGCGCTGCGCGACCAGTTCGACGTCGCATGGGCGTGCGATCCCGACCACGACCGCCACGGCATCGTCGCACGCAGCGCCGGGCTGTTGAATCCGAACCACTACCTCGCCGTCGCCATCGACTATCTCTATCAGCGACGCGACGGGTGGTCGCCGACCGCCGGCATCGGCAAGACGGTGGTGAGCAGCAGCATGATCGATCGCGTCGCCGCGAAGCTCGGCCGGAGGCTGGTGGAAGTGCCCGTCGGGTTCAAGTGGTTCGTCGACGGGCTGATCGACGGCACACTCGGATTCGGTGGCGAGGAGAGCGCGGGCGCGTCCTTCCTGCGGCGCGACGGGCGCGCATGGAGCACCGATAAGGACGGGCTGATTCTCGGCCTGCTCGCGGCGGAGATCACCGCCGTCACGGGACGCGATCCGGGTGAGCTGTACGAGGCGTTGACGGATCGCTTCGGCGCCCCGGCGTACGAGCGGATCGACGCCCCGGCCTCACCCGAGCAGAAGAGCGTGCTCTCGCGCCTCACACCGGAGCAGGTGCGCGCCTCGGAGCTCGCGGGTGAGGCGATCCTCGCGCGGCTGACGGCGGCCCCAGGCAATGGCGCCGCCATCGGCGGGTTGAAGGTCGTGACCGAGAATGGCTGGTTTGCCGCGCGGCCTTCCGGCACCGAGAACGTGTACAAGCTCTATGCGGAGAGCTTCAAGGGGACGGACCACCTGCGCCGGATCCAGGACGAGGCGCGCCAGATCATCTCGGACGCATTCGCGGCGGGATGATTGCGACAGCGGTCAGCGACCGGTTGCTCGGACGCCGAGCCACCAGTCTGCTGCTAGCGGGGGGTACCGCCATGCCTGACGCGGACCTCTGCGGCACGGGTGCAGCAGTCCTGTAGCGACGGGTCGCGCCACCGCGCGTGACGGGCGACACCGATCGGTGCGCCGATCGCGTAAGATGTTGCATCGCAGTACGTTGTGATCGCGCTCGCCGTGCGCCGCCGGAGGCGTCGAGGGCATACCGTCTGCCAGCTTAGGCGTCGAGGCCGCAGCGGCCTCGACGGCCTGGAGCTCAACGCCGCCTTTCGCTCTGTCCGCCGCTCCGCGGCGCGCATCATCGAGGATCGAAGTGCTGCCCACACGAAATCCGAAGATCATCTTCAAGGCGCTCGCAACCGGTGCCGTGCTCTATTCGACCGAGGAGGAGGTTTACTTCGGCCTCAACCCGGTCGGCGTTCGGGTGTGGGAGCTGCTCCCCCCAGCGCATCAGACGCTCGACGAAGTCTGCCGCGTGATCGCGTCCGAGTATCCGGAAGTGGGTGAGGATGTGATCCGCGCGGATGTGGCCGAGCTGCTCGACGAGCTGATCAAGCTCAAGCTGCTTCTGCCGGCGCAGCTGTCCGCCCAGCGCGTGTCCTGACCGCTGGCATCGCACCGATGAGCGCGATCTTCGCCGCTGCTGGCGGAGCGCCCCTTTCCGTCGAGGCGCTCGAGGGTGCCGTTCGCCACATGGCGTCTCGCGGCGCCGAGCGCATCGAGGCGCGCGCCGCCGAGGGGGGCGGTGTGGCAGGGGGCCGCTTCGCGTGGGAAGCCGAGTCGGCACCCGGTCCGATCGTCGTGGACGACGGCGTCCGGCTCGTCGCCGCCGATGCGTCGATCTACTACCGGGACGATCTGCGCCGTGCGATCCGTAGCGCGACGGTGGACCGGCCATTCGCGCCCAGCGGTGACGGCGCGGCGCAACTCATCCTCGACGCGTATCGCGCCTGGGGGCGCGACTGTGCGCGGCATCTCGAGGGCGACTACACCTTCGTCGTGTGGGATCGCGAGACGCAGACGTTGACGGCGGCGCGCGACTTTTCCGGCAGCCGGCCCCTGTACTACGGCCGCGACGGCGGGCGCGTGATCGTCGCGTCGCTCGCCACGGTGGTGGCGCGGCACACGCCGCATCGCGGCGAGATCGACATCGCGGCACTCGGCGCGTCGGTCGCCGGTCTGTTCAACGTGGGCGACGAGACGAGCTATCTGGGAGTCTCGGTGCTCCCGGTGGGTCGCACGCTGACGGTGACTCGCGACGGGCGCACGGAGGTGCGGCAGCACTGGGAGGCACCAACGGTCGTCGATCGCCCGGCATCGTTCGACGACGGGGCGGAGGAGCTGCGCGCCCTGCTCGCCGCGTCGGTCGATCAGCGTCTCACCGAGAACGGCACCACGGCGCTCTGGCTGAGCGGCGGCTGGGACTCGAGCGCGATCCTCGCCTGCGCGACGCACATCCTGCGCGAGCGGCCGGCGAACCGGAAGCTGGTCGTCGTGTCGATGAGCTATCCCGTGGGCAACCGCGGGCGCGAAGACGAGACCATTCGCTCCGTCGCCGCTCGGCTGGGGGTCGACGTCTCCTGGGTTCAGAGCGACGACGTTCCGTTGCTGCCGCCCGACCCGGCCGCGGAGGCGGGTGAGCGCGACCTGCCCTTCGCACACGCGTTCGAGATGTGGAGCCGCGCGATGGTTGCGCGCTCGCGCGAGCTCGGCGCGCGCACCGTGCTCACCGGCACGGGCGGAGACGAGCTGTTTGCCGGGACGAACCTCTACCTGTCCGATCTCCTGCTGCGCGGCGCGTGGCTCGAGCTGGCGATGGAGTGGTATCGGATGCGCGGCCGCACGCTCGACGGTTTCCGCGAGCGCGTCGTGCATCCCGCGCTCGCATCACGCCCGGGCCATCGCGATCTCGCGCACCCCGGCCCGTTCGAGCAGAAGATCACCTCGCCACTCAACGAGGAGTTCGTGCGGCGGCACGGGCTGCGCGAGCGTGAGCGCGAGGCCGCGCCATACGGACGCTACCCCACGTTGTCGTCCACCGAGCAGCTGTGGAGCGTGACGACGCCGATGTTCCCGCGCATTCGCTCGACCCTCACCAGCGTGCAGCTCCGCGCGGGAGTCGCGGCGCGCACGCCCTTCCTCGATGATCGGCTGTATCGGTTCGCGATGTCGCGCCCGCGCCGCGAGCGCGTCGTCGCGCGCGAGACCAAGCGCCTGCTGCGCCATGCGATGCGCGGGATCCTTCCCGATGCGTTCCTCGCGCCGCGGCCCGAACGCACCGGTGTCACCACCCAGTACATGCGCGAGGGGGTGCGCGGAGCCGCACGTCCGCTGTTCGACGCCGCGTTCGAGCGGCCGATCCTCGCGGACCTCGGCATCGTCGACGCCTCGCGACTGCGTGCCGAGTGGCAGCGGTACGCCGACTCCGGTGAGGGGATGGGGCATCGCGTGTACGAGCTGCTGCAGACGGAACTCTGGCTGCGCGCGCGCCAGGGCAGGGGCCTGGACTCACGCATTCCCATGGACGCCGCACCGGTGACGGTCTCGTGATCTCGTCCCATCCTTCGAGCGCGCTGCTGCGCGGCGCGAATCGCTTCTCATGAACAGCTATCAGGTATTCGGCGGCGTTCTTCGCACCGAGCTTGCATTCCCCGAGCTCGACCATGCGACACGCGGTGAGCCCGATTGGACGCTCACCGTGACCACCACACCGGCGCCCGAGGTGCCGCTCGATGTTCCGCTCGGAGAGGACAGGGTCGAGCAGGGCGTGATGGTGCGGTCGTTCGCCACGCCAGCCGGCTTCCGGCTCGCGTACGACGACACGGGTGTCTTCGACGTGAGCGCCGGCGGCCGCGAGATCCGGTGGCACCGCCCCGAGCCCGCCGACCTCGAGGCCGGACGGCTCGACGTGCTCGGTCGCGTGCTCGCGCTCGCGCTGCACGCGTCGGGCTGGCTCTCGCTGCACGGCAGCGCCGTCGCGATGGCCGATGGCGCGGTCGCGTTCCTCGCGCCGAAGGGGAATGGCAAGTCCACGCTGGCCTTCGCGCTGATGCGCGCCGGCGCTGCACTCATGACCGACGACACGGTGGTCATCGGCAGTGGTGTGCCGGCCACGGTGCGCCCGGGCGTGCAGAGCGTGCGGCTCTTCCGCGACTCCGCGGCCTGGCTCTCGGCGCCGGCGCCCATCGCCGGCATCTCCGATCTGAAGGCGACGTTCGGCCAGCTCGCGGACGACGCGCGCCGTCTCACTCGCGCGCCGCTCGCGGCGCTGTACCTGCTGGAATCCGTTGCGCCGGGAACGATCGCCGAGCCGCTCGAACGGCAGCGGCTCGAGGGCCCGGAGGCGGTGTTCGGCCTGCTCGGACAGACGAAGATCGGCGCGCTGCTCGGCGGACCGGAGGCTCCCACCGTGTTCGCATCCGTCGTCGCGCTCGCGGAAGGGAGCGCGATCTACAAGCTGCGCGTGGCGCGCGATTATGAGCGCCTCGGCACCGTCGTGGAGCGCATCATGGGTTGGCACGGCGGCGTGGGGGCGCGGGCGAGCACGCTCGAGGGCTCCACGGCGTGACGCTCGCGGCGCCCGCCGACCTGCGTCCCATGTCGACGACGAGTGCCGAGCCCGCGCTCCGGCTGCACGACCTGTCGAAGCGCTTCCGGGTACGTCGCGGACTGCTCGAGACGCTGCGGCATCCCGGGGCGACGACATGGGTGCACGCGGTGCAGCACGTGAGCTGCGAGGTGCAGACCGGCGAGTTCTTCGGTCTGCTCGGGCCGAACGGCGCGGGGAAGACGACGCTGTTCAAGATGCTCGCAACGCTGACGTCTCCCAACGAGGGGACGGCGACGGTACACGGCGTCGACGTGATGAAGGATCCGCGCGCGGTACGCCGGATGATCGCGCCGGTCGCCGCGGATGAGCGCGGCCTCCACTGGCGGCTCTCGGCGCTGGAGAATTTGAGGCTGTTCGCCACACTCTACGCGCTGCACGGGAGCGAGATGCAGGCGCGCATCGACGAGGTGCTCGGCGTCGTGGGGCTGCGCGGCGCCGAACGTCGCACGGTCGGCACCTACTCGTCCGGGATGCGGCAGCGGTTGCTCATCGCGCGCGCACTGCTGATGCGTCCGCGCGTCCTCCTGCTCGATGAGCCGACGCGCAGCCTCGATCCGGTGTCGGCGCGCGACTTCCGGCAGTTCCTGCGCGCCGAGGTGGCGGGCCCCGCGCGGTGCACCGTGGTGCTCGCCACGCACAGTCCCGAGGAAGCGCTCGAGCTGTGCGATCGCGTCGCGGTGCTCAACAACGGACGACTGCTCGCCGTTGGGCCGGCGCGCGCGCTCGAGCGCCAGTTCAGCGACGAGCGGTATCGCGTGCGCACGCGCCACGCGGATCATCGCGCATGGCGCGATCTGGAGGAGCGCGGCGTGATCGAACGAGTCGTCGCCGGCGGTGTCGACATCGACGGGTGGACCTCGATGGAGTGCCACGTCCCCGGTGGTGCAGACGCGGCGGCCCACGTACTCGCCGCGCTCGCCGCGGCGGGAGTCAGCGTCGCCGGCTTCGAGCGTCTGGAGCTCTCGCTGGC
>JBJMNN010000109.1:0-4680 GCA_045804245.1 Gemmatimonadaceae bacterium | reverse complement strand
CTCGCCGGGCGCCGGCGCAGTGCGGTCACCCGCGGCGAGCCGGTCGAGGAAGGTGCGGTAGGCGTGCGTGACGGTGGCGACGTACTCGGGCCGCTTCTTCCGTCCCTCGACTTTGAGACAGCGGATCCCCGCGTCGGCGATCTCGGCGAGGTGATCGGTCGCCGCGAGATCCTTGGCGGAGATGAGATAGCCGCGATCGAGCTTCGCGCCCGATTCGAGGTCGGTGAGCACGTAGTCCTTGCGGCACGACTGAGCGCACGATCCGCGGTTCGCGCTGCGCTCGGAGATCATCCCCGACATGTAGCACTGTCCGCTGTAGGAGATGCAGAGCGCGCCGTGCACGAAGCTCTCGAGCCCGAGCTCCGGGACGGCAGTGCGGATGGCGCGGATGTCGTCGAGCGTGTTCTCGCGCGCGAGCACGACGCGATCGATCCCGAGCTCCGCCATGACGCGCGCGCCACTCTCGTCGTGCACCGTCATCTGCGTGGAGCCGTGAATCTCGAAGCCGGGATAGACGCGCTGGATGAGCCGCACGACGCCCACGTCCTGCACGATGGCGGCATCGACGCCGCGATCGATCGCCTCGCCGAGGAACGCGAGCGCGTCGGCGAGCTCGGCGGGCTTGAGGAGGATATTGAAGGTGAGATAGATGCGACGGCCGCGCTCGTGGGCGAGGCGGCACGCTTCGGCGACCTCGTCGAGCGTGAGCTGCGCGCCCTCGTCGCGGGCGTTGAAGCGCTCCGCGCCGAGATAGACGGCGTCGGCGCCGTTCGCCAGCGCCGCGCGCACGGCGTCGAGCGAGCCGGCCGGCGCGAGAAGCTCAGGGATGGCGAGACGCGTCATAAGTGTTGAAATATAATGCTTTACGACACCGAACTACAGTCGTCTGACAAGCTCGGCGGGGACGCGAGGCGCCTAGCGCTTCATCTCGTCGAACCAACGCCGGGGTGCGAAGCGCAGGAGCAGCGCGACGAGGAGGATGCCCATGCCCGCGTACATGAACCGCGGCTGGGAGGTGGCGTTGCCATACCCCCAGACGATCACTCCGATCCCGCTCAGCACGAGTCGGGCGATGAGCAACCGCGTCATTCCGGCCGGCTGCGCCGTTCGGTGAAGCTGCGCACTGCCTTCTTGAAGTCCTCGGTCGACCGCGCCTCGACGTTGGTGACGACTCCGGCGGCGATGCCGTCGTCGAACGAGAGCGAGTCGAGCTTGTAGAACAGCCACTTCGTCAGCGCGAGTGCGGTGGTTGGCGCGCGGCCGATCTGCTGCAGCGTCGCGTCGACGTCATCGTCGAAGGTCGCCGCGGGGACGACGCGACTTACGAGCCCGATGCGCTCCGCCTCCTCGGCGTTGATGATGCGCCCCGTGAGCACGAGGTCGGCCGCGTGCTTCTCGCCGACGGCGCGGCGCAGCATCGTCATCACCATCGCGGGGACGAAGCCCGCTCGCACCTCGGGGTAGCCGAACTCCGCTCCCTCGTGGGCGAGCACGATGTCGCACGCGGTTGCGAGTCCGGCGCCGCCCGCCAGCGCGCGGCCGCGCACGGAGCAGACGACCGGTTTCATGAGCGCGCGGATCGCGAGAAAGACGCGGCCGAGTGCCTCGGCGTCCTGGCGATGGACTTCGGTTCCCGCGTCGAGGGTGCGGTCGAGCGCGTCGAGATCCGCGCCGGCGCAGAAGTCGTCGCCGTCGGCCGCAAGATGGATCGCGCGGATCGTGGCGTCGCCCTCGAACTGCGCGAGGGCCGCGAACAGCTCGTCGGCAGCCTGACGGTCGAGGGCGTTCTTCTTCTCCGGGCGCGCGAGGACCACGCGCCCGATCACGCCATCGCGGAGGAGGCGGATGCGCGTCACGCGGGCGCCGCGGGGAGTCCGAGCGCGCGTCCGCGCGCGTCGTCGACGTCGAGCACCATCCGCAACATCGCGGTCGAGAAGACCTTGCCCTGGGCGTCGGTCTTGAGCGAGAGCGTCCCGCCGCCGTCCAGCGCGCCGTGCAGCAGGAAGTTCAATGCGTTGAGATTCGGCAGCTCGAACCGCTCCACGCCGCCGTCGATGACACCGGCGAAGTGCGCGGCGACGCGATCGAGCGTGAGCGACTCGGCGATGACCGGATACCACTCGGGGCGAAGCGCGATGACGCCGACGTTGGCGGTATCGCCCTTGTCGCCCGAGCGCGCGTGCGCGATGTCGACGAGGCGAACCTTCATGCGAGGATCTCGACCTGGGTGCGCACGACGGTCTTGTCGACCAGCGCCGGCCAGTAGGCGACGATCTCCTCGACCTTGGGCCGGCCGCCGGCGAAGCCCGTGACGGTGGGTGGGCCATTCAGCACGAGCGGTGCGATCTCACGCGTGAAGCGCTCGACCGCCTTTCGATCGGAGGATCGCACGCCGATCCGCCACTGCACTTCCGGTGCCTCGCCCGTCGACACCGAGAGCGGGCCGTGCGCGGCCGAGACGCCGACGAACTCCGTGAGCAGCTGATCGAACCGGAGGCCCATCGTGTCGAGCCGCTCGCGCAGCACTCGGTCCGCCAGCTGCGCCTTCTCGAGCGCGTCGGGCCAGGCGTACACCAGCGAGCCGACCGCCTTGAAGCCGGCACGATAGGCGATCGACACCTTCAGCTTGTCGGTGGCGGGCCGGCCGGTGATGCCGAACACGCGCACGCGGTCCGCGCCGTCGGGCGCGAGCCGGATCGACGTGAAGTCGGCCACGACGTCGGGCGTGATGTAGCTCCGCGGATCGCCCATCTCGTACACGAGCTGCTCGGACACGGAGGGCACGTTGATCCGTCCACCGCTGCCGGGATGCTTGGTGACGACGAAGGTGCCATCGGCGCTCGCTTCGACGATCGGATAGCCGACGTTCGCGAGGTCGGGGATGTTGCGCCAGTCGTAGAGGCAGTTGCCGCCGGAGCACTGCGCGCCGCACTCGAAGATGTGACCCGCGATGATCCCGGCAGCGAGCCGGTCCCAGTCGTCGGCGGCCCACCCGAACTCGTAGCGCAGCGGTGCCATGGTCAGCGCCGTGTCGGTCGAGCGGCCGGTGACGACGACGTTCGCGCCGCGCGCCAGCGCGTCGACGATCGGCGTCGAACCGATGTACGCGTTGGCGGAGAGGACGCGATCGCGCACCACCTCGAGCGGTTCGCCAGTCTCCATGTTGGCGAGCGGATGTCCCGATGCGATCAGCTCGTCGAGTCGTGGGAGCAGATCGTCTCCGGTGACGACGCCGACTCTGAGCTTTCCCGTCGCACCACGCTGGCGCGCGACGTCGAGCACGGCATGCGCGCACGACATGGGGTTCACGCCACCCGCGTTGGCGACGACCCGCACGCCACGCTCCGCCACCGCGGGCAACACGGACTCCATCGCGCCGATGAAGTCGCGCGCGTAGCCCATCGCCGGGTCACGCTCCTTCTGCTTCTGCAGAATGGACATCGTGACCTCAGCGAGATAGTCCAGCATGAGATAGTCGACCGGGCCACCCTCGACCTGCCGGCGCGGTGCGTCGAGCCAGTCGCCCCAGAAGCCCTGGCCGGAGGCGACACGAACGATCCGATTCTGCGCTGCGGTGCTGCTCATGCGTCGGGGATCGGTGGAAGGACGAAGGGTCCCAGATGCGGGCCCGGATTCGACCGCGCGGCTCGCAGCGCGAGCGTCAGCACCTCGCGCGTGTCCTCGGGATACACGATGGCATCGACGAAGCCGCGTGCCGCGGCGAACCGCGCGTCGAGCTGGTGCTCGTAGTCGGCGCGCATCTCCTCGATTGCGCGCGACGTCTCGTCGTCGAGCGGAGTGCGACGCTGTTTGGCCTTCTCGATCGCCGGGCCGTGCACCGCCTGCACGGCGCTCTCCCCTTCCATCACGGCCATCCGCCCGGTCGGCCAGGAGAAGATGAAGTCGGGATCGAATCCCTGGCCCGCCATCGCGTAGTAGCCCGCGCCTGACGCGTGGTTGACGGTGAGCACGATCTTCGGCACTCGGGCGGTGGCCATCGCCTCGACGAATCGTGCGCCGGCGCGGATGATCCCCTCGTGCTCGGCCTCGGGTCCGACCATGAACCCCGAGACGTCCTGGACGAACAGCAACGGGATCCCCTCGCGATCGCAGCGGTCGATGAAGAACGCCACCTTCTCGGCGCTCTCCGCGTACACGATGCCGCCGAAGCGCGGCTTTTCCCCGGGGCGCGTCTTGATCAACCCGCGCTGGTTCGCGATGACCCCGACGGCGATGCCGCCGATGCGCGCGTCGCCGCAGATCATCTCGCGCGCGAGGTGCTCCTGGAACTCCAGGATCGCACCATGGTCGAGGATGGCGCGGAGGATGGCGTGCATGTCGTACGACATGCGGTGGTCCGCCGGCAGCAAATCGTACAGCGTCTCGGTGCCCTCGTGCGCATTCGGGGCTGGCGGCACGATACCCTCGCGCTCGGGCGGGAGCTGCCGCACGAGATCGCGCAACAGCGCGAGACAGGCGTCGTCGTCATCCACGGCGTAATGCGCGACACCGCTGATCTCGGTGTGCGTGACGGCGCCGCCGAGCGTCTCGCTGTCGATCGTCTGCCCGGTGGCGCCCTTCACGAGGTTCGGTCCGCCGAGCCCCATGAACGACGTCCCCTTCACCATCACGATCAGGTCCGACAGCGCCGGCAGGTATGCGCCTCCGGCGATGCACGGT
>JBJMNN010000108.1:0-19909 GCA_045804245.1 Gemmatimonadaceae bacterium | reverse complement strand
GTTCGTGTCCTCGAGGAACGACACGCGGACGCGCCCGGCGCCCGGCGCGGCGGCGATCGGATACTCGCGCGAGTGCGTCACCCACAGTCGCCCGCGTGCATCGAACGCCAGGTTCATCGGCTTGTCGATGTCCGGTTCGGCGGCCACCAGCTGGACCTCGAATCCGGGCGGCACGTGCAGCGCCGTCCGCTCGGCCTCGGGGCTGCGCCAACTGGAGTCGACCGCGGCGCTGGGTGCGTGCTCGGCGCGGTCGGCGCGTCCGGCACCGGACACCAGCGCGAGCACCGTGAGTGCAGCGAGCGCGTTCAGCAGACGCATAGGCGCGGTGGGCGGGAGACGTGGCGCACGTCGCGACGAGACGCGACGACCGCCGGGAAGTTGCGCGTCGTGCCCGGGTGGTCAAGTCGGCCGTGCAGCGACGGCGCTGCACAGCGGGCCCACGAGCTAGTCCCGCGTCAGCGCCAACCCTTCGCCGCTGAAGCCGCCGCCCGTCAGCGTTCCCACGAACGTTCGGCCCTCCGTGGTACCAGCGAGCGTGATCGGCTGCGCGCCGGTCGGGATCAGCGTCGCGGAAAAGGCGGGCTGCTGGTAGTTGCCTGAGATCGAGAGGGTGCGCGTGCCCGCCGTGGTGCTCGTGATGGTCCCAGTTCCGGCCACTGCCGTGCTCTGTTGCTGCAGGTTGAGGACGAACGTCTGGCCGGCGGAAGTCCCGCGCCAGGTGCCGGTCACGGTGTTGTCGACCAACGGATCGAAGCTGTCGCACGAAGCGAGCGTCGCGAGCGCGACGACGGCGAGTAGACGGCGCATCTGGCCTCTGGAGAATGGGCGGTGGGCGAGTGCCCGCAGGCAGCTGCCCTGCACGACGCAATCTCGCCGAACGGGGCTTGCCGATGCAACGCTGACTCCCGCCGACTTCGCCTGGCGTGCGGCGCGTCATCTGGCGACGGTCATATCGGGCCTCTATGATGGTGCACCCGCTGAGGGCGGAGCGGCCGTCTCGGACCGATTGCGATGCCTCCCTCGGAGCATTCCGATCTTTGGGACCGACTCCAGTCGCTGCTCGGCGACGGGTATCGAGTCGAGCGGGAGCTTCCGAGCGGCGGAATGAGTCGACTCTTCCTCGCGACGGATCGAACGCTCGACCGTTCGGTCGTCGTGAAGGTTCTCCCGCCCGAGCTTGCGGGAGAGGTCAATGCGGCGCGCTTCGAGCGAGAGATCGCCGTCACGGCGCATTTCCAGCATCCGCACATCCTCCCGATTCTGAGCGCGGGCGCCGACGAGTCGCTGCTCTACTACATCATGCCGTTCGTCGACGGCGAGTCGCTGCAGCAGCGGATGACGCGCGAGGGCCGGCTTCCGGGTGCCGAGGCCTACCGCCTCCTCGCCGAGATCGCCGACGCGCTGGCGTACGCGCACGCGCACGGGGTCATTCATCGCGATGTCAAGCCGGCCAACATCATGATCGCTGGCGAGCACGCCGTCCTCGTTGACTTTGGCGTCGCGCAGGCCGTGGTCGAGGCGGCAATCGACACCAGGATCACCGGCACCGGGCACTACGTCGGCACGACACAGTACATGGCCCCCGAGCAGTTCGCCGCGTCTTCGGAGGTCGACGGACGCGCCGACGTGTACTCGCTCGGCGTCGTCATCTTCGAGGTGCTGACGGGAAAACTGCCCCACGCCGACCACTCCACTTCTCAGGCGTCGCAGTCGTGGACGAATCGGGCGCCGTGGACGGTCAGCGGACTGCGCTCGGAGGTGCCGCGTGAGCTGAGCGAGCTTGTCGAGAGGGCGCTGGCGTCGACGCTGGAGGAGCGACTGCCAACCGCGGCGGCGCTGCGCGACGGTCTTACGGCGGCGCTCGCGCGGCCGCGACGACGATTCTATCGGCGGCCGCTCGGCGCGGTCGCGCTGGTGCTCGGCGCCACCGCGGCCGGGGTGCTCCTCTGGCGCCAGCGTCCGAGACCCGCTGTCGACGACGATCGTGTCGCCATCGCACCGTTCGACGTCATGCAGGGAGACTACGCGCTCTGGCGCGAAGGGTTCGTCGACGTCCTGTCGGCGAATCTGGATGGCGCCGGTCCGCTGCGCACCGTGCCTCCGTCCGTGGTGCTGCGCAGCTGGCGTGGCCGCGTGGACCTCGAGTCGGCCCTCGCATTCGGAGAGCGTACCGGCGCGCGCTTCGTCGTACTTGGGCAGGTGCTCAAGGCGGGACGCGATTCGGCACGCGTGTCGGCGTGGCTCGTCGACGTCGTGACGCGCCATCGTGCCGAGCCGATCGAGTTGCGCGACGCGACCGAGCGGATGGATCGGATCGCGGACTCACTCACGCTGGTACTCCTCCGTGACATCGGTACGGTGCGACCCGTCAGCCAGGTCGGTCGTGCATCCATGGGCTCCGCGTCGCTCCCGGCCATCCGAGCGTTTCTGAAGGGCGAGCAGCACCTCCGCCGCACCGAGTGGGATTCGGCTCGGGCAGAATATTCCAGGGCGCTCGCGCTCGACAGCACCTTCGCGCTCGCGCACTCGCACATCGGGTTGACGTACGGATGGCAGCGGTTCGGCATGGACTCCCTGGCGCGCATGCACGCGCTCCATGCCGGCGCGCTCAACGTCGGTCTCGGCCCGCGAGACAGTCTGCTGATCGTCGCGGACTCGCTGCGGAGCGTCACGTATGCGTACGCCGGAGATCCGCAGTATCGCGCGCACGTCGTACGCCTTTTCGCCACCCTTCGCAGGGCGACCGACCGGTACGAGCAGGATGCCGAGTCGTGGTACCGGTTGGCCGATGCATACTTTCATTTCGGCATCGGGCCCGGGCTCAGCGTTCCAGAGGCGGAGATCCTCCGCACCTTCGATCGCTCGATCTCCCTCGATTCCGCCTTCGCCATCGCATACATCCACCCGGTGGAGCTCGGGTTCTCGATCGGAGACTCGGCGCGCGCCCTTCACTATGCGCGCCGGTACTTCGCGCTCCTTCCCGGTGACGTCAGTGCCGCTGGAACGCTGCTGGCGGCTCGCTTGTTGTCCGGCGCGAGTGACGACATGCGGGACGCGCGCCAGACGATCGACACGGCGTCGGCCGACCTGCTGTTCCAGGCCTACTCGGCGGCTCGGCGATCGCTCGATCCACACGCTGTCGCCCTCGAATTGCTCCGGGCGATGACGCACGCACGCCGCGTCGTCTATCCGCCACTTGCCGACCCAGCGTTCGCACGTCATCGGCTCGCGCTCGAGCTCTCCTTCCGCGGCAGGTTCGCCGAGGCGTTGACGCTCCGCGAAGCCCGGCAGAGCGGCGTGCTCGCCGAGATGGCGCTGGCGAGTCCGAGCATGGAGCCGGACGCGCGTGCGGTATTCGCCGGATGGCTTCGCACCGACCCACGCGAGCCGACGTTCGGCTTTCCGCTCCTCGCCGCCTCCGGCGGCTGGTGGGCGCAGCGGCGAGATACCGCGTCGCTTCGCGAGATGGTGCGTCGCATGGGAGGCGCGATACTCGACGGCGGCGCCGACTCGCTGTCGAAAGCGTATTCCACCGCCGTGGCGGGCGCCTATCTCGCCCTCGCGCGCGCCGATACGGTGGAGTCCATGCGGCGATTCGCTGCGCTGCCCGACTCGCTCTGTGAGCTGTGTGCCGTGCCGCGTCTGATCTACGCGAGAGTGCTGGCGGCGAGCGGACGCCTGCGCGAGGCCGCCTCGCTTCTCGCCGATCGACCCACCCTCCTGCCCTCCGCGATCGACGTACTCTGGGCGCTCGAGCGTGCGCGAGTCGCCGAACGACTCGGCGACCGAGCCATGGCGCGGGCACGCTACGCGATGGTCGCTGCGGCCTGGCGAGATGCTGACGCGGATCTCGCGCCCGTCGTTGCCGAGGCACGCGCTGCGCTGCAACGACTCGCGCACTGACGATTCGAGCGGTCAGGGAATCGCCAATCCGTAGCGGGCATTGATCGCCTGCACCGCCGCGGTGGCGAGAATGCTCTGTCCCTGCGCGCTGGGGTGAACCCCGTCGAGGCTCATGTTCGAACCGAACGGGGTGTTCGAGAAGAGCACGTTGTACATGTTGAGCGACGGCTTCGGCAGATCGTAGAGCGCCGAAAGCGCGAAGTACGCATAGCCATTCTCGTTCGCCTTGGCCTGGATGTGCGTGTTGATCTGCGCCAGTCGCGCGTTGATCGCGCTCATGTCGCTCGGCGTCAGGATATAGTCCGCCACGCCAGGCACGTCCGCGCACGAAGCGGTCGTCGGCGCCCTGGAGAGCAGCGTGAGTATGTAGCCGGGAAGGAAGACGGAATTGCTGGAGCTCGAGCCCCAGTAGCAGTTGAAGCTGACACTGATGCCGAGCGTGGCGAGGTAGGGCCACTGGCTGAAGATCTCGCGCGCGGTGCGAATGCTCGGGAACTTGTTCGCGTCGTTCGGCAGCCCGACCAGAACGGCGCGTGCGCCCGTCGAGTGCACGGCAGCAACGACCTGATCGAAGTCAGCTTCCCAGTTGGGATACGGCGTCATGGCCGCGATCCGACCGGTGCTCGCCGGCAGCACATCATTGGCCGCCAGCTCGACGGACACGAACGTGGGCTGCTGGGCAAGCATCGCTGTGACCTGCGTCTGACCCGGTGCCAACACGCGGCTGTAGAGCGTGCCGACCCGCGCACTTGTCAACGTCGCCGAGGCGACCGTCATCGTGAGCGCGTCGTGTACGTCCGCCCCCGAAATCGCGACGTTGTTGGTCGGCGGCACGATGCCGGCCATGAGCGGCATGCACGTCGTCATCACCGTGCTTACGAGGTCACCGCCGACGCCGAATGCACTGAACGCCGCCACGAGCGCCACGTCCGCGGCCAGGGGCGGAAGCAGCGGCGGACTGCAACCGGGATCCTGCACCAGCGGCAGGGAGAACGTAGCGCCGGCGTGCGATGCGAGTTGTGCCGGCCAGGCGGCGCGCTGGGTCGCGGCGGAGAGGCCGGCGGATTGGACGCCCTGGCTGTTGCTCGTGCCGAGTGCCACGTACCGGGCGAACACGTCCTGCACCGTGATCGGCTGACGGCTTCGCTGCGCTGTGGGCGCCGAGGGTGGTGCGGTGGGCTCGCTGCACGCCGCGAGGGTCAGGGCCGCCGCGAGGACAACACGGAGCTTTCGCATTGTTTCCGCTCCTGCCGAGGGATTCGACTGCTTGCTCTTCCACTCGTGCATGATGTCGGCGAGGCACGATGCTCAACCTCGTCGAGCGTCACACGCCACTCTGCCGATGGATACGCGCGGGCGCAACTCCGCCGCGTGGGCCTCACAACGAGCTCGACAGGCCAGCAGGTCATCGCGGGGCGCTGCCTGAACACGGTGACCGATGGTGGCGATTGCCTGTATGGCATGGGCCCCGCTCGAAGAGAATCTTCGAGCGGGGCCCAGAAGTGCAACGAGTACCCTCGGTCAGACCGCTACTCGTTCCCGCAGTGCCCGGGACCGGCCTGCCCTTCATTGTAGCTCGCGAGCAGATCCGCCCAGCCGGTGAGCTTGTCCTTGGTGTACGTCGCCGTGTACGGAGCCGACGGCGTGACCCCCGCGGTCTCGAAGTACCCCTTCGACTGGGCCATGGCGGTCAGGATGCCCGGCGGCACCGACGCGTTCTTCGCGTTCAGCGTAGCCGCGATGTACTGGTGCGCCAGGATGTAATAACCGTTGCCCCCCTTCGGCGCGGTCTCCAGGACGCCGAGATAGGTCTGCCCACTCGCGTAGAAGTTGCCAGACGGCAGGAGCGAGGCGCCCCTGTTCTTATAGTAGCCCTGCGTGTACGTGCAGCCCGCCGTGACCGGCACATTGTGGAAGGTTATCACGGCGCCATGCGCGCCTTCGAACGACGCCGACGACTGGCCGGTGATCGTCTCCTGGGAGTGGAGCCCCTTCAGCAGATTGATGTGGTCGAGCTGGTAGCTGGATGACGCGTTCTCGCGCACGGTCACGATGACGTCGTCCTGCTGCGCGGCAGGGAGGGTGTCGATCGGCTTGCACTCGCCGTCGGCCAGCGAGAGCGATTGGGTCGGCGCGCCGAGCCCCAGCTGGTACTGGAAGGTCGCCGCAGTGCCCTCCTTGCACACGTTCACGACGGCGTCGTTGTAGTACGTGACGATGGCGCCGTGCGCTGCCTCGAACGAGACCGTCGAGGTATTGGTGAGCGTCTGGTCCGCCGTCCCGCCCCGCTGCAGGAAGATGTGATTGAGCGCGTACGTGGCTCGAGGCTGCTCCGTGATCGTCACGACCACGTCGTCCTCCTGGACGGGTGGAATCGACACGATGGTCTGGCAGGTGTTGCGGGCCATCTCGACGGTGGACCATGCCGCCCCCGTCCCGACCTGCACAGAGAAGGCGCCATCCGCCCCCACCTTACAGAGTGTCACTACGCCGGGCGTCGGGGCGGCAGCGCCGGTCGTGAGTTGTGCGCTCGGTGAACCTGGTGCGGGCGCCGTGGTCTGGTCGGCGGTACTGCACGCGAACAGGATCGCCCCGGCGGCGAGCGCGACGAGCGGGGCGAACTTCGGGCGTGAACGTGTCGTGATCGTCATCCGTCGCCTCCATGCTGCAGGGCTCCGCCTCGCATCCGTCGCCTGCCGGGGAGCCCTTCGACGCCGACGACGCGCCCGCGTTCACGCAGGCTGACACATCGACGATGTTTTGCATCTCGCGTGCCGAAGTGATCTGCATCACATAACTCGAAGCTCCGACGAGGCGCGTGTCTCGTCGGAGCTTCGGGTCGATCGGTGAGCGAGTGCTACCACCGACCGTCCGCGAACGCCTCGTTCGCGTCCGAGCGCGGTACGGCGCCACGACAGGGCACCGCGGTGCCTGACGGCCCGAGCGTCGGTTACCTGGCGACGGAAACATTAGTCGTCTAAGATGGAAGCTCGTCCACTCGAACCGATTGCGATGCCTCCCTCGGAGCGCTCCGATCTCTGGGACCGGCTTCAGTCGCTGCTCGGCGAAGGGTATCGAGTGGAGCGGGAGCTTCCCGGCGGCGGCATGAGCCGGCTGTTCCTCGCGACCGAGCTATCGCTCGAGCGCTCGGTCGTCGTGAAGGTCCTGCCCCCCGAGCTCGCGGGCGAGGTCAACGCCGCACGCTTCCAGCGCGAGATCGCGCTCACCGCGCAGTTCCAGCACCCGCACATCCTTCCGATCCTGAGCGTCGGCGCCGACGAGTCGCTGCTGTATTACGTCATGCCGTTCGTGGAGGGCGAGTCGCTCCAGCAGCGGATGACTCGCGAAGGCCCGCTTCCCACTGCGGATGCCTGTCGCTTCCTCGCGCAGATCGCCGACGCACTGGCGTACGCCCACGCGCGCGGGGTCGTCCATCGCGACGTCAAGCCGTCCAACATCATGATCACCGGCGAGCACGCCGTGCTCGTCGACTTCGGCGTGGCACAGGCGATGGCCGAGTCGGCGATCGAGTCCAGGCTCACGCAGACCGTCCACTACGTCGGCACGACCCAGTACATGGCCCCCGAGCAGTTCGCCGCGCCGTCGGCCGTCGACGAGCGCGCCGACGTATACTCGCTCGGCGTCGTCGTCCATGAGGTGCTCACGGGAAGGTTTCCCGACGATGATCCTGCCAGCGGTTCGACATCGCAGTCGTGGACGCGTCGAACACCGAGAACGCTCTCCGACCTGCGGCCGGAGGTTCCGCCGGAGCTGAGTGATCTGATCGGGAAGGCGCTGGCATCCGAGCCGCAGGCGCGCCTGGACTCAGCGACGGCACTCCGCGATGGTCTCGCCGCGGCACTGGTGCAGCCGCCACGCCGCTTCTATCGGCGACCGCTCGCCCTGGTCGTGCTGTTGCTTGGCGTGATCGCTGCGCTCGTCGTTGTCTGGCGTCGAGGATCGCGACCCGCCGTCGATGATGACCGCGTTGCGATCGCCCCGTTCGAAGTCCTGCAGGGAGAGAATTCGCTGTGGCGCGAAGGGTTCGTCGACGTCCTGTCGGCGAACCTGGACGGCGCTGGAGCGCTGCGCACCGTTCCGCCATCGGTGGTAATGCGAGCCTGGACCGGGCGGCCCGATGTCGAGTCGGCCGTGGCCTTCGGCAAGCGCACCGGGGCGCGCTTCGTCGTGCTCGGTCACGTGCTCGAGGCGGGACGCGACTCGGCGCGTGTGACGGTATGGCTCGTCGACGTCGTGACGCATCACCGCGCCGAGCCGATCGAGTTGCGCGACGCCATTGATCGGATGGACCGCGTCGCGGACTCGCTTACGCTGGCACTGCTTCGCGGCCTCGGTGCGGCCCGACCGGTCGGCGCAGTCCAGCACGCGTCCATGGGCTCCGCCTCGCTTCCGGCGATTCGTGCCTTCCTGAGGGGCGAGCAGTATTTCCGCCGCACCGAATGGGATTCGGCGCGCGCCGCGTACGCGCAGGCGATTGCGCTCGACAGTGGCTTCGCCCTCGCGCAGTCGCACATCGGACTCACTTACGCGTGGCAGCGGTTCGGCACCGACTCGCTCGCGCGCGTGCATGCGCTGCGCGCCGGAGCGCTCAACGTCGGGCTCGGGCCGCGAGACAGCCTGCTGATTCTCGCGGATTCGCTGCGGAGCGTCGCCTATGCGTACGGCGGAGATCCGCACTATCGCTCGCACGTCGTCCGCCTCTTCGCCACGCTCCGCAAGGCGACCAGCCGTTACGAGCAGGATGCCGAGGCGTGGTACCGGCTGGCCGACGCGTACTTCCATTTCGGTGTCGGCCCCGGACTCAGCGTCGCCGAGCGTGAAATACTCCGAACCTTCGATCGGTCGATCTTCCTCGACTCCGCATTTGCCCCGGCATACATCCACCCGGTGGAGCTCGGGTTCGCGATGGGCGACTCGGCGCGCGCGCTCCGATATGCGCGTCGCTACTTCGCCCTGAAACCGAGCGACGTCAGTGCGGAGGGCACGCTGCTGGCGGCGCAGTTGCTGGCGGGCACGAGCGGAGAGAAGCTCGAGGCGCGCCAGACCGTCGACACGGCATCGGCCGATCTGTTGTTCCAGGCGTACTCCGCCGCACGTCGCGCGCTCGATCCGCACGGGGCCGCGCTCGAGCTGCTGCGGGCGATGGGCGGCGAACGTCGGGCCGAGTACCCGCCGCTTGGCGACGTTGCGTTCGCACACCATCGACTCGTGCTCCAACTCTCCTACCGGGGCAAGTTCAGCGACGCGTCGGCTCTTCGAGAGCTGCGTGAGAGCGGCGTGCTCGCCGAGATGGCGCTGGCGAGTCGGAGGGCGGAGGCCGACGCTCGGCCCGTCTTCGCCGAATGGCTCCGGACAGAACCGCTCGAGCCGGGGAACGGGTCACCGCTTCTCGCCGCTGCCGGCGCCTGGTGGGCGAATCAGCGTGACACGATTTCGCTTCGTGAGCTGGTGCGCCGTGCGGAAGCTGCCACGCCTCGCGACGCTCGCCACGCGCTGACCACGGCATATACTGCCGCCGCGGGGAACGCCTACCTCGCGCTCGCGAGGGGCGACACGGCCGAATCGCTGCGGCGATTCGCGGCACTGCCTGACTCGCTCTGTGAGCTGTGTGCCGTGCCGCGGTTCGTCTACGCGCGACTGCTGGCGTCGAGTGGACGTCTGCGTGACGCCGCCTCGATCCTCGCCGACCGGCCGACGCTGCTCCCCTCGGCCATCGACGTGCTCTGGGTGCTCGAGCGTGCGCGAGTCGCCGAGCAGCTCGGCGATAGGACGACGGCGCGACAGAGCTATGCGGAAGTCGCGGGCGCCTGGCAGGCCGCCGACCTCGAGCTCGCGCCCGTCGTGGGAGAGGCGCGCACTGCACTTCAGCGGCTCGGGCGCTGACGCTCGACCATCAGAGGATCGTCGGACCGTTCTCGCCCGGTGCGAAACCCTCCAGATGCACGAAGCCCCGCCGGCGCATGAACGCCAGGCGGGGCAACGGTGACTGCGAGTGGAGCGTTGACTACCAGCGATAGTGCGCGAACGCCTTGTTCGCGTCGGCCATGCGGTGCGTGTCTTCCTTCTTCTTCACCGCGTTGCCCTCGCCCTTCGACGCCGCGATCACCTCGGCGGCGAGCTTCTCGGCCATCGACTTCTCGTTCCGGTCGCGCGAGTAGCTGATCAGCCAGCGCATCGCCAGCGCCGTGCGGCGCTCGGGGCGCACTTCGACTGGCACCTGGTACGTCGCGCCGCCGACGCGGCGGCTCTTCACCTCGACGACCGGCTTCAGGTTCGTGAGCGCCTGCTTGAAGATGTTCACGCCCGGTTGGCTCGTGCGGTTCTCCACGAGGTCCATCGCGGCGTAGAAGATCCGCTCGGCCGTGCTCTTCTTGCCCTCGTACATGAGGACGTTGATGAACTTCGAAACGGTCTGGCTGTCGTAGCGCGCATCCGGCAGGATGGTCCGCTTCACAGCACTCTTGCGGCGGCTCACTTCTTACCTCCCTTGCCTGCGGCGCCAGCCTTCGGCTTCTTGGTGCCGTACTTCGAGCGGCTCTGGTTGCGGCCGTTCACGCCCGACGCGTCGAGCGTCCCGCGAACGATGTGATAGCGAACGCCCGGCAGATCCTTCACACGACCACCGCGAATGAGCACGATCGAGTGCTCCTGGAGGTTGTGTCCCTCGCCGGGAATGTAGGCGGTGACTTCGAAGCCATTCGTCAGACGCACGCGCGCGACCTTGCGGAGCGCGGAGTTCGGCTTCTTGGGGGTGGTGGTGTAGACGCGCGTGCAGACGCCCCGCTTCTGCGGGTTCGCCTTGAGCGCCGGCGCCTTCATCTTCTTCTCGACGTCGCGGCGGCTCTGCCGGACGAGCTGATTGATCGTGGGCATTACACCTGAGCTGTGTTCGTCTTTCTGCTTCTACGTGGATCGCCCGGATGAGGCGGCACGGAACAGACTCGTAAGCTAAGCAGGGGCATCGGCTTCCGTCAATGGAAAGGGGGCCAGGCCCGGTGGGGCCTGGCCCCCTTTCCACCAGCTGACGGGTCTGCGGCGCGGCCGGCTACCTGTTCGTGGTGTTGTCCAGGAACGGCCGGTTCGCCGCCGTGGTCGACGTGATCGTGATGTCGCCGCGGGTGCTGATCGTGTACACACGCGAGACACCGAACGACACCTCCGTCCGGGTGATCACGGCCGTGTTCGAACCAGGATAGCGCACGGTGAGGTCGTAGGCGTCTCCCCGAATCGGCACGAAGCCGGTGGCGCCCTTATAACCGATCCCGGCGGGAGCCCCGATCGCGACTGAGTCCCCCACGGTTCTGCTCTTCACCCAAAGGATCATCGGGCTCGGCGCATTGGCGATCGTGTTGACGAAGCGGACGTTGGCGTTCGCGTAGTCCCACGCCGGCAATGCGTCTTCGATGATGAAGGCGTCGCTCTTCTTCGTCGTCGTGTTGTACGCGCCGCTCAGATACATCGAGTAATACTTGCCGTCCGCCAGAGCGGTCGCGACCGTGGCGATCGCAACCCCCGCGTCGGTGACGGTCCCGATGCGGCCGGTCAGCGGGACCTGCCCCGAGGGCACCGCCGTGTACAGCCCCCCGGCAGCCACGCCGCCGTACGTCGTGCCGTTCTTGGTTGTCGCACCGGAGTCGGAGCGAAGCGCCGTGACCTGTGCGTCGTTGACGAAGAAGTTCACCCCCGGCGCACCCAACGAAAAGTTGTAGAACTTCACGTTGGCGCCGGACAACGGTCCGGAGATCACCTGGACGGCATCCTTCGAGCAGGCGGCCAGCGTCGCGCCGCACGCGAGGATCGCGAGATATCGTGATGGAGTCATCGATCGGGTCATGGTTCGGTGATCCACATGCGCTTGGTGTGGTAGGCCGGATCGAGCCCGCCGATGGCCGCCAGTGCCGGCACGTTCCACACGTACTCGGAGTTGTACCGCGGCCGGATCCGATACGCGGGCTTACCGCCGTTGTCGGGGTAGAGGGTGGTGGGAAGGGTGAAGCCGCGGAACACCTGGATACCACTCACCGGATCCACATCCGTGTAGTGAAAGCGGCGCATGTCCATCCACAGTTCGTTGTGCCCCCAGCCCCACTGCGCGATGTACTTCTGGCACATGATGTGGGAGAGCGTCAGCCCCGCGGCCGCCAGCGGTACGACAGTCGGGTTGGCGAGCCACGCCGCTTTCTCGGTCGCCGAGATCTGCGCCGACGCCTGCCCCAACTCGGCGTACCGGGAATTGACGAAGTCTATGTGCGACGCGATGCCGAGGCGGTAGGCGGTGAGCGCCGTCGCGGCGTCGCCCTTCCGCAGTGCCGCCTCGGCCTTGATGAATTGAAGCTGCGAGTACGTCATCACCGGAATCTTCGACTTGTCGTCGAAGATGTACCGGCCTGCCAGCCCCAATCCGTTTGACCCGGTGTAGCCGAACAGATTCCGCGGCTGATTTGGCGCCGAGAGCGTTCCGAAGCCCGACTGGTTCACGTCGAGCCCGCGATACGTCGTGTTCGCCGAGTCGAGGACCAGCATCCGGCTCAATCGTGGGTCGGGGTTGGCGACTCCACCACCGAACTGCGTGCCGTTCAGCAGGTTCACGACGAACTGCGTCTGCCGGTACAGCGTGATGTTGTTGCGGGACCGGGCGAGATAATTGTAGTCGGCGAGGTCCGTGCTGGTGGCGGGGTACTGAAAAAGCGCATCGTCCGCATTGCTGGCGAACGACTTGTCCACCAGCGCGATGACCGAGTCCGGCTTGTAGCTCGCCTTGTTGGAGTAGTGGTTCAGGTTCAGCGCCAGCATGCCGTACGCCAGCTTGAGCCACTTCGTTCGATCGCCGTTGTACATCTTGTCGGACTTCCCTACGTACGCCGCGTCGACGTTGCCGTCGCTGCGCTGGAGGTTGCTGATGGCCAGCAGCAGCAGACGCTTCGTCTCGTCGTACGCGAACTCCTGCGTGTCGTAGTCGAAGCTGAACCGCGTCGGGTCGATCGCCTCCTTGATGATGATCTCCCCGTGCGTATCGGTGAGCACCTGCCAGCCCCACGCCTTGAGTACGTAGCCGATGCCGAGCAGGTCCCAGCGCTGCTCGGCCTCCGACTTGGTCATCATGTCGACGAGATTCTGGCCGAACGTCCAGTACACGTCGCGCCATTGCTGTGCACCGTTGTCGCTCGCCGGATCGTAGCCCATCTTGCCCCAGGTCGTCCCCGGGGCTGTCGCCGCGGTGGAATACCATTCCTGCGCATAGTGGCCGATCAAGCGGCCGTCCGGCTGCGGCGACGTCGCCAGCCAGTGGACCATCGGCGCCAGGTACAGGTTGGGTGCAACGCTCTGCGGCGCGTTGGGATTGGTGTTGACGTCGAGATAGTCCTGGCACGCCACCGGCAGGCAGAGCAACCCGGCGACGAGCGTTACGCGGCTCTTACGCATCGTAGCTCGCAGAGACGAGGTGAGTCGAAAGGTGGATAGGCGCATGGGTCAGAACCCTACCGTGACGCCGAGGTTGATGCCTCGCGGCATCGGGAAGTTGCCGTAGTCGATGCCGGCCGCCCCGGAGCCGCCGACGGCCGCCGTGTTGCCGTTCACGATCGGATCGAGCCCGGAATAGTTGGTCCAGAGAGCCAGATCCGTCGCCGTCACGAAGAGGCGCGCGCCGTTCAGCAACCGCTCGGGAAGCGTGTAGCTCAGCGTCACGTCGCGGAGCCGCAGCCAGTTGATGTTCTTCTCGATGAACAGCTCCTCGCTCATGTTCTGGTAGTACAGCGTCTGGACGGAGGGAACCACCACGATGCTGTTGGGCGTCGGAGTGTCCGAATTCTCGCGACCGTCGCGCAGCACTCCCGGGATCACGCGCGGTGTCTCCCGATCGACGGTCTGCATGCTGAGCCCGCGCTGCGTCAGATAGTGCTGCGTCGCGTTGAACACGTCGCCGCCGCGGCGGATGTCGAGAAGGAAATCGAGCCCGACGCGATTGTATCGGAAGGTGTTGGACAGACCGATCGTGTACTTCGGCTGGCGATCGTAGCCGGCGTCGATGAACGTGGTGGACCGCAGCGGGAGGCCCGTCGACGGGTCGATCAGGAGCTGCCCTGCTTTGTTGCGCAGGTAGTAGAGGCCCGTGAGCGACATCGTGGAGAGGCCCGGCTGCACGCCGTTCCGAACGTTGCCGTAGAGCCACGTGTCCGACACGTACGCCTCGGGGAAGTCGTTCGGGAGCTTGAGCACCTTGCCGCGCGCGCTCTCGAAGTTCCCCAGCACGTCCCACGAGAAGTTGCTCCCGCGCACCGGCGCGCCACGCACCGTGATCTCCAGTCCCTGATTGCGCGTCGACGCGCCGTTGAGGTTGAAGAGGATGAACCCCGTGGCGTAGCTGGCGCGCACGTCATTGACGATCTGGTCGGTCGTGGTCTTGCGGTAGACCGTCACATCGAGACCGAGGCGATCGTCGAAGAACCCCATTTCGCTGCCCAGCTCGTACGACTTGGCGAACTCGGGGCGCAGGCTCGGGTTCGGTCCGGTGAAGCCATACCCGTAGCCGCCGTACCCGGTGGTCTTCGCCTCGAGCGACGAGCGGTACGCGTATGGACGAGCATCGCGACCCACCTCGGCGAACGCCGCGCGCAGCTTACCGGTCATGTACCGGTGTAGCGTCGGGAAGGCATCCGTGTACACGAAGCTCGTCGAGACCGACGGATAGAAGAACGAGTTGCGCTCCGTCGGAATCGTCGACGTCCAGTCGTTGCGCCCCTGAAGGGTGACGTACAGGTACTGATTGTAGTCGAACACCGCCTGAGCGAACGCGCTCACGAGCCGGCGCTGCGACGTCACCGACGTGCTCGTGCGGCTCAGCGTGTTGTTCACCGAGACGAAGTTGTTATCGAGGAACTGCACCCCCTCGCCGCCGTCCACGGTCGACTTGTTGTCGGCCACTGCATTTCCGATCAGGCCGCTCACGGAGATGGACTTCGTCAGCCGGCGGCTGTTGATGTTGAGCAACGTCTGCGCAGTCAGGTTGCGCGTGACGTCGTCCGCCTGGTCGAGGATGCCGCCGCTCGAGATCCCGAAGGCGCTCTCCGGATGGCGCACCAACAGGTTCTGGTTCGCGTACGTGTCGGCACCGAGGTTCGTCTTGAGATACCCCCACGAAAACGGCGTGACCGTGAGCCCGACGTTCGCGATGAGCCGGTTGACCTTGGAGTTGATGAAGTTCTTGTTGATGCCGAAGTACGGGTTGTCGATCTCGGCGTTTGCGGCCGTGAGCCGACGGCGTGCGCCGGTCACCGAGAGGTAGTCCGAGGCCTTGTCGGTCGACGGCCACACCAGAAGGCTGAGCAGCGGACCGTTGTCGCCCTTGTAGTTCTGATTGTTGGCGGAGTTGGTGTACCCCATCGAGAGATCGGCCTTCAACCAGGAATTCACGTCGCCCTGGGACGCGGCGGTCACGTTGACGCGGTTGAAGTAGGAGTTCGGAATCACACCTCGCTGCCGCACCAGACCAGCCGACAGTCGGTAGTTCAGCCGGTTGTCCTGAGTGGCGCCGCCGAACGAGAGGTTGTGCTTCTGCGAGACGCCCGTCTGGAAGAAACCGTCGACGTTGTCGAAGAACTCCGTGCCCGCCGGATACGGGCTTCCGTAGTAGAGCGGCGTGGTGTTGCCAGTGGTCGACGCCGTCGCCCCGACACCACCGAAGCCACTCACCGAATAGACCTTCTGGATCTCCGGATACGAGCGCACCGATTCGAAGCGAGTGCTGTTCGTGTACTCCAGCCCGCGGCCGCCCGCTCGCCCGCGCTTCGTCACGATGACGATGGCGCCGTTGGCCGCATCGATGCCGTAGAGCGCCGCGGCCTCGGGGCCCTTGAGGACCGTGATCGATTCGATGTCCTCGGGGTTGATGTCGGCGGCGCGATTGGTGAAATCCACACCGCGGTTGTTGAACGCCGTCGACGAGCCGGGTCGGTCGGACGGCAGCGCAGAAGTGTTGAGCGTCTTGTTGTCGATCGGCAGGCCGTCGACGATCATCAGCGGCTGGTTGCTGCTGCTGATCGAGCTGACGCCCCGGATGGTGATCGACGACGAGGCGCCAGGTACGCCCGACGAGCTCACGACGTTCAGACCGGCGACGCGTCCCTGGAGCGCGTTGACGAAGCTCTCGCGCTGCGTGTTCGCGATGGCGGGGCCCTGCACCGTCTGCTGCGCCGTGCCGAGAGCGCGCTGAGCCGTCGTCTGGCCGAGCGCGGTGGTCACCACGGCATCGAGGGATTGCGCCACGCGCCGCAGCTGGACGCTGATCACGTTCTCGGCCGCGACGGTCCGCTCGATCGGCGCCGTACCAATGAACCGGAACTGCAGCACCTGTCCCGGCGCGACGCGGATGCTGTAACTCCCCGATGTGCTGGTCTGGGTGCCAGTGGTCGTGCCCTTGATGACGACGGAGGCGCCGGGAAGGGGAGAACCCGACTCGTCGGTCACCGTGCCGGTGACGGTCTTCTGCTGCGCGGACGCACGAGCGGCACAGAGGAAGATCCCCATCATCGCGATGAGAAGTCTTGTCTTCATATCGAGGTGTACCGGAGTGTAGGAAAGCGCTGATAGGGGGAACGACATCGTTCCCCCGCGTGCGGCGGGGCGAGACGGACTTCAGAGGTGGGAGACGGTCCGCGGCAGCTGCCCGCGGCCGTAGGCACTCATCGTCGCGCGGTGGCGCCGCGAGCAGCGCGCGCACGCGAGACGGTCGTCGCGGGCTGCGGCATCGGAGCACACGTGGCGGGTGACGGCGTCACCACGACCGGTGCGCACCCGCGGCTCGACCTCCGCCGCGTCGGCGCGGCTAGCAGGCGAGATGCGACCAACACAGTAGACGCACGAGAAACAAGATGCAACAACTCGATCCTCCATCCGAGGGTCGTGCGTTCCGCGATCGCGGGAGCGGTCATCTTATGACGCCGTGCAGTCGGTGTCAAACGCGGCGAGCGCGCCGTCGGCGAAGAGTCGACCCGGCACACACGCGCGTCGTCACAGCGCGCATCGCGTCGCGCGACTAGTGGATTTTGCCAATCGGCGCGTCGATCGCTGCCGTCGATGGCAGCGCGTCGCGTACACGAATCGCGTCGCCGAACGGACCGACCAGATGTGCCACGCTGTTGGCGTAGTAGCTCACGAGCGGTCTCCCCTTCGGCAGCACGAGATAGCCCACGCCGGTGCGAGCGATCACGCGTCGCATGCGGAGCATGCGGTACGCGCGGTCGAATACTTCGTCGGCCGAACGATCCTGGCGAACCACTCCGGCGTTCAGCGCTCGGAGCACGCCGCGCATTTCGTCGATTCGTTCGAGTAGAGCGGCTCGCGCGATGAAATCACCGTCGAAGCTCTGGATCGCCGCGCAGACGAGCGGCACGGATGTCACCGGAATCAATGTTCCCACTCGCTCCAGCAGATTGTCGCACAGCGCCTGGACACGAGCCAGGCGCTCCGGCCGCTCGAGCGTGAACAGATCCGGTTGTGCCTCGAACCAGGGGCCGAGCGGGATCGGCGCTCCCACGACTACCGCCGCGCGCCCATACCGCTTCCATTGCCGCGTGAGCAGACGCGCGAGATTCCATCCCACGTAGTGCGCCACCTCCCACGCTTGGACCAGCCGCGATGGACGGCGTCCCCCTTCCTTCGTCTCGAGCTCGCGGAGAAGCGACCGATCTTCCAGCACCCGGTCGTAGTTCACCGCGACCGGCACGACGTGGAGTCGTGCCGCATACGCCGGGTCGCGCCCGATGCCCAGCACGTAGTCGAGCAGGCCGATCTTCGGAGGACGGAGCGTGCCGTCGCGGGTCAGACCGCCTTCCACGAAGATCCCCTGCGTCACGCCTTCCCGCGTGATCAGTTGCACGTAGCGCTCGAGCACCGCGTGGTACAGCGGTTCACGATAGCGTCGGCGGATGAAGTACGAGCCGAACGCCTTGAATACGTGCTCCAGCGGGAACGCACGCGCCCACTCGCCGACGGCGTACGAGATCGCCACCTGCCCGGCGAGCGCGTAGCTCACGAGCACGTAGTCGGCGTTCGACCGATGGTTCATCACGTATACGATCACCGCGTCGCGCGGCAGCCGCTCGCGTGCCTTCGGCTCGGCGAAGTCGACCGCGACCTTGTAGAACAGGTTTAGCAGCCAGCCCGAGACGCGGTAGCCGATCTGGTAGTACGCGATGACGTTGAAGAACGGAACGATCTCCTGGATGTACCGCTCCACCGTCGCCCATGCGTCGCGCTCGGCGATCCCCTGCGCCGAAGCGTGCTCGCGCACCGCCTGCACCACGCCCTCGTCGGCGAGCAGCCGGGCGCGCACGTGTGCGCGGCTCGCGAGCTTGAACCGGTCGACGCGAGCGCGGTTGTGCAGCAGCGCGCGCCGACCGAGGCGGGTGAACGGGCCGGGCATGATCCGAAGGTGTGGGCGCGCCGCGCACGGCGGCAAGGCCAGCGCGGGCGGGAGCACCGGGCGGCTGTAAAAGGTCGTCGGGGCGCTCTGGCCTCCGTGGTAGTGGGCGCTAGAATCACGGCATGACTAGTCTCCACGATCGGCCTATCGAGCGTCGCGCGGCGCTCCGCTCCATGAGCTCGGGGCTCGCGGCGATGGTCGCGGCGCCGGTGCTCCTTCGCGCGCAGCAGTGCGCGGCGATCCCGCTCGTCGAAGAGCTCGGCCGGCTTCGGACGCGCCATTCGCGCGCGACGGAGCCGACGAGGCCAGGCACCTACCCGCTCGGACTGCGCAGGGATCGCGACGGTGTGCTCTATCTCCCGCCGCAGTACTCGCACGACGCACCGATTCCGCTCGTATTGCTCCTGCACGGCGCCGGAGGCACCGGCGTGCGCGTCGCGCAGCGGTTCAAGTCCTACGCGGACGACCTCGGAATCGCCTTCGTCGCGCCCGACTCCACCGCCGTCTCGTGGGACCGGAACGACCGACTCGCGAGCGACGTCGAGTTCATCGACCGGGCGCTGGCCGTCGCATTCCGGCGGGTGAACACGACCCCCGACCGGCTGCGCATCGGTGGCTTCTCCGACGGTGCGTCGTATTCGCTCTCCGTCGGCCTCACCAACGGCGACCTGTTTTCCCGCATCCTCGCGCTGTCGCCGGGCTTCTGCGGTCCCGCCCAGCCGCGCGGCAAGCCGGAACTCTACTTCACCCACGGCACGCGCGACGACATTCTCCCGATCGACGTCACCAGCCGCAAGATCGTGCCGATGCTCCAGCGCGCCGGCTATTCCGTCGAGTACCACGAGTTCGACGGCAAGCACGAGACGCCACCGGCGATCGCGCGGCCAGGGTTCGAGTGGCTGATCAAAAGTTGAGAAAGCGAAACGGCCCGGGCGATCGCCCGGGCCGTTTCCTTTTCCAACCAACCTACTATCCAACCAACCAACTCACGCCGTTCTCAGCTCCCCTTCATCGCCGAACGGGCGGACGCCGGGAAATCCTCTTCGTCAGGCAGCGCGAAGACGTTCGGCAGCGGCTCCGGCAGTGGAGCGAGCTCCGGCGCCGGCATCTCCATCCCTTCCAGCTCGACGTCCTGGTAGCGGTACATGCCCGTCCCCGCCGGGATGAGGTGCCCGATGATGATGTTCTCCTTGAGGCCGAGCAGATCGTCCTTGGCCCCGCGGATCGACGCGTCGGTGAGGACGCGCGTGGTCTCCTGGAACGACGCCGCCGAGATGAACGACTGCGTGGTCAACGACGCCTTCGTGATGCCGAGCAGCAGGGGCTCCGCCGTCGACGGCGCTTCCTTCCGCTTCTTCATCCGATCGTTCTCGTCGCGGAAGACCTGCTTGTCCACGTGCTCGCCCTCGAGGAACTCCGTCTCGCCCGGCTCCATGATCCGGACCTTCTGGAGCATCTGGCGGACGATCACGCCGATGTGCTTGTCGTTGATCTTCACGCCCTGCAGGCGATAGACCTCCTGCACCTCGTTGAGCAGGTACTCCTGCACGGCCCGCGCGCCCT
>JBJMNN010000107.1:0-14769 GCA_045804245.1 Gemmatimonadaceae bacterium | reverse complement strand
GGGGAAGAGATGCCTTACCCTCCATATGTGCCCGGCGTGGTAGAAACCGGCCAGCGATGGTACAAGGGCAACCTTCACTCTCACACCTTCTATAGCGACGGGCATGACTCCATAGAAACGGTGGCCGAGGAGTATGTCAAGCGCGCGCTCGACAGCATGGCGATCCACGTCCGCGGCATGCTGGACCTGCAAGCGCAGGGCGCCGTCACCTTCGACTACGGCAACAACATCCGCCAGCACGCCTACCAGCAGGGCGTGGCCGACGCCGCGCGTCGCGAGGGACGCGCGCTGTCGATCGCCGTGACGATGAACGCCGCGCCCGCGCTCGAGGCGCTCGTCCAACGGGGCGTGCACGTCGACGTGCTCACCGATCAGACGAGCGCGCACGACATGCTGCGCGGTTACGTCCCCGACGGCATGTCCCTCGACGAGGCGGCGACGCTGCGGGCGAGCGACGAGGCGGCATACGTCGCCGCGAGCACGGCGACCGCGGTTCGGCACGTGCGCGCGATGCTGGCGCTTCGACGTGCCGGCGCCGTCACCTTCGACTACGGCAACAACATCCGCACCGTCGCGCGCGACGCCGGCGTCGGCGACGCGTTCGAGATTCCCGGCTTCATCCCGGAGTACATCCGCCCACTCTTCTGCGAGGGGAAGGGGCCGTTCCGCTGGGTCGCGCTCTCGGGCGATCCCGCGGATATCCGCCGCACCGACGAGCTCGTGCTCGAGCTCTTTCCCGACGACGCCCATCTCCGGCGCTGGATCACCCTCGCGCGGGAACGCATCCACTTTCAGGGGCTGCCGGCGCGCATCTGCTGGCTCGGGCAGGGGGCGCGTGCGCGGTTCGGCGTCGCGCTCAACGACCTCGTGGCGCGCGGGGAGCTCTCCGCGCCGATCGCGATCGGCCGCGACCACCTCGACACCGGCAGCGTCGCCTCGCCGTTCCGCGAGACCGAGGCCATGCTCGACGGCACTGACGCGGTGAGCGACTGGCCGATCCTCAACGCGCTGCTCAACGTCGCGAGCGGTGCGAGCTGGGTGTCGTTCCATCATGGCGGCGGCGTCGGGATCGGCAACTCGCTGCACGCCGGTCAGGTGATCGTCGCCGACGGCACCGACGAGATGCGCCTGCGGCTCGAGCGTGTGCTCACGAACGATCCCGGCATCGGCGTCGCGCGCCACGCGGACGCCGGTTACGCGACTGCGGCGGAGACCGCACGCCGCGAAGGCATCGTGATCCCGATCGGCCACTGACGTGCTGTCCGCGCGCTTCAAGCCGTATCACGTCCCCCTGTTCCTCGCCAAGTACGCCTGGCTCTCGGCCCGACGGCGACCGCTCGTCGTCCACTTCGAGGTCACGCTGCGCTGCAACGCTCGCTGCGGCTTCTGCGACTACTGGAAGACGCCGGCCGAGGCGCGCCACGACGAGCTCCGCTCCTACGCCGACGCGGCGCGCTACTTCAATCCGATGCTCGTCACGTTCACCGGCGGCGAGCCTCTGCTGCGCCGCGATCTCGAGGACGTGGTCGCCGCCGTCGATGCCGCGGTGCGGCTCAAGTACGTCACCCTGATCACGCATGGCGGGATGCTCACCGCGGAGCGCGCCGTCGCGCTGCGCGACGCGGGCATCAACCAGTTCAGCATCTCACTCGACTATCTCGACGGGCGACACGACGTCGCGCGCGGCATCCCTGGTCTTACCGAGCGGATCTTCCGCACCGTCGACGGCATGCGGGCCCAAGGGATCGACAACATCCGCTTCAACACGGTCATCAAGGACGACAACCTCGGCGAGCTGCTGCCGATCGTCGAGCGCGCCGCGTCGCTCGGCTGCGGCGTGAACTTCAGCGTCTACACCGACGCGAAGAACGGCAACACGCGCCACCTCGTCCGCGATTCGCTGCACGCGGCGCTCGATGATACCGTCGCCCGTTTGCTCGCCTACAAGCGCCGGCACCGGGGGGTGATCACCAACTCCGACGCGTATCTCGAGCTCGTGCCGCAATACGTTCGCGGCGAGCTGACCGAGCCCTGTCACTCCGGTGAGCGCACGATCCATATCGATCCCGCCGGCCGCGTCAAGCGCTGTCCCGATTTCCCCACCGACTTCCACTGGCGCGACTTCGAGCGCTACGAGCCGATCGACTGCAACGCCTGTTTCTACGCCTGTCGCGGTGAGGCACAGGCGCCGCTTCGCCTGTCTCGCGTGCGGGACGTGATGGGCCACGCGCGGCCTGTCGCGTGAGTCGCGACCTGCTCTTCGTCAACGCCCGGCAGGTCGTCACCTGCGCCGGCCCGTCACGTGCTCGGCGTGGTCGCGAGATGACGGACGCCGCGGTGCGCGAAGGCGTCGCCCTGCACGTGCGCGCCGGCACGATCGTCGACGTCGGCCCCGAGGCGAGCCTCCGCGCGGCGAATGCACGAGCGACGAGCATCGACTGCGAGGGCGGCGTGCTGACGCCTGGCTTCGTCGACTCGCACACCCACGCCGTGTTCGGCCGCGCGCGCTACGAAGAGCAGGAGCTGCGCGCAACGGGCGTGTCGTACATGGACATCGCGCGTCGCGGCGGCGGCATTCATGCCTCCGTCCGCGACCTCCGTGCGCGTGACGAGGACGAGCTGTTCGAGCTCGCCGAGCCTCGGCTGGCCGCGCTCGCCGCCTCGGGAGTGACCACGGTCGAGGTGAAGTCGGGCTACGGCCTCTCCCTCGACGACGAGCTCAAGATGCTCCGTGTGATCCGGCGCCTCGCCGGCGCGATGCCGATGCGCATCGTGCCGACCTGGCTCGGCGCGCACGAGATCCCGCTCGAGTATCGCGATCGCGAGGGCGGGCGTCGCGAGTACGTCGACCGGCTCGTCCACGAGATGCTGCCGGCGGTCGCCGCCGAGGGGCTCGCCCGATTCGCCGACGTCTTCTGCGAGCCCGGCGTCTTCACCGTCGAGGAGTCTCGCGAGATTCTCTCCGCTGCGCGGGACGCCGGTCTCGGCGTGAAGCTGCACGCGGACGAGTTGAGCGCCGGCGGCGGTGCCGAGCTCGCGGCATCGCTCGGGGCGACTTCGGCCGATCACCTCGCCGCCATCAGTGAGGCCGGCATCGCAGCGCTCGCCGGCGCGGGAACGGTCGCAACGTTGCTTCCGGCCACCTTGCTCTTCCTTGGAAAGCGCGACTACGCGCCAGCGCGACGGTTGCTCGACGCCGGCGTTCCGGTCGCGCTCGCGTCGGACTTCAATCCGGGAACGTCACCCACGACGAACTTTCCGCTCGTCCTGACGTTGGGCGTCAGCCAGCTGCGACTTGGCGTGGCTGAGGTGCTGGTGGCCGCGACGGTGAATGGTGCGGCTGCGCTCGGGTTGGCGGATCGAGTTGGGCAACTCGCCACCGGCTTCTCGGCCGATCTGGCGCTGTGGGCGATCGAGGATGTTCGCGAGCTGCCGTATTGGCTCGGTGCGGGGCGTTGTCGAGCGTCGTGGACACGCGGCAAACCTTGTCACCCCCATGACTTAGCACTAGCTTTTCCACGCTGAGCCCCCCTCTGACGAGAGGCCGGGGCGCCCTCCGCGGAGCCCGCCCCTCGCCGATGCCTGATGTCGTCAAGCTGAAGAAAAAGGCAGCCGAGCTCGAGCTGAAAAAGCAGTTCGACAAGGCGCTGGCGGTATACGTCGAGATTCTCGACAGCTACGAGGGGACGGACGAGGAAGTCGACGTCGCGCTCTACAACCGGGTCGGCGACATCTACCTCAAGCAGGGCAATACCGCGGACGCCGTCGACTACTACGAGCAGGCGGTCGACAAGTACGCCGAGGGCGGGTTCTTCAACAACGCCATCGCGCTCTGCAACAAGATCCTGCGCAACTCGCCCGGCCGGGCCTCGATCTACTACAAGCTCGGCAAGATCAGCGCGCAGAAGGGGTTCATCAGCGACGCCAAGATCAACTTCCTCGAATACGCCGACCGGATGCAGAAGTCGGGGAAGATCGACGAGGCATTTCGCGCGCTGAAGGAGTTCGCCGACCTCTGCCCCGACCAGGACGACATCCGGTTGCTCCTCGCCGACCAGCTCTCCAAGCAGGAGCGTGGTCAGGAGGCGATCGAGCAGCTTCAGACGCTCTACGAGCGGTATTCGGCCCAGGGGCGCGAGCTCGAGGCGCGCGCCACCGTCGATCGCATGAAGGCGATCGATCCGGGCGTGAAGCCGCGCACGAGCGGCGCGGTGTCGTCGCGGACCAATGATCTCATCTTCCTCGATCTGGAAGAGCGGCGGAGCCGCAGCAACGCGATCATCGCCAAGCGCGCTACGCAGGGGCTCGACCTCATTCACACGGGGGAGTACCAGGAGGTGGCGCCGGCCGAGGAGGCTCAGGCGCTCGAACCGCCTTCGCCGGAGCTTGTCGACACTCCCGCGCCTGGTCCCGAGATTCTCGACACGCCGATCATGGAGCCGGCGCTGCTCGACGGCGTGACGCGCGCCGGCGAGTACGAGCACGAGGATCCCGCCACGCAGCCCGGCCCGCTCGATGGTCTCGACACCACGGGCTACCACGCGCGCGACGCTGCGTCGCCGCTGGATTCGCCCGGAATGATCCGCGACCTCGAGCCTACCGACATGGGTTCGAGCTTTCTGCCTCCAGCACTGCGTGGAACGCCGATGTCGGCGCCCGCGCAGCCGACGTCGGCCCCGCAGGAGGCGCTGCTCGATTTCACCCTGCCGGAGCCGAGCGACTCGCCGGTTCGGCCGTCGTTGAACGATCTCCCACTTCTCGCCCCGGACGACATCGAGGAGCCCCCACGGGCCCCGACGCCCGCGACGGCGACTGACAGGGACGAGGAGGACGAACCGTCGATCGGCGGCGATCTGCCGTTCATCACCCCCGACGAGACGCCGACCCAACCGGCCGAACCGCCAGCGCTGGAAGACATCCCGCTGATGGACCTGTCGCTCCCCGCGCCCGGTGAGGCGATGGCGAGCATCACCGGCCCTGCCGCGGACGCGAGCCCCACGATCGACTTCCTCGAGCTCGAGGACGCCGCGATGCCCGAGCGCGGCAACGAAGACACGGTCGATCCGGCGATCGAGCAACCAGTCGACCAGTCGCAGTTCGTCTCCATACCGACGCCCGCCGCGGCGCCGCACCCCGCGACGCTCGAGGCCGAGCACACGGTCGAGATGCTCCAGCGGCTCGTCGACGAGGTGCCGGAGGACCACTTCAAGCGCCGGCAGCTCGGCGAGGCGATGCTGGAATCCGGGCACCGGGACGCGGGACTGCGCGAGCTCGAGACAGCGATGGTGGGTTTCGAGCGCAGCGACGAGCTGGACGCCGCGGCGTCGGTCGCCGACGAGATCGTACGCGTCGATCCGGAATCCATCCGGCACCATCAGAAGCGCGTCGAGTATGCGTTCCGCACGAACGAGCGTGGACGGCTGATCGAAGCCTACCTCGCCCTCGCCGATGCGCTGTTTCGCAGCGGGCAGATGGACAAGTCGCGCGCGATCTATCACCGCGTGATCGACCTCGCGCCGGACGACATCCGCGCGCAGTCCGCGCTGGAGAACTTCGCCGAGACCGAGCCGACGCCGCCGCGGCCGCAGGCGCGTGTGACGGGCTCCATTCCACGCGTGACTGCCCCCACACCGGCGCCACGCGTCTCCAAGCCTTCGCCGCTGCCGGACGCCGAGTTTGTGAACCTCGGTGATTGGCTGCGCGACGATGACGCGCCGAAGGACACGCGCATGGTCGTCGAGGAGAAGGAGCCGACCGGCGACGAGGACGCGGATTTCCAGGACATGCTCCGGAAGTTCAAGCAGGGCATCTCGGAGAACGTCGAGGAAGAGGATCACCAGAGCCACTACGACCTCGGCGTGGCGTACAAGGAGATGGGCCTCCTCGACGAGGCGATCGCCGAATTTCAGAAGGCGTTGCGTGCGCCCAGCAACCGCGTCCCGACGTACGAGGCGCTCGGACAGTGCTTCGTGGAGAAGGGCCAGATTCCGATGGGCGCGACGATCCTCTCGCGTGCGCTGCACGAGAAGGGTGTCACCGAGGACCAGCTGGTCGGCGTGCTCTATCTGCTCGGCCAGTGCGCCGAGCAGCGCGGACAGCTCGAGCAGGCCGTCGACTACTATCAACGCGTGTTCGTGATCGACATTCAATTCAAGGACGTCGGCGAGCGGCTCGCCGCGCTCGAGAGCGCGCACTCGTGAGCGGCATCGCGACGCGCATTCGCACACCCGCCACGTCCGCGCTGCGCGACATCCAGGCGCCGGTGCTCGAGCGTCTCGAAGAGGTGGTCGTCGAGATGCGCCGCATCGTCACGGCCGATCTCCCGATGATCGAAGAGGTGAGCGGCCACCTGCTGCAGATGCGCGGCAAGATGTTGCGCCCGACGCTGGCACTCCTCGCCAGCGAGACGGACGGCACGCCCGAGCCGCGCGTCGTCACGCTCGCGTCGGTCGTCGAGCTGATGCACCTCGCGTCGCTCGTGCACGACGACTCCGTCGACCACTCCGCGCTGCGTCGCGGCCTCCCCACGGTCAACTCGCTCTTCAGCCATCAGGTGAGCGTGATCATGGGCGACTTCCTCTACTCGCGCGCGCTCGAAGCGCTCGTCGCCCTGGCGGATCTCGATCTGCTGCGCGTGCTGACGAGCGTGTCGAGCCAGCTCACGATCGGCGAGATGCGACAGCTCGCCGCGGTGGAGCGTCTCGCCTTCACCGAGGCCGAGTACGAGTCGCTGATCGAAGCGAAGACCGCGTCGCTGTTGAGCGCGGCCTGCGAGACGGGCGCGATCTGCGGCGCGAGCCGCCACCGTGCCGCGCTCAAGCGGTTCGGCGCGCGGCTCGGCATGGCGTTCCAAGTCGCCGACGATATCCTCGACTACATCGAGACGGCGTCGGTGACGGGCAAGCCGACGGGACTCGACCTCCGCGAGCACAAAGTCACGCTGCCACTCATCGCCGCGCTGCCCAAGCTGAGCCCGGCGGCGCGCGGCCGCGTCGACGCGCTCTTCGCCAGCGAGGCGCCGAGCGACGAGCTGATCCAGGAAGTCGTCGATCTCGTGACCGAGGCCGGCGGAATCGACGCGGCGCGGCGCCGCGGCGAGCAGTATGCACTCGAGGCCGACGCGGCGCTGCGTGGGCTCCCAGATACGCCGGCGCGCGCAGCGCTCGCCGACGCCATCCTCTACGTCATGGACCGGCGCTCGTAATGCCCCCTCGCGGATCTTCCAACCGTCGCCCGGTGTTTCACGCCGTGACGCTCGCCATCGGATTCATCGTCGGGGGGGCGCTGACGCAAGTGACTCGCCGATTCCTGCCCGCCGGACCGGTGAAGGAGTTCTTCACGACTGGTGTCACGCCGTCGGCAGGTCCGGTCACGCTCGACCTCGTCATCCTCAAGTTCTCGCTCGGTCCGGTTGCGCTCGACGTGTCGCTGTTGAGCCTTCTCGGTGTGCTCATCGCCTATCTCATCGCCCGGTCGCTCTTCTAGGAGACTCCCATGTTCGGCAACCTCGGTTTCACGGAGCTGATGATCATCCTGGTCATCGTGCTCGTCCTCTTCGGCGCCAAGCGCATCCCGGAGATCAGCGCGTCGTTCGGCAAGGGCATCCGCGAGTTCAAGAAGAACGTCAACGAGGTCGAGCGCTCGATCACCGAGCCTGAGCCGACTCGTTACGACTCGCGTCTGTCGGCAGGAGAGCCTGCGAGGACGGAGACGCCGGCGAGCGAGGAAGTGCGCCCCGAGCCCAAGCGGCTCATCTAAACGAGCGGGAAACAGAGAGGCCCGTCCGGCGTGCTCCGGACGGGCCTCTTGCTGTGTCTGTGCGCTGCGATCAGGTCACCGACTGGCGGCGCGCACGTGCCGAGATCTCCTTGCGACGGTCTTCGATCTTCGCCGATTTGCGCAGATCCGCGTAGTAGGCCTGCAGCCGCTGCTGCTTGAGCGCCTGCATTCGCTGCGCGCGGATCTCCTTCTTCTTCGCCTCGAACGCGACCTTGTCCGCCGGCTTCTTCGCGTCGACGCGAAGAACGAACACGCCGTCGGTCTGTCGGATCGGCACGCTCACGGTGCCCACGGGGAGGGCGAACGCGGCACCGAGCGCTTCGCCGACGCTGCCGAGCGCGGACGCCGCGCCGCCGCGGTTGACCATGCCCGTCTTCTGCACCGACAGCTTGCGCGCCGCCGCCGCCGCCTCGAGCGAGCTGGCGCGCGCGGCAGTGGCAACATCGTTCGCCTGCGGCACCGCATGCTCCACCGCGCGGTCGAGCGCGAGACGCGCCCGGACGTCGCCCTTCACCGCGTCGAAGGTCTTGCCTCCTGGCGCGATCGACTCGAGGCGCGCGAGATAGTAGCCCTCGTCGGAATCGAACAGGTCGCTGATCTCCCCCGCTCGTGCGCCGCCGAACGCCCATGCGCTCACGCTCGGCACGTACTGGCCGTTGAAGATTGCAGGCTCGCCCTCCGTGACGGTGATCTTGAACGGCGTGAGCTTGAGCGTCTTCGCGGCCTCGTCGAACTTGGCCGGCTGGTCGCTTCCCGCCGCGATGCGCGACAGTTGATCGGCCTCACGGTCCATCTTCGCCTGCGACGAATCGCTCGGCTGGACGCGCAGCAGGATGTGGTGCGCCTGTGTCGTGTCGCCCGCGCGCGAGTCCAGCCGGATGAGATGGTAGCCGAACTGGGTCAGCACCGGCCCGGACAGCTCGCCCGGCTTCAGGGACTCGAGCGCCTTCTCGAACTGGGGCACGAAACGCCCCTTCGCTCCCTTGCCCAGATCGCCGCCGTTCGCGCCTGAAAGCGTGTCGGCCGACTCGCGCTTCGCGACGTCCTCGAACTTGGCTCCCCCGACGATCTCGGCGCGCAGCGCCTCGAGCCGCGCACGCACGGCCGCGCTGTCCGCGGCCGTGATGGCGCGCGGGATCGCGAGCACGCTCACCGTCGCGCGACCGGCGCGCTCGAACTCCGATTTGTGCGCGTCGTAGTACTTGCGCAGGTCCGCGTCGGAGATGTTCGAATCGGCCTGTGTCGGCGCCGGCCGGAACACGACGAAGCTCACCGACGCACTGTCGTTCGCGTCCTGATACGCGCGCCAGAGATCGACGTCCGTGGCGAACACGCCAGCCGTCACCTGCTCGGCCAGCTTCTCCTTCGGCACCTCACTGCGATAGTACTGCTCGAGCGCGATGAGCAGGCCCCCCTGACGCGCCTGGCTGCTCGCGAGCAGGCGCTGATACTTGGTCGGATCGAACCGTCCTTCGGTCTGGAGCGACGGATCGCCGGTGATCCATTGCGGTGGCGCAAACCGGGCGTAGTCGCGGAGCTCGGCGTCGCTGACGGTGATTCCACGGCGCCGGTACTCCTGCTGCAGCAGGATCTCCGACACCATCTCGTCGAACGCCTGGTTCTCGATCCGGGTGATCTCGTCCTGCGTCAGCGACCGACCCGACTGCTGCTGTTGCTGCTGAGTGAGCTGTTGCGACCGCCGCAGCCAGTCCGTGTAGAGGATGTCCGTGCCGTTGACCGTCGCGACCGCGGTGGTTGGCGTGACGGCGCCACGGTTCAGGAGCCCCGACGACTCGGCGAGCAGGAAGCCCCCGATGAACGCGACGGCGAGGATCCAGAAGACGAATTTTGCGGAGCTCCGCATGACTTGGAGCACTGGCAGGACTCCTTCTGCAACTGGGAAAAACGGGAGGGGAGGGAAGCTGAAAAAGCTATCCGGCGAGAGTGGCTAAAATCAAGTGACGGTGGCACTTCTGATTGACTTGTCCCCTCCCGTACGTATCTTATTCCGCTTCTCTCACCGCCGCCTGTGCGCCGCCACCGAGGCTTTGATGGCCAGCTCCGACCGCATCGACGAGCTCAAAAAGAAATTCGACGAGAACCCCCGCCGGTACTTCGCTCCCCTGGCCAATGAGTTTCGTAAGAGTGGAGACCTCGAACAGGCGATTCTGATCTGCCAGGAGTTCCTGCCACAGCAGCCCGGACACATGAGCGGGCACATCGTCTACGGGCAGGCACTGTACGAGACCGGTCGCATCGACGAGGCGCGACGTGTGTTCGAGACCGCCCTGTCGCTGGATCCGGAGAACCTCATCGCGCTGCGTCACCTCGGTGACATCGCCGGACGGCAGGGTGATCCGACGTCGGCGCGGCGCTGGTATGAGCGCGTGCTCGAAGCGGACCCGCGCAACGACGAGATTCAGACGCTGCTCGCGAACCTTGGCGGCGCACCCGCCGGCGACTCCGCAACGTCTGCTCCTGCCTACTCGGCGCCGGAGCCGAGCGCGGAGCCCGCGCCGCGTGCGTTCGAGAACGAGCCGCCACGTCCGGTTGCCGCGCCGAACGACGAGCCCGACCTGCTCGACATCGATGTGTCGATGCCGGAGCACGCGCGCCCTGCGCCGGTGTCTGCCGAGGCTGCATCCACGGAAGACGCGCTGCCGTCGAACGATTTCGAGCCGACCGCGATGGGTGGGATCGAGTCGGCGCCGGAGACGGCCGACCTGATGCCCGCGACGCATGGGCGGGCCGAGGGCTTCGAGTCGACCGAGTTCGCCGCGCCGGAGACGCCGGTTCGGCAGACCGAAGGGCTGGAATCGGCGTTCGAGGTGGAGACGGGCGTGCACGTCGGCTTCTTCCAGTCGGTGCCGGGACTGGATCGTCCGCAGTCGACCACGGAGCCGCCTCCCGAGCACTCGGCGTCGAGTGCGTTTCCGGAGCTCGACGAGCCGATACCCGAGGATCGTGGCGAGGTAGTGCCGCCGCACGGCGATCCCATCGTCGAGTCGGCGGCCGCGCCGACCACGACCAGCCACGACGACTCGCTTCTCGACTTCGACATGCCGGTGGTCGACGGCGCGGGGCGCATGACTTCGAGCGCGTCCGTCGCACCGTCGGACGCGACGAGTCGAGCCGTGGTCGCGTCGGACGCCACACTTCCGTCGATTCCCGCCGAGCTGCCGCCCGAGGTCATCGCGGCCGAGGCAGAGCTGATCGATGAGGGCGCGACCGCGTCGCAGGCGGCAACCGATACCGCTGACACCGCGCCGCTCGACGCCGGGAGCGCCGGAGATGCGCTCTCATTCATCGACGTCGGAGAGCCCGCCGCTGCGCCCGTCGCATCAAACGACACGGCACCCTCGGACGAGACCTCCGACGAGCTCGCCGTCGCCGAACCGGCGCCCGCCGAGCATCGGCTCTTCGTCACCGAGACGATGGCCGAGCTGTATCTGAAACAGGGATTGCGTCACGAAGCCCTCTCGGTGTACGAGCAGCTCAGCACCGCCGCGCCCGGCGACGAGCGGTTGTCGGCCAGAGTCGCGACGTTGCGCGCCGAGCTGGCGACGCTCGCGAAATCGTCAGGCCCACGCGTACGCGATTTCTTCGCGAGCTTCGCCGCGCGTCGGCCGGGCGAGCGCGGCGCAGCCTCTGCACCGCCATCGGACGACGACTTCGGGGCCAACTACACCGACGAATTCCCCACCCCGCCGTCGAGCACGCCGGCCGTGCCGGCTGCGGTCGAGAAGCCTGCCGAGTCTGCCCCGTCTGCATCGTCCGCGACGACTTCCGGGCGTACGGACGGGTCCATCGACGCGCTGTTCGGTCATCATTCCACCAACGCCACCGAGGATTCGGCGGCATCGGCGCTCGCTCAGGCGTTCGGCACGGGAACCGATGCGACGCCGCTGGCGGGCAATCCGACTCGCCCGGCGACCGGTGAGCTGACGCTCGACAGCGTATTCCGCGAGGGCTCGCGCGGAGCCCGCGCGTCGCAGGGCTTCTCGTTCGATCAGTTCTTCTCGCAGAATGTCGAGGGCGACAAGACCTCCGGCGGTGGACACAACTCGCACGAGCTCCAGGGCGGCGAGCCCGCGGAGCGGAGTGAGGACGACATCGAGCAGTTCAACTCCTGGTTGCAGGGGTTGAAGCAGCGGTGAGGATCGCCGTCCTCAATGGCCCGAATCTCAACCTGCTCGGCGTTCGTGAGCCGGAACGCTACGGACGCGCCACCCTCGCCGACGTCGAGGGCCGGCTCGGGGTGCTGGCGACGGAGCTCGGCGTGGAGCTCGAGTGCTCGCAGCACAACGGCGAGGGACAGCTGATCGACGCCGTCCACGCCATGCGCGGACGGATCGATGGGGCGATCGTGAACGCGGGCGCGTACTCGCACAGCAGCCTCGCGCTGCGTGACGCGCTCGTCGGCGTGTCGGTGCCGTTCGTCGAGGTGCACGTCACGAACGTGTACGCACGCGAGCCCGAGCGCCGCCACTCCATGCTCGCGCCCGCGGCGATCGGAGGCGTCGTCGGCCTGGGCGTGCAGGGCTATGAGCTCGCGTTGCGCGGACTCGTCACGGTGCTGAACGCCCCACGCTCGTGAGCGACGCACGCCCGCGTCGCGTCGCGGCGCTCGTCGACGGGCTCACGGCGGCGCACCTCGACGGGTTGCTGTTGACCGGCCTCCCGAACATTCGCTACCTCACCGGATTCTCCGGCTCCAGCGCCCTGCTCGTCGTCGGCCAGCGTGACGTCGTGCTCATCACCGACTTCCGCTACCAGACGCAGGTGGCGGACGAGGTGGGCGATCTGGCGCGCATCGTGATCGAGCCTTCGAGTCTCTGGACGGGCCTCTGGCAACAGCTCGCGCAGATGAGCGGCTTGCAGGTCCTCGGATTCGAGACGGCGCACATCCTTCATCGCGATTTCCAGCGGCTGAACGAGGCGGGATCACGCTGGCAATGGCGTCCGACGGTGGACCTCGTGGAAACGCTTCGCGAGCGCAAGGACGAGACGGAGATCGCGCTCATCGCCAAGGCGGCCGACGTCGCCACCACGGCGCTCGAGCGCACCCTGCCGCAGGTTCGCGCGGGACTCACGGAGCTCGCCGTGGCCGGCATTCTGGAGCGCGAGCTGCGCAACGCCGGGAGCGAGGGGTTCGCGTTCCCCTCGATCGTCGCCAGTGGACCGCGCTCCGCGCTTCCGCACGCGCACTCGTCGGCGCGGGAGCTCGAGTCAGGCGACTTCCTGCTGATGGACTTCGGCGCCATCGTCGACGGGTACTGCTCCGATCTGACCCGCACCGTCGTGATCGGCACGGCGAGCGACGAGCACCGCGGTGTATATGACATCGTGCGCATCGCCAACCAGCGCGGTGCAGCAGGTGTCAGAGCGGGCATGACCGGTCGGGATGCCGACGCCTTGGCGCGGGACTACATTGAGCGGGCCGGATTCGGGCCGCTCTTCGGTCACAGCCTTGGGCACGGGATCGGCCTGGAGGTACACGAGGCACCGCGACTGGCCCGCACGGCTGAAGGGGTGCTCGCCGAAGGCGCGGTGGTGACGATCGAGCCGGGCCTCTATCGGCCCGGCTGGGGAGGCGTACGCATCGAGGACGACGTCGTGCTCGAAGCGGACGGGCCTCGCTTGCTGACCAATTTCCCGCGCGAGCTGATCGAGCTCGGCTGAGCGATGCGCCCGATGTCGCGTCGCGCCATACTCTCTGGCCTATGATCGACCTACGCTACGTCAAGAAGCTCATCGAGATCCTGGACGAATCGACCGTCGACTCGATCGAGATTTCGTCCGACAAGGGGATGAAGATCCGGATCTCGAAGAGCCCGAGTGGCCGGGGTGCCATGCAGGTGGCTCCGTCGGCGGTCATGGCGCCGATGATCGCGCCTCCGATGATCGGACCCTCGCATCCGACGCCGGCCGAGGCCTCTCAGACCATCGAGGCGCCGGCCGCACAGGAACCGAAGGGCGGGGGGAACGAAGTGAAGTCCCCCATGGTGGGCACCTTCTACTCGGCTCCGGAGCCGGGATCGAAGCCTTACGTATCGGTGGGTTCGCGCGTCTCTAAGGGGCAGATTCTCTGCATCATCGAGGCGATGAAGATCATGAACGAGATCGAGTCCGAGGTCGCAGGCGTCGTGACCGAGGTTCTCGCCTCCGACGCGCAACCCGTCGAGTACGGGCAGCCGCTCTTCAGAATCGATCCCAATGGCTAGCTCCATCCCGCCCACCGCTGCCCCGCCCGCCCCGTCGCCCGCTCCGAGCACGGGGCAGATCTTCAACTTCAAGGCGGTCCTGCAGCAGCTCGTGCAGCGGAACGCGTCCGATCTGCATCTCAAGGTCGGCCGTCCGCCCACACTTCGCCTGCACGGCGATCTCCTGCCACTCGATCATCCCGCGCTGCGCCCCGAGGATCTCAAGGGGCTCGCCGAGCAGTTGATGACGCCGCGGCAGGTGAAGGAATTCACCGAGAACAAGGAGTGCGACTTCGCGATCGGCGTGCCGGGTATCGGTCGATTCCGCTGCAACGTGTACCAGCAGCGTGGCTCGCTCTGCTACGCCATGCGCGCGATCCCGTATCAGGCGCGCACGATCAAGGAGCTCAACCTGCCCAACGTGCTCGAGGACATCGCCCTCAAGCCGCGCGGCCTCGTGCTGGTCACCGGAATTACCGGATCGGGAAAGAGCACGGCTCTCGCCGCGATGTTGCAGCACATCAACGAGCAGCGAAAGGCGAACGTGATCACGATCGAGGATCCGATCGAGTTCCTCCATCGCGACATCAACTGCCACATCAATCAGCGCGAGGTCGGCACCGACACGGCGACGTTCGGCCAGGCGCTTCGCCGCGTGCTTCGGCAGGATCCGGACATCATCCTCATCGGAGAGATCCGCGACCTCGAGACGCTCGACACTGCCCTGAAAGCGGCCGACACCGGCCACCTCGTGTTCAGCACCCTGCACACCACGGACGCGACGCAG
>JBJMNN010000106.1:0-36196 GCA_045804245.1 Gemmatimonadaceae bacterium | reverse complement strand
TTTCATTGGACCACCGGGCGTCGGCAAAACGTCGATCGCAAAATCGATCGCGAGATCGCTAGGCCGCGAGTACGTACGCGTTGCGCTGGGCGGTGCAAGAGATGAAGCAGATATTCGCGGACACCGTCGCACGTACGTCGGCGCGATGCCGGGTCGCATCATCCAGGGGCTCAAGCAGGCGAGGACGCGCAATCCCGTCTTCCTGCTCGATGAGGTCGACAAGCTCGGGCAGTCCTTCCAGGGCGATCCGGCGAGCGCGCTCCTCGAGGTGCTCGATCCGGCGCAGAACGACACGTTCACCGATCACTATCTCGGCATCCCGTTCGACCTGAGCGAGGTGCTGTTCATCGCCACGGCGAACTTCATCCAGAACATCCCGGGCCCGCTCATCGACCGCATGGAGGTCGTCGAGTTCGCGGGCTACACCGAGCGCGAGAAGGCGGAGATCGCGAAGAAGTATCTGATCCCGCGCCAGATCGAGGAGTCGGGGCTCAAGAGCAAGAACGTCGTGTTCACGGACGACGCCGTGATGAGCATCGTGTCGAACTACACGCGGGAGAGCGGCGTACGCCAGCTCGAGCGCCAGGTCGGCGCGGTCGCACGCAAGGTGGCGCGCAAGCTCGCGTCGGGCGGTACCGACGACCTCACGATCTCGCCGGAGGACGTGCGCGAGCTGCTCGGCCGGCCGCGCGTGCACCCCGAGCGCGCGAACGAGGAGAACGAGATCGGCGTGGCGGCGGGCATGTACTACACGCCGATGGGCGGCGACATCATGTTCGTCGAGGCGGCGATCCGCCGTCTGCACGGCGCGCAGCGCGCGTCGGACAGTCCGGACGAGAAGGTGCAGGTGAGCGGGTGGGGCAACGTGTCGCTGATCCTCACCGGCCAGCTCGGCGACGTGATGAAGGAGAGCGCGCGCGCCGCGCTCACCTACGCGGCGACGCACGCGTCGGCGCTCAAGATTCCCGAGGACCGACTCGGCTCGATCGAGGTGCACGTGCACGTGCCGGCAGGCGCGATTCCGAAGGATGGGCCGAGTGCCGGCGTGGCGATCTCGGTCGCGCTCGTCAGCGCGATGTCGGGACGTCCGGTTCGCCGCGACGTCGCGATGACCGGCGAGATCACGCTGCGAGGTCGGGTGCTCCCCATCGGCGGCCTGAAGGAGAAGGTGCTTGGCGCTCACCGCGCCGGCATCACGACCATCATCCTGCCGAAGGAGAACGAGGCCGACATGGAGGACATCCCGGAGGAGGTGCGCAACCAGCTCACCTTCCACTGCGTGTCCACGCTGGACGACGCGTTCGCCATCGCGCTGATGCCGGCGGTGAACGGGACGACAGCTCCGGCGCAGCCGTCGATCATGGAGGAGGCGGAGCAGCCGGCGGAGGTCGGGGCGGGCGCCTGAAGCACCGGAGCACGGGGGCTATCGCGTCAGGGTCAGAGGTATTACTGTTAGTCTCAGCGACGCACCCCGTGCTTCTGCTCGGGGTCAGTTCCGACGGATGGGGCCTGCATTGCGCGGGCCCTTTTTCGTTCTGCCCCGCGTCGCTGCGCAAGCGGCACAGTGCCGTTCGCGTAGGGCAGCCCCCACGTGAGGGCGCCATTCACGCACGACAAGTGAGCGACGGCGCGACCGCGTCACCGCCCACGAACATCATTGAGGAGTTCAGCTATGCGTACGACCGGCACCGTGAAGTGGTTCAACGACACCAAGGGCTTCGGCTTCATCACCCCCGCGAACGGCGAGAAGGATTGCTTCGTGCATCATTCCGCCATTCAGGGCCACGGCTTCAAGACCCTCGCCGAGGGCGAGTCCGTGGAGTTCGACGTGGTCCAGGGCGCGAAGGGCCCCGCTGCGGAGAACGTCGTCAAGCTCGGCCGCTAAACGGCGAGTCGGACGGTCCGGACGCGATGTCGCGCTGAACTCGTCCAACACGGCAAGCAAGACAAACGCCCCGATCGCTTTCGCGATCGGGGCGTTTGCGTCACGGTGTCATCGCCCCGAACACCGCCAACTTCCACGGTACGCTGCGAAGTGGCTCCGGTTCGGTGCCCGGGAGGAAGTACTCCGTGTATCGCCGATCCGGCGGCGTCGCGGCGTCGGCTAGCAGACCCGTCGCGCGATCGAGCTCCGCCGTGACGAGGCCGAGTGGCGGCGTCCACGCCGACGCCGGCATCGGGCGGTTCGCGTAGTACTTCGCCATCATCGCGCCCCAGATCGGCGCCGCGAGCGAACCGCCCGCCACGCCCGGCGCGATCGTCGTCGGGCGGTCGAAGCCCAGCCACACGCCCGCGACCAGATCCGGCGTCATTCCCATGAACCAGACGTCGACGTTGTCGTTCGTCGTGCCGGTCTTGCCCGCCACCGGAACGTTCGCCGGCACGGCGCGCCGGGCGGGCGCGCCGGTTCCTCGCTCGGCGGCGTCGCGCATCATGTCGCGGACGATGAATGCGATGCGCGGATCGATCACCGACTGCGGCACCGATGGCCCGCGCTGCAGCACCACCTTCCCCGCCGCGTCTTCGACGCGCGTGACGAGCCGCGGCTCGACGGTGCTGCCGAGGTTCGCCCACACCGTGTAGGCGGCGACGTAGTCGAGCGGGCGCACGACCGAGGCGCCGAGCGCGCTCGCCGGCACCTCGGCGATCGGTGACGCGATCCCGCCGCGATGCGCGATCGCCGCGACGGAGTCGAGCCCGACGCGCATCGCGAGCTGCACGGCTACGGGATTGCGCGAGTGGATCAGTGCCTCGCGCATCGTGATCGCGCCGAGGAACTTGCCGTCGGAGTTGTCCGGGCTGTACACGCGACCGTTGTCCAGCCGGATCGAGAGTGCCGTATCGGGCACGATCGTCGCCGCGCTCAGACTGTCCTCCAGCGCCTTCGCGTAGACGAATGGCTTGAACGACGAGCCGGGCTGGCGCATCGAGAGCGTCGCGCGGTTGAACGGCGCGAGCGCGTAGTTGCGCCCTCCCACGAGCGCACGGACGTCACCCGTCTGCGGGTCGATCGCCACGACGGCGCCTTCCAGCGCGTCGCGCTTGTCCTTCGCCGCCGCGAAGGTCGGATGATTGTACCCCTTCCGCTGCTCGACCTTCTCGGTCCCGTCGACGAGCGCATCCACCGCGGCGCGCTGGAGCGCCGGATCGAGCGTCGTGTGCACGCGAAGTCCGCCTGTCGTGACGTTCAGGCCGAGGCGTTCCGTTGTCTGCCGCACCGCATCCACGAAGTACTGGGCGGGCGCCGAGGTGCCGCCGTCCTTCACCGTCGTCACTGCCTCCTGCTTCGTGCGCTCGGCCAGCTGCGGCGCGATGAATCCCTGCTGCGCCATGAGCGTGAGGATCAGATCGCGCCGAGCCTTCGCCTTGTCGGGGAAGCGCGTCGGGTCGTAGCCCACCGGCGACTTCGGCAGCGCCGCGAGCGTCGCCGCCTCGGCCAGCGTGAGCCGCGATGCCGGCTTCCCGAAGTAGTGCCGCGCGGCGGATTCGATGCCGTACCACCCGTGACCGAAGTTGATCGTGTTGATGTACCCCTCGAGAACCTGCTCCTTGCTGTAGTGACGCTCCATCTCGCGCGCCGCCTGCTGCTCACGGAGCTTCCGCGCGAGGCTCAGGTCGCGCCGGTCGATCTGGTCGGGGTGCATGTTCCCGACGAGCTGCTGCGTGATCGTGCTGGCGCCACCGCGGTGATCGCCGGTGATCCCCTCGAGGATCTTGCCCTTGATGGCGCCGGCGACGCCGATCAGATCGACGCCGTCGTGCTGGTAGAATCGTTGGTCCTCCACGGCCACGAACGCCTGCCCCACGTACTTCGGCAGCGTGCGGATCGAGATGCTCGTGCGCGACTCGCGCCCGATCTCGCCGAGGAGTGATCCGTCACGCGCGTACACGAGCGACGACTGCGGCTGGGGAACGATCTGCCACACCGGGCCGGTGGACTTCGGTGCGACCGCCGGCGACTGCGCTCCGAGGGGCGCGGCGATGGCGAGCGAGAGAGCGAGGAGGGCGCGAGCGGACATTCGGCGAAGTCTATCGGCGGCGCTCAGAGAGTCGTGCGACGTGGATCACACGAAACTCAGTGGGGAGTGGGTGGTGGGGAGTGACTGCTGACTTCTCACGCCGTCACCGCCACTCTCCAGCAGGTCTCCCGCCGACACCGTCACCGTTGCGACGAACCCTGTCGGCGGTGACTTTCCATCCATGTCCTCCTTCGTCACCCTCGCACTCGTCCAGTTCCAGCCGCGGAAGGGGGACTATTCGGGCAACCTCGCGCGCATCGGCGAGCTGCTCGCGCAGGCCGTCTCGCTCGACCCGCGGCCGCAGCTCGTCTGCTTTCCGGAGACGGCGCTCAGCGGCTACTTCCTCGAGGGCGGCGTGCGCGAGGTCGCCGTCACCGCCGGTCGTCTCGCGGCCGATCTCCATCGCACGTATGGCGACGGACCGCCGGTCGACGTCTGCGTCGGCTTCTACGAGGTGTGGCGCAACAAGTTGTACAACAGCGCGCTCTACGTCTCGCTCGGGGAGACGATGCCGCTCGTGCGACACGTCCACCGCAAGGTGTTCCTGCCGACGTACGGGCTGTTCGACGAGGAGCGATTCGTCGAGCGTGGGCGGGACTTCCGGGCGTTCGATACGCCGTGGGGGCGCGCCGCGATTCTCGTGTGCGAGGATGCCTGGCACTCGTTGAGCGGCACGATCGCCGCGCTCGACGGCGCGCAGCTCGTCATCGTGCCCTCCGCACCCCCGGCGCGCGGGGCGTGGCCCAAGACCGACGAGGTGCCCGGCCCGGCGAGCGTCTCGCGCTGGGAGCGTCTGACGCGCGACATGGCCGACGAGCACGGCATCTACATCGCGCTGTCGAACCTCGTCGGCAGCGAGGCGGGGAAGCAGTTCCCCGGCTGCGCGATGCTCGCCGGACCGAAGGGAGAGGTGCGCGCGCGAGGGCCGCTGTGGGAGGAGGCGATCGTCACGGCGACGATCGACCTCGCCGACGTGACCCGCGCGCGCGCCGACATGCCGCTCATCGCCGATCTCGAGACGATGATCCCCCACCTGCGCGAGACGCTGGCCAAGCTCGACGCGGGATCGCCGCACCTGCTCGCCTACGACGGTATGGAGGCGCTGGCCGAATCGATGGGCGCCCCGCAGTCGACCCGGGATGACGGCGCCGCGACGACGCCCGCGGCGAGCCGGCCGCCGGGTCGCAGCGTATGCGTCGTGCGCGCCAGCCCGGCGAGCGGCCCTCCGCCGCTCGAGCTCGACGCCGCCATGGTCGAGGGGTGGCTCGTGCACTTCCTGCGCGACGAGCTGCGCCGGCGTGGCTTCAAGAAGGTGGTCGTGGGCGTCTCGGGCGGTGTGGATTCCGCCGTGACGGCGTTCCTCGCCGCACGCGCGTTCGGCGCCGAGAACGTCGTCGGGGTGCGCATGCCGTATCGGACGTCGAGCCGCGAGAGTCTCGAGCACGGCAAGCTCGTGATCGACGCGCTCGGGATCGAGGAGCGAACGGTCGACATCAGCAGTGCCGTCGACGGCTATCTCCAGCACGAGCCCGACGCCGACCCGGCGCGCCGCGGCAACGTGATGGCGCGCATGCGCATGATCACGCTGTTCGACCTCTCCGCGAAGTACCACGCCATCCCACTCGGCACCGGAAACAAGACCGAGCGGCTCTTCGGCTATTTCACCTGGCACGCCGACGACTCGCCGCCGATCAATCCGCTGGGCGATCTGTTCAAGACTCAGGTGTGGGCGCTGGCACGGCACCTTGGCGTTCCCGAGGTGATCGTCGGCAAGGCGCCCTCGGCCGACCTCGTCGTCGGGCAGACCGACGAGGGGGACTTCGGCATCAGCTACGCGCGGGCCGACGAGCTCCTGAACTGGATGCTGAACGGTTATTCGGCGGACGATCTCGTGGCGCGCGGCTTCGACGCGGCGGAGGTGTCGCTGGTGCGGAAGCGTCTGGAAACGACCCACTGGAAGCGACGGCTGCCGACGGTGGCGATGGTATCGGGCTCGGCGATTGGAGAGAGTTATTTGCGGCCGGTGGACTATTAGTCCGCTGGTCCATGGTTACCGAGTACTCGCATACTCGGTACGGCAATGGTGGTTCACTGCCTCAGCACCACCTTCCCCTCCGAATCGATTGCGTAGCACGCCGCCTTTCCAGCCGGCGGCTCGCCGTGCACGCGGCCACGCTGCCCCGGGCGCAGGATCATCCAGTAGTCCTGCGACTGATAGAACACCGTGCGGGGGCGACCCTTGGGGTCGCGTTGGTCGGTTGATTCCGCACACGACGGAAAGGCGCGACGTTCGCCACTCGGGAAGTCGACGACCATCATCCCTTCGTTGCTCACGGCGTATGGCGCACCACTCAGATCCGGGGTGTAGCCGTAGGCGCCGCTGGACGGAACCGACTCATAGCTCGCCGAGAGCGGCCGGCCGTTGGCGTCGGTGACGCCGCCGAAGACTTGCGAGCCGTAGTAGCCAGGGCCGTATCCGTAGCCGTATCCGCCGGGAACGGGCACGTAGATGATCGTCGGTCCGCGCGAGCGCTGGTCATGCGATCGATTGTCCTCCCAGCGGCCGGCCCGCCCGCGCGGATCGCCGAGTCCGTACCACTCCGACGCGCGCCGCGGGTCCGTCTGCCGGGGCTCGGGACGCGGCTGGGCCGCCACGGCGACTCGGGGGTCGCGGCGCTGAGCATCGGCGGTGGATGTCGCCACCAGGAGCATCATCGCAGCGCCGATAGCCAACGCGGCACGCATTGAACGGTTCGTCGGGGCCATTTTCGTGTCTCCCAGGGAGCACTTTCGGACGTGCGGGGGCTCACGCCTCTACCCCAAGTCACCCTGCTTGGTGCCGCGCTGTCACCCCGGGTTCAGCGCGGCGTCGGGAGCGCCTCTGGGAGGGCCTTGGAGGCGTCGGCGCACGCTCGACCGGGCGCCTCGACGAGGTTCCGAGGGCATGGTCTTGGCAAAGATCGGCAGCATGGCGACCAAACGCTCCGGCCCGCGATCGGGGACCAAGCGGGCGACGGGAAGGAAGCCCGCCACGCGGGCCAAGAGCGCGGCGAAGGGGGCGACTGGCCGCGCGTCGAAAACGAGCGCCGCGAGCGCCTCACGTTCCGCGACCACGCGAAGCGCGCGAAAGACGTCCAAAACCACGGCCGGTCGGTCGCGCGACCGCGCCGCGTCGTCCGCGCCGCTCGCGGAGTACAACGCGAAGCGCGATTTCACCCGCACCGCGGAACCGGCCGGGAAAGTCCCGAAGGCTCGTGGCAAGGCCCTGCACTTCGTCATCCAGAAGCATGCGGCGAGTCACCTGCACTACGACTTCCGCCTGGAGCTCGACGGCGTGATGAAGTCCTGGGCCGTGCCGAAGGGCCCGAGTCTCGATCCGACGGTCCGTCGGCTCGCCATGGAGGTGGAGGATCACCCCATCTCGTACAACACCTTCGAGGGCACCATCCCGCAGGGCGAGTACGGCGGCGGTACGGTGATGCTCTGGGACCGGGGCACATACGAGGCCGACGACGACGGCGGCGCTGAGTCGCTGCGTCGCGGCTACGAGAAGGGAGAGCTGCGGTTCGTGATGCACGGAAAGCGACTGCAGGGCGGCTTCGTCCTCGCGCGCCTCCGGCGGCTTGGCCGCCCGCAGTGGCTGCTGATCAAGCGCCGCGACGCTCACGCGGATACCGATCACGACATCACTGCCGAAGAGACCACCTCGGTCGTCAGTAAGCGGACGATGGAGGAGATCGCCGCTGGCCGTCGGGTCTGGCACTCGAACCGCTAGCGGGCCCAGCGTGGGATGGCGGGCTCCTTTTCGGCAACCAGGGGTAGAACTCACCATGCGAAACTCCCTCCGACTGTCGCTTGGCGCCGTGCTCGTGGCGGCGGCCGCGGCGTGCTCCGGCTCGCCGGACCACGCGACCATCAGTTCCGATCTCGAGCAGGATCTCGCGAAGGCGGGTGGCGCCAATATGCAGCTTGCCGGCAACCCCGGCAGTCGCGTCGAGGTGGTGTCGGCGGCTGAGCGTGTGGAGAGCCCGACGCCCGCGCCGAAGTCGAAGACGGTCTCGCGTGCGCCGAGCGTGAATCGCGGCACCCGTGCAGTCGTGTCGAGCCCGCGCCGCCAGACGCCCGCCGCGGCCCAGCCGGCCCCGCAGGCCGAGGAACAGGCGCCAGCAGAAGCGCCGCGTGTGGAGCGCCTGCCGGAGCCCGTGCCGCAGACGCGCCCCCAGGCGCCGATACCCTCGCGTCAGCCGGAGCCGCGCGGTGGATGGAAGACGCCGGGCGAAGTGATCCGGAACGCGCCTTTTCCGATCAATCCTTAGAGCAACGACGTTCGTCAGTTCGTCGGTTAACGGCCGGCCTCGGGACGCTCCTCCGTCCCGAGGCCGGCCGTCTACTGACAAACCGTCAACCGACGAACAGCGCGCAAAGCGCGCCTAGGCCGCCCTCGCTCCCGCGTAGGCCAGGCTCACGGCGCGCCGCGCCTGGCGCTTGAGCGCTCGATGCACCGCCCGTGCGTAGAGAATGAAGTTGCTGCCGGCCCATGGATGGCGAAGGAAGAACTCCGCGGGGAGCATGTCGGCTTTGAGCCGGTTGCACGGCGGACAGGCCGAGACGACGTTCCCCGGCGAATGCGTGCCGCCCTTGGCGAGCGGATGGACGTGGTCGAGCGTCGCGCGCGCATACTCGAGCGGCGAGCCGCAGTAGACACAACGGCGACTGCAGTCGCGCATCGCCGCGAGCTTGAACGCTCGCTTGTGCTCTGCGGGGAGCAGTCGCCGCATGCGGCGAAGAAGATTTCGAGGGGTGCGTGGGACGCGGGGGAGGCTGACGCGGTGACCGTGTCGAGCGGGCAATTTCACCTCGCTGGAAAAGACGACACCCCGCGGAGGGAGAAGCTCCCTCGCGCGGGGTGTCGTGCGTCGTGGTCGTCGCACCGGCGGAGCCAGCACGTGCGATGCGCTCGCCGCGCTCGCATCGCCACCTGGGTCCTGCACTTCCGGGATCCTGTGCTCATTGGCCTCCGGGTGCGTCGGGCGAGCGGGGCTGCCGCTCGTGGCCCATTAGTGCAGTGCACGTGCCAATCGCGCAAGAGGCGGAGCCTGGCGAATCGCGCGACGTCGTCGCCTGCGAGTTATCGCGACGACGCGCGCCGGTCCTCTCTCGCCCCTCTACGATCCGGACGCATGGCCACCGGATCGCGTAACGCGGCGATGATCCGTGCCGCGTTCGCGTCGAGCACCGTGCGGTCGGGCATCTGCGAGCCGGCGAACGGCAGGGGCACGTCGAACCCGTCGTCCGGGCAGCGCGGGATCACGTGCACGTGGAAATGGAACACGTCCTGCCCCGCCGCGGCGCCGCTGTTCACGAGGATGTTCATCCCGTCGGCTTCGCCGACGTGCTGCACGATCGGCGCGAGCATCATCGCCACGTCGAACACGTGGTTCGCCATCGCGCGCGGGATGTCCTCGAGCGACTCGAAGTGATCGCGCGGGACGACGAGCACGTGCCCCGCGTTCACGGGCTGGATGTCCATGAACGCGACGACGTCGGTGTCTTCGTAGCACATCGAGACCTCGCCGGCGCCGTGAATCACATCGCAGAACGGACACGACGGGTGCGGAGCCGCTGACATGAGCCCTCTTGTCTGGTGGTGGTTGAATGGAAAATGCACGCGTGGTGCCAGAGACCACCACCGTCGCCGGGTACGAGGAGTGCTCATCCAGTACTCACCGTATCACAGTTTTTGGAGCCCACGAGGCCGGCTAGTGACCGGCTCGTGCCCACGGATTATTTTTCAGCGCTGAGACACCTCTTTCCAGGCGGCGTTCGCATGGCCACTCAGACCCGAGCGGAGCGCAAGGCTACCGCCGGCCTCTCGCGCGACCAGCTGGTGGGCGCGTATCGCACGATGCTCCTGTCGCGCCGCCTCGACGACAAGGAGATCCAGCTCAAGCGCCAGAACAAGATCTTCTTCCAGATCTCGGGCGCTGGTCACGAAGCGGTGCTCTGCGCGGCCGGAATGGTGCTCAAGCCCGCCTACGACTGGTTCTACCTCTACTACCGCGATCGGGCGCTGTGCCTCGAGCTCGGCGTCACGCCCGCGGAGATGCTCTACGAGGCAGTGGGGGCGGCCATTGACCCCGCCTCGGGCGGACGGCAGATGCCGAGTCACTGGGGGAACGCGCCGCTCAACATCGTGTCGGCATCGTCGCCGACAGGCACCCAGTTCCTGCACGCGGTGGGGAGCGCCGAGGCCACCCGTCGCGCACGCCTGCTTGACGTCACCGACGGTTTCCACGACGACGAGGTCGTGCTCGTCTCGGCGGGCGACGGCACGACGTCGGAGGGCGAATTCTGGGAATCGCTGAATACGGCGTGCAACCTCGAGCTGCCCATCGTCTACCTGATCGAGGACAATGGCTACGCGATCTCCGTCCCGGTCGAGGTGAACACGCCCGGTGGCTCGATCTCTCGACTGGTGAACGGCTTCCCCAGCCTGTACGTCGAGGAGGTCGACGGCTGTGATCTCCTCGCGAGCTACGCGGCGATGCAGCGCGCGGTCGACCACGCGCGCAAGCGCAAGGGTCCCGCGTTCGTCCATGCGCACGTGATCCGCCCCTACTCGCATTCACTGTCCGACGACGAGGTGATGTACCGGCCTCCCGAGGAGCGGGAAGCGGACGCGATGCGCGATCCGGTCGCGCAGTTCCCGCGCTGGCTCGTCGCTCAGGGCTACGCGACGGCGGACGAGATCCTCGCCATCCAGGCCGAGGTGGATGAGGTCATCCTCGCCGCGACGGACGACGCGCTCGCGCAGCCGCAGCCCGGTGCCGAGACGGTGCACGACTTCGTGTACTCGCCTGACGTCGATCCGACGTCCGCCGCGTTCGACACCGAAGACGCGCCGGCCACCGAGGGCACGCCAACGACGATGGTCGATCTGCTCAACGTCTGCATGCGGGATGAGATGCGGCGCAACCCGAGGATGCTGCTGTTCGGGGAAGATGTCGCCGACGCGTCGCGCGAGACGAGCCTGCCCCGCGTGAAGGGGAAGGGCGGCGTATTCAAGGTGACGTGGGGGCTGCAGCGCGAGTTCGGCGGCGCGCGCGTGTACAACACGCCGCTCGCCGAAGCGAACATCGTCGGTCGCGCGATCGGACTCGCGGTGCGCGGCTTCAAGCCCGTCGTCGAGATCCAGTTCTTCGACTACATCTGGCCAGCGTACATGCAGATCCGCGACGAGCTCGCGACGCTGCGCTGGCGCTCGAACAATGCGTATGCGGCGGCCGTCGTGATCCGCGTGACCTACGGTGGCTACATCCGCGGCGCGCTCTATCACTCGCAGACCGGCGCCTCGATCTTCACGCACTGCCCCGGGCTCCGCGTCGTCTGCCCATCCACGGCGCTCGACGCGAACGGGCTCCTGCGCACCGCGATCCGCTGCGACGATCCGGTGCTGGTGCTCGAGCACAAGCACCTCTACCGGCAGACGTACAACAAGGCGGTCAACCCGGGCCCGGACTTCATGATCCCGTTGGGCAAGGCGCGCATCGCGCGCGCGGGCTCGGACGTGACGATCGTGACGTACGGCGCCACCGTCCAGCGCGCCGTCACCGCCGCAAACCAGCTGCACGAGGAGCGCGGCATCGACGCCGAAGTGATCGACCTTCGCTCGCTGTCCCCTTGGGACAGCGAGCGAGTCTATGAGAGCGTCAAGCGCACGAATCGCGTCATCGTCGCGTACGAGGATTCGATCTCGTGGGGCTACGGCGCCGAGATCGCGGCGCGCATCGCCGACGACTGCTTCGCCTGGCTCGATGCGCCGGTGAAGCGCGTGGCGAGCACGGACACCTTCGTCGGCTACGCGCCGCAGCTGGAGGACGCGATCCTGCCGCAGGTGGCGAGCTTCAGGAAGGCGATCGCCGAGATCGTGTCCTATTGATTCGACGGACGGAGTGCGTCGCCGCGGCGCCCCGGCAACGGGATTCTAGCGTGACGCCGCGCAGCGCCCGCCCTGCGCCGTGACCGCTGGAGGCAGCCGCATCTCGCAGGTGCTCATCATCCCGGCCGTCTCGTTGTAGGCGGTCTCCGCCGCCTTGAGCTCGTCGAGCTTTCGGAACAGCGCGACGGAGTCGGTGGTCGCCGCACAGTACACCACGTACGTGCGAGGGCCGCCACAGCCGCGCCAGCCGACCGGCGCCGTCCGGCAGGCGGAGGCAGAGGCGCAGCCTTCCGTCTTCACGAGGGCCCGTGCTTCCCGCTCGAGCCCCGCGAGCCGCGCGGTGTCGTTCGGCGCAGTGCCGCTGCGCGACATGGCCGATTCCGCACCACGCTGCGGTGGAGCTGCGCAGGCGGCGAGACACACGAGTGCGCAGGCGACGTCAGCGCGCCAGCGCATCACGATCCTTGACGATGCGGCCGCCCTCGATCGCCAGAACGATCTCCGCATCGGTCGGCGCACCGCCACCAGCTGATCCTGGAGGGCGATCGACGAGCAGCAGATCGGCCGGCGCGCCTCGGGCGAGCACGCCATTCTCGCGATGGTGCACGACCTCCAGCCCTCTCGCATCGATCAACTTCGTCGCCACACCCGATCGCTTCCTGACCTCGGCACTCGAGCCCACGGCTTCGATGCGACCCGCGCGCAGGAACACCGCGTCGGCCCAGGGACGGTGCGGATCGCCGGTCCACACGCGCGCATTCACGATCGCGAGGGCCAATGGTGCGGCCGATGGTTCCTGCTCGATGTTCGACCGATCGACTGCATCGTGCATGGACGGCATCGACACTCACCTCGAGCCGCGAGGAGGTGGATCCCGCCGGAGCGGATCCACCGATGCGCTGAAGCCCCTCGAGCTCCACCAGGAGCGCGGTGCGGTGCTCGCTCTCTGCTCGCTCGCCTCGAGCTCGTCGATCCGCCGTGCCGGCTCAGTCGTGCTGTAGTTCGTCCACCGGACGGCCGTGCGTCGCTCATTCCTGGAGTACCCCGCGCGCTCCGGCAGGAACTCGAAGAATGGAATCGAATACCAGCGACTCCAGATCACCTCGTAGCGGAGGAAGGCGCCGAGCTCGACGCCCGATGCCAGGCCGCGCACGAGGGCGACCTGCCAGCGCTCGGGGAACAACGCCCGATGCAGGCCCGTGACGTCTTCGTCGAGGGTCAGGTCGTCGGCCAGGCCGCCCAGATACCACCCGATCGCCAGCTTGCGCCGCCTGGACTGCTCCGCGGCGAGCGACCGTAGCTCCTGCGCGAGCTGCACGTACGGGTCGTCGTCCGCACGGAGCTCGATGCGTGTACGGGAGACGGTGTCGACGAGCAGGTATTCGAGCTTTGTCTCCGGACAGATGCACACGTCTCCTGCCAGCAGCCCGAACGGCAGCGGCGACGAGCTCTCCTTGAGGTGTGCTTCGAAGTCGAGAATCGCCGCCTGCGTGAGATGCAACGGCGCGCCCGCCTCACTGCGGAGGATCCGGGCCAGCTCGTAATACGTGTCCTGCGTCGGCACCCAGGTGAGCGCCGGACCTCGTTTACGACGGACGCGCGAAAAAGTCGGCATTGTCACGGCTCCTGCCTGGACCCGATGCATCAAGCGGGCACGTCGGGCAGCGGGCGACGAATCACCACCCGTACGATACTCTTCCGACCGGATAGCATCCAGGGTGCGGAGATGGTTCGAGCCGGCGATGCCTTGACCGCGGCTGCCCCACCGGCCAGCCTTCTCAGGAGTGGGGAGTAGCCGGCCGGCGCGAGCGCGCCGGAGCAGCCGATCGTCAAGACGGAGCGCGCGAGCGCTTCCGGTCGGCTGAAGGGAGCGGGTTGGGCCTTGGGCGAGACCACTACGACACCACGCGTGCCGTAGTGGCTCGCCCGTCGTGTATCCGGCTCACCGTCCAGGACACCGCCAATGATCGCCACCAACATCTGGTTCTGGGTCGGTTTCGTCGCCTTCGTGCTGGCGATGCTCGCGCTCGATCTCGGCGTCTTCAATCGCAAGCCGCACGTCGTGCATCCCAAGGAGGCTGCGACGTGGACCGCCGTGTGGGTCGCGCTGGCCCTGCTCTTCGCCGCGGGGCTGGCGTTCTTCGCCACGCCCCAGACCGCGCTGACGTTCCTCACGGGCTACCTGATCGAGGAATCGCTCAGCATCGACAACATCTTCGTCATCGTGCTGATCTTCCAGTACTTCGCCGTGCCGGCGCAGTACCAGCACCGCGTGCTGTTCTGGGGGATCCTCGGTGCGCTCGTGATGCGCGGCCTGTTCATCGGCCTCGGCGCGGCGCTGCTGGCACGATTCGACTGGATCATCTACATCTTCGGCGCGCTGCTCGTCGTCACCGGCGTACGCATGGCGCTCAAGCAGGACGAGGAGTTCGACGCCGAGCAGAACCCCGTCGTGAAGGGAGTGCGCCGCGTCCTGCCGCTCACGGACGGATATCGCGGCAAGCACTTCTTCTCGACCGAGAACGGCCGGCGCTACGCCACGCCGCTGTTCCTCGTCCTGCTGCTCGTCGAGGCGACGGATCTCATCTTCGCCATCGACTCGATCCCCGCCATCTTCGGGATCACGCGCGACCCGTTCATCGTGTTCACGTCGAACATCTTCGCCGTGATGGGACTGCGCTCGCTGTTCTTCCTGCTCGCGCACGTCGTGACGAAGTTCCACCTGCTCAAGTACGGTCTCGCCGTCATCCTCACCTTCGTCGGCGTGAAGATGATCATCGAGTCGTGGGTGCACATCCCGATCCTGCTGTCGCTCGGCGTGGTGCTCGGCGTGCTGTTGATCTCGATCGTGGCCTCGCTCGTCTGGCCCAAGGCGCACCAGCCGAGCGAGGGGAAGACCGGCTCGATGTTCGGGCGCCTTCCGCCCGAGTCCTGAGCGGCGGCCGCGCGAGCGCTAGCGGCGCTCGATCGCGTCGCGGACGTCGAGAAGGATCTCGAAGTACAGCTGCTCGCGGCGGTAGGCGAAATCGAGCGACGCCATCTGCGAGTCGTCGCCGGAGACCTTCGCGCGTTCGAACGCTTCGCGGTACATGTCGTCGAGGTTGGCGAGGATGCGTTCGCGGGTGCGAGACATGCTGTCCTTCTGAAGGGCGTGTGAGGTGAGGCGCGGCGGATCGGCCGCGGCGCGTTCCAGCTGCGCCTCGGTCGGCTCCAGGAGATAGCGCTGGGCCGCGTTGAGCAGATTGCGGCGGGAGGGAAAGGGGTTGTCCATTGCGACGTGAGCAGATCTTCGCGCGCGACGAGTACCAATGCGTGTACTGCGGCGAGCGCTTCGAACCCGAGCTGTTGACGGTCGATCACGTGCAGCCCCGGATGCGCGGCGGCGATCGCTCCGGGGGCAACCTAGTGACCGCGTGTGGGGGCTGCAACGCCCGCAAAGGCTCGCTGCGCCTCGCGGAGTTCCTGCGCGCCGACGACACCGCGCGCGAGCACTTCTTCCGGCGCGCGGCGCCGCATGTGTGGCCGAGGATTCTGCGGGCGGTAGAGGAGGAGATGAAGCGAGGCGCGCCACAACGCGCGCCTTCGGCGCGCCGTTCCTCGGTCGACGGTTAACCATTTAGTCGGAAGAACGCCGCTTCCTCCACGACTCGTCCGTCGCGCAGATGTTCTACGACGATTCGCTCCAGGAGCACGGGGGTCACACCGGCGTACCACACGCCCTCGGGGTACACGACGACGATCGGCCCGCTTGTGCATACGCCGAGACAGGGCGTCTCGCCGCGCTTGACGCGAGTGGGGCCGAAGAGGAGGCCCTCACGCTCGAGCAGACGCGCCAGCAGGGCGTAGAGTGCTCTTCCTTCGCGATTGGGCGAGCAGAACCCGCCGACGCAGACGAGCACGTGCCGAGCGTACGGCTCCATGAGCGCCGCGAGCTGCTTCGGAGGGAGAGTGGGCACGGCGCGAAGTCTAGCGCACCCGACGCGCCGGGCGGGAATGGGCCGCGATCGCCGAACGCGCGACGGCGACGGACGGTTCGCGGCGAAGTACATTCCACGCTCACACAGTCACCATCTCGCGTGCCTCACCCACAGATCGTCCCACACGCCGTCGCGAAGCCGACGATCAACGTCCGCGCCGTCTGGGCGGGCGAGCATCGGTTCGACACGGGACGGCCAGACGGGCCGACCGCCCGGTTCGATGGTTCCACGAAGACCGGTCAGAACCCGGTGGATGCGCTGGTGAGCGCACTCGCGACGTGTACCGGCATCGACGTCGTCGACATCCTTGGCAAGCGGCGCACGCCGCCGGAACGGCTCGTGGTCGACGCGTTCGCGGAGCGGCGCGCGGAGCATCCGCGGCGAGTGGAGCGCGTACGGCTCACCTTCACCGTCGATGGCGCGGGGATCGAGATCGCGCACACGGAGCGCGCCGTGGCGCTCGCGCTGACCAGGTACTGTTCGGTGGCCGCCACGCTGGCCCCCGGCGTGGTCATCGAGACGCATGTGGTGGTGAACGGGACGGCCGGCGACGTCATCCGCCAGCCGGGATCCGACTGGTCGACGCTCGCGGGGGTGGAACGAGAAGGCTGAGCGCTACGGCTCCCGGCTCACCTTGTCCCAGCATCCGCAGCCCTGGCCCTTGAGGCGCTCGGCGAGGCGCTCGCGAAGCGAGTGCGGCGCGTTCAGCTCCTGCTTGAGGTTCGACATCGCGCGCAGGAAGCACTCTTGGTATTCCTCGTATTGCCGGCACTGCGCGCACGTGGCGATGTGCGTCCTGAGTCGCTCGGCGCTGGTCGGGGTGACCTGCTCGTCGAGGTAGTCCCAGAGGTGGGTCAGAACCTCGGCGCAGGTCGCCGACAGGCCGAGCGACCGAAGCTTCGATCGCGCTGGAGCGCTCATCATGGCACACCTGCTCCCTGAAAGCCGAGATCCTCGGCGACGGTGACCAGCTTCTCCTGCAGCAGGCGACGTCCGCGGAAGAGCCGCGACCGCACCGTGCCGATCGGCACGCCCATCACTTCCGCAGCGGACTCGTACGAAAGGTCCTCGACATCGACGAGGATCACGGCCGACCGGAACGGCTCCGCGAGCTCGTCGAGCGCTTCGCGAAGGGCGGGCGCGAGGTCCAGCCGGGCGTAGATGTCGTCGTATCCTCTCTCCCGAGCTGCAGCGTATACCGAGCCGGCGGCGACTGCGTCCTGCTCGCCATCCTCGAGGTCGACCGTCGGCCGCTGCCGCTCGCGCGAGCGCAGGAAGACGTTGCGACAGATCGTGAAGAGCCAGCGGCGGCAGTCGGTGCCGGGGATGAAAGTATGCCACGACCGATAGGCGCGCAGAAAGGTCTCCTGCACCACGTCGTCGGCGTCCGATTCCTCGCGCGTGAGCGACAGCGCGAAGCGGTAGACGTCATCGAGCCACGGGAGCGCATCGCGCTCGAAGGCGGCGTCTCGTGCGACATCGCTGGCGGAGCGGGCTTCCTGGAGCCCGGCGTCAGCCGTCAGGACCGACTCCTCGACCGAGAGGTCGGGTGAGTGCGGCATGACCGGAGAAGCGGTAGTCATCGTGCCCCCATTAGTTTACACTGCAACTATACACTTACCGAAGCTTTCTCGCAAGGGGCCGCTGGCTCGGTCTGCTATTTTAGGGCGATGCGCGCCCGCCTGATCGCCGCCTTCGTCGCCGTGTACGTCATCTGGGGCTCGACGTACCTTGCGATCCGCTTCGTCGTGCAGACACTGCCGCCGCTGCTGACGGCGAGCGCGCGCTTCATGATCGCCGGTCTGATCGTCCTGCTGTGGGCACGATTCCGCGACGGCGCGGCGTGGCCCACCCGCGTCGACTGGCGCGTCGGATTGATCAGTGGAGGACTGTTGCTCCTCGGCGGAAACGGCGGAGTGAGCTGGGCCGAGCAGCGGGTGCCCTCGGGGATCGCGGCGCTCCTCGTCGCGATCGTCCCCATCTTCATGGTGGTGCTCGAGTGGCTCCGTCCGGGCGGCACGCGTCCGAGGGCAGCCGTGTTCGCCGGCGTGGGGCTCGGTCTCGTGGGACTCGCGCTGCTCGTCGGTCCGGGTGCCCTGCGCGGCGGCGCGAGCTCCAGCGGCATCGGCGCCGTCGTGCTGGTGTTCGCCTCGCTCTGCTGGGCGGCGGGATCGCTCTACACGAAGTTCGCGCCGAAGGCGGTGTCGGGCACGATGGCCACGGGGACGCAGATGCTGGCCGGTGGCCTCGCGCTCCTCGTGGCCGGCATCGTGGCGGGCGAGCCGGCGCACCTCGATGTCGCGCACGCATCGACCAGTTCACTCATCGCGTTCGCGTATCTGCTGACGTTCGGCTCGCTGATCGGCTTCACCGCCTACGTCTATCTGCTGGCGCACACGACGGCCGCCAAGGCGTCGACGTATGCCTATGTCAATCCCGTGGTGGCGGTGCTTCTCGGCTGGGCGATCGGACACGAGACCGTCACGTCGCGCACCGTGCTCGCCGCGGCGGTGATCCTCGCCGGCGTCGCGATCATCACGGTCACCGGCGACGCCGCACCGGTCATTCGCAGCGACCAGTAGCCCACCCCTCGCGCACGGCGCGCTGCGCCGGCGTCGCACCGGGAATCTCTTCGAGCTTCCAGACCTGGGCCCCGCGCACGAGGCGGAGGCCGGCGCGCGAGAGCAGCGCGTCGTAGTCGACGTCCTCCGTGCCACCGACGTGCTGCTCGAACCACGGGTGGAGATCCTCGCGCGCGATCTCGCTCGCCGCGAGCTCGACGTCACGCTCGGTGTATCCCCTGCCCTGCAGGTAGTACGACGCAGTAGGCGCATTCCACGACCGTCGCTTCAGCGCATTGAAGACATCGTCGAGAGAACGGTGGTTCGCCGTCTTCGCGCGCAGGTACAGGTCGAGGTACAACGCGAGCCCGGCGCCCTTCGTGTAGTACGAGAAGAACGTCTGTGAGCCGTTGTTCGCCTGTGGCTGCGCCGTGCCGTCCCAGAACGGCGCATGGAACGACGCCATGCGCGCCGAGAGCTCCTTTCGGCCCGGCGCGGTGAGGTTGATCTGCATCAGTCCCGCCATCGTCGCGTAGAACGCGTCGCGGTCCACGATGCCGGCTCGCCCGAGCGCGCTCATCCCGTAGTACTGCGTCCACCCTTCGGCCACCCACAGACTCGGCTGGTACTGCTCGCGCGTGTAGTCGAACGGCCCGAGCACGGCGGGGCGCACGCGCTTGACGTTCCAGACGTGGAAGTACTCGTGCGCCGCCGTGGTGATGCCGGGCAGGACCGCGGCGGAGTCGGTCCACCGACCGGCGTTGACGATCTGCGTGGAGTACAGGTGCTCCATGCCGTCGCCGCCGCGGTAGCCGACGTGGAAGAGAAAGGTGTACTGCTCGAGCGGTGGCGCGCCGAACACGGAGTTCTCGTAGCGCACGATCCGCTCGACGTCGCGGACGAATCGCTGGCGCGCCGCGGCGGGGGGAGCGCCGTTGTGATGCACCATCGTGCGGTAGCGCTTCCCGTCGACGACGAACGAATCGAGGAGCACCGCGGGCGCGACCTCAGTGGGCGTGTCGATCAGGCGGTCGTAGTTCTCGAACGCGAAGTGGGTCTGGTTCGCACTCCGCGTGTCGCCGTTCACGACCTGCCATCCCGACGACGGCGCGACGTCCAGCGTGACGGGATCCGGCTTGTGGCCCTCGACGTAGAGGAACAGTGATGCGCCGTTCCAGTTCGCGTGCGCGGTGTCGAGCACGGAGAAGGTGCCGGACAGCTGATTGGCGAACACGCGATAGCGCACGTGCACCGCGCGCGCGCCGCCCGTCTGGACGACCCAGCGCGAGCCATCGGTCTTGTCCCACCGCAGGGCTTCGCCCGTGCCGCTCGTGACGTGGAATTCCTGGAGGTTCCGGGCGAAGTCCATCTTCGCGTACCGCCCTGGCGACCACACGGGCAATTGCAGCGGCAGCGTCGCGCCGCGCACGCCGTCCACGTCGAGCGCGACCTCGTACAGGTGTGACGCCGGCTCGGGCATCGCGAGCCGATATGCGATCCGGAGCGGTTGTGCGGCGAGCGACTGCGTGAGGACCAGTGAGAAGGCGGTGAGAAGTGCTCGCACGAGCCAGGTAGGGGATAAAGGAAGAGCGCCCGTCCCGGCGATCCGGAACGGGCGCTCCTGAAACTTCTCGCGTGCGGCACGAGACGCAAGCGCCCCCGCGGGTCCTCCGTCAGGGCTTCTTCGTGGCGGCCGAGTCCCTCTTCGCCTCATCCAGCTTCTTGGCCTCCTGATCGTGCGTGATGGAAGCCTTGAGGCCACCGTACTTCTTGTCCTTCACGACCGCGCCCGTCATCGCGTCCACCTGGACCTCGCTCGCTCCCTGGCTCGAGGTAACGAGCTTGATCTCGTAGACGAGCTTTCCTCCCTTCATCTCGAGGTCGGCGGAGCTGACCTTGCCACCCGGCTCCTGCGCGAGCGCAAGCGCATACGCAGAGTCGGCGCTGATCTTCACGGAGTGCGCGAGGGCGGAATCGACCTTGATGCTGACGCGCGCAGCGGACTTGCTGGGCGTGGGCTCCGCCGGAGCGGTGACCGATGCGCCAACGCTCGGCGTTGCCGGCGACGGTGTCATGGTGGCGGACGGCGTCGGAGCGGGCGTCGTGACGGCCGCGCCCGGGCTCGTCGTGACGCCCGTGGTGCTGTCGGTCGACTTCTGCGGCTCGGCGATCGCGCCGGCCGAGGTACTCGTCGTCACGCCGGCCTTCTTCGACGTGTCTGGCTGTGTCGTGCTCACGCCGGCCTTCTTCGACGTGTCTGGCTGCGTCGTCTGTTGCGCCGCTGCCGGGATCGACATTGCGGCAAGCAGCACGGCCGCCAGTGTGTACCGGTGTGTCATGGTTCGACTCTCCTGCATCATGATGTGGGGGTGTTCCGCCTCCATTCGACGGACAGCCCACGCAGCACCGCACATACCGTGCACCGACGACGCAAAATCGTGATATTTACGAGAGAGAATTCCGGACAGTGATCGACGCCACGACACACGCGTGCGACACATCACGCCTGGCGCGACGAGCTCGCCTCAGGCGCCTCGAAATAGCGGTTGGCGCTTCTCACGAAACGCGGTGATCGCCTCGGCGACGTCAGCCGTGGCGAAGCACTGCTTGATGTACACGAGCTCGTCGCGCAGCGCCACGTCGAGTGGTGTGTCGAGGCTGCGCACGAGCAGGCGCTTCGTGAGCGCCTGCGCAATCGGTGGACCCGCCGCGAGCCGCGACGCGTAGTCGCGTACACCATCGGCGAAGTTCGCGTCCGCCACGACGTGCGCGGCGAGGCCGATGCGCTCCGCTTCCGCGGCGTCGACATCGCGGCCGGTGAGCAGGATGTCGCTGGCGCGTGCGAGCCCGACGTGCCGCGGCAGCAGCCAGCTCACGCCGGCGTCCGGACTGAGACCGCGCCGTACGTAGCCGGCCGTCATGCGCACCGACGCCGCGACGATGCGCACGTCGCACGCGAGCGCGAGCCCGAACCCGGCACCCGCAGCTGGCCCGTTCACCGCGGCGACGACAGGCTTCTCACAGCCGAGGATCGTGCGCACCCAGGTGCCGACCCACGCGTAGGGGTCGAGCCGCTCCACGCGCGTCGACGACGGCAGCGCTGGCGGCTCGGACAGATCGAGGCCGGCGCAGAAGGCGCGTCCGGCGCCCGTGATGACGACGACACGAACGACGTCCTCCGCCGCGGCGTCGGCCACGGCGGAGGAGAGCGACGCAGCGAGCGCGCCGTTCACGGCGTTCAGCTTGTCGGCGCGATCGAGCGTGATCGTACGCACGCCGTCCGCCGTCGTCTCGACGAGGAGGTGCGGGTAGTCAGCCATGCGGAATCATGACGGTCCCCGCACCTCCTGTCGAGCGCGATCAGTCGCGATCAGTCGCGATCAGTCGCGATCAGTCGCGATTCCGCATCGGCGCGGCGGCGAGCGGTTTCGAGATCTCGCCCGCGAGCTCGGCGAGCCGGATGAAATCCGCGCGGTAGCCGTCGCGGTCGTCGCCGCGTGCGCCGCGCGCCAGCTCGACGACCTTCGGCCAGGTGAGCGATCCCGCGTACTTCGATTCGCGCAGCAGCATGCCGAAGCCGGCGACGGCGCTGGCGAAGCGCATCGACTCCGAGGGCGCGCCACGTCGCGCCATGACCGGATGCGTCACGAGTCTGCTGCGCTCGCCGTCGGGCTCCTTGTAGCGCATGGCGACGTGAAGCAGCTCGTCGCTCGTCGCGGGCGATTCGATGTCCGCGGGCGCGCGTTGATAGCGCAGCGCGCCCGTCTCCGGCAACGAGACGTCGAGCGGGGCCTCCGTGCGTACGATCTCGTACAGTGCGGTCACGACGTGTCCGGCGCCGATCTCGCCGGCGTCCTTCGCGTCGTTGGCGAAATCCTCGTCGCGCAGCAGGCGGTCTTCGTACCCGAGCAGGCGGTAGGCTCGCACGCGTGCCGGGTTGAACTCCACCTGCAGCTTCACGTCCTTGGCGACGGTGACGAGCGTGCCACCCATCTCCTTGACGAGCATCTTGCGTGCTTCGAGCAGATCGTCGATGTAGCCGTAGTTGCCGTTCCCGGCGTTGGAGAGCTTCTCCATCTTCGAGTCCTTGTAGTTCCCCATCCCGAAGCCGAGGATGGTGAGGAAGGAGCCTTCGGTGCGGCGCTGCTCGATGAGGTCGACGAGCGCGCCGTCGCTCGACGCGCCGACGTTGAAGTCACCGTCGGTGCAGAGGATGACGCGGTTGTTGCCGTCGCGGACGAAGTTCCGGCGCACGACGTCGTAGGCGAGGCGGATGCCGGCGCCGCCCGCCGTCGAGCCGCCCGCCTCGAGCCCGTCGAGCGCGGCGAGGATGCGTTGCTTGTCGCTGCCCGGCGTGGAGGGCAGGGCGAGACCGGCGGCGCCGGCGTAGACGACGATCGCGACGCGATCCTCCTCGCGCAGCTCGTTCACGAGCAGCGCGAGCGACTGTTTGACGAGCGGCAGTCGGCCGGGCCCCTGCATCGAGCCGGAGACGTCGACGAGGAAGACGAGGTTGGCCGGCGGCGCACGACGCATGTCGACTTCACGTGCGCGCAGCGCGATCCGAAGGAGATCGTGCCGCGTGTTCCACGGCGCGGCGGCGAGCTCCGTGGTGATGTGCAGCGGTTCGCCGCGCGACGTGGGCGCCGCGTCGCCGTACGGGAAGTAGTTCACGAGCTCCTCGATGCGCACGGCGTCCTTCGGCGGGAGCGTGCCCTGATTGAGGAAGCGGCGCACGTTCGCATACGACGCGCGATCGACGTCGACGGAGAAGGTGGAGAGCGGGGCGACGCTCACGGGACGGAAGGAGTTCTCGTCGATGTGATCGTACGCCTCCGTGTTCCACGGCTCCCGCGCGCGACGAATTCCACCGGGGACGGTCGAGTCGTGGACTCGACCGCGCATCGGGGTCATCGTCGTCGGTGCGGGGGTGCCGATCGCGACGGATGCCGTCGCGCCGGTGACGTCGGCGCGGCGACTTTCCTTCGCCGCACGCGAGGCCTCCTGGCGTGGCTGCGGCGCGTTGGCCACGACGACTTCCTCGAGCATCGTCGTGGCCGGCGCGAGCGCGATGTCGACGCGGACGGTATCGCCGACGAGGTCGATGGCTCGCTGCCATGGCTGATAGCCGATGCTTCGCGCGAGCAGCGTCACACGATCGCGCTGGCTCGCGCGGGCGACGGTGAGCGCGTAGCGGCCATCGTTCGCACTGATCGTCGACGTGGCGCGTCCCGCGACGGAGACCGAGACGCCTTGTACGGCTCGACCGTTCGACGTGACGCGCCCGACGACGACGGTGGAGTCGAGCCGTCGCGCCTCGGCGAGGGAGTGATCGAACATCGCGGATGCGGTAGTCAGCGCGAGCAGCAAGCCGATTCGGAGAGTACTGGACATGGCGACCTGGCCGGTTGGGGGTTGCCAGGGAGACGTCGTGGTCGCGTCGGCTTGCACAGTTTTGCGGTCCGCGTCGAGGGAAGGCCGAAGCTCTCCCGAAAGAGATTGGACCTCCTGCATCCAGATTCGTATATATTGTCCGAACCAGAACCCGCCCTCCAATGCCCGTCCGCCGTCCCGCTTCCTCGAGCCGGACTTCCGCCGCACGACCCGTCCACGGCGCGCGATCCTCTGGCGACGACCTCGCCGCCGATGCGCCGCACGGCTCGCGACCGGAGCAGGTCTATCAGCGCCTGCGCGACCTGATCGTCCAGGGGTTGCTCGCGCCGGGCAGTCGCGTCGTGGAGACCGAGGTCGCGACGCGGCTCGGTGTGAGCCGCACACCGGTGCGTGAGGCGCTGCAGCGGCTCCAGCAGGAAGGCTTCGTCGTCGGCGCGCCGGGTGCGCAGCAGGCGCGACTGACCGTCGCGCCGCTCACGCGCGCCGACGTGCACGAGCTGCTCAACATCGTCGGCGAGCTCGAAGGGTTGGGCGCTCGCTGGGCCGCGGCGCTCGACACGATGGAGCGTGGCGCGCTGGTGACCGATCTGCGCGCGCTCAACACGGAGTTCCACCGCATGGGGCGCGCAGTGCCGCTCGATCACAGCAGCCTGTACGAAGCGGACGAGCGGCTGCACCGCAAGATCGTCGAGGCGAGCGCCGGTCCGCGTCTGCTCGCGCTGCACGACAGCGTCAAACCGCAAGCGGAGCGCTATATCCGCATGTACATCAGCATGCTCACGAGCGACATCCGCGCATCCGTCGCCGAGCACGACGCGATCATCGAGGCGATCGAGGCCGGCGATGCGGACGAAGCGCAGGTCGCCGTGCAGACGAACTGGCGTCACGCGGCGGCGCGGATCGCGAGGGTGATCGAGGTGGCGGGGGAGAGGGGAAGCTGGTGAGTTGGTTGGTGGGATCGTGGGCTCGTGGGGTCGCACCAACGCACGATCTCACCAACCAACTCACTCTATGACTCCTCTTCCAACTCCGTGCGCAACTTCAGATAACTCTCATATCTCGCCGCACTGACCTCGCCCGCTTCCACGGCCGCGCGGACGGCGCAGTCGGGCTCGACGCCGTGGCGGCAGTCGGCGAAGCGGCAGTGGGGGAGATAGGGACGCAGCTCCGGGAAGCAGACGTCGAGCGACTCGGGCGCGAGTGCCCACATCCCGATCTCGCGCAGCCCCGGCGTGTCGGCGACGTAGCCACCGTCGTCGCCCGGCAGCGGATGCAGATAGCCGCCGACCGTGGTGTGGCGCCCCTTGTTCACCGATTCGCTGATCTCGCCAACGCGCAGCTCGAGGCCGGGGAAGATGGCGTTGAGGAGCGACGACTTGCCGACGCCGGATGGACCGGTGAGCACGCTCACCACGCCGCTGAGCGCACCGCGCAGCGTATCGAGCCCTTCGCGCCGCTTCGCGCTCGTGAGGTGGACGGGGTAACCGGCGCGCTCGTAGTCGATCCAGCGCGCGCGTGCCGCGTCGGCGCCGCCCACGAGCTCCACCTTGTTGATCACGACGCGCGCCGCGAGCTCGTTCGCTTCGGCGATCACGAGGAAGCGATCGAGCATGCGCGGATGCGGCTCCGGGTTCGCCGCCGCGAAGACGACCACGACCTGATCGACGTTCGCGGCGACGATGCGCTCACCCTGGCCGCCGCCGGGCGCTCGCCGCGCGAGGCGCGAGCGGCGCGGCAGGATCTCGGCGATCGCCCACGCGTCGCTGGCGTCGTGCTCCAGGAGCACCCGATCGCCCACCGCGAGCTTGAGCATTTCCGCCGCCGACGCGACGGTGTCGCGGCGAAGCGAACCGTCAGCACGGCGGCCGGCGTTCGACTTCTTCACGCGGCCGCGCAGCGACGCCTCGACGACCGATCCGTCGTCGCGCCGCACACGCCAGACGCCGCCCGTGCCGCTCAGGACGATCCCCTGCTCCGCGCTCCTGGACGACGCCTCGTCGTTAGTACGCGTCATCCCGTGGGACCGCCCGCGCCGGCATCGCCGCCCTCGTCGCGCATCGCGTCCCACCACCGGCGTGTCGGTGCGCCTTGCGCGCGCTCCGCGACGGCCGCATGCAGCGCCGCGCGCACTTCGGAGAGGCTGAGCAAGGCCACGACGGCCCGCGCGTCCGCCTCCGTGTCCGCCTCCGCGAGGAAGTCGGTCTCGACGTGACCGCTCGGCGTCGCCGCGCCGATCCTGGCCCACTGCACGAAGAGAAGATAGGCGCCCCACGCCCGATCCGGGTGACCCGTGGGCGCCGTCACGATCTCGACGCTGTAGGAGAGTCCGTCGGGGCCTTCGAAGGCAGCCGGGCGTCCATGCACGGCCGCATAGCCGCCGATGGTGTTGGCGTCGCCACGGCTGTGATCGGCGGGGAGGTGCTGGCCGGGCATGCGGAGCGACGCCTCAGCGTCGACGTTGGAGCGCTTCGCGCACGACGTTGCCGGTGATGAAGGCAACGTTCGCGGGACGCTCGGCGAGACGCCGCATCAGGTACGGATACCACTGCGTGCCGAACGGCACGTAGACGCGCATGTGATAGCCCTCCTTCACGAGCGACTGCTGGAGGTCGCGGCGAATGCCGTACAGCATCTGGAACTCGAATCGATTCTTCTCGATTCCCCGCTCCTTCGCCCAGCGCTTCGCTTCGTTGATCATGGCCGGGTCGTGCGTGGCGATGGCGGGGTAGTTCCCGTTGAGCATCAGCTCGCGCATGCATTTCACGTAGTTCGCGTCGACGTCCTTCTTCTCAGGATACGCGACGGAGGGCGGCTCCTTGTAGGCGCCCTTGCAGATGCGCACGCGGGCACGGAGGGAGTTCATGTGCTCGACGTCGGCGAAGGTGCGGTACAGATAGCTCTGGAGCACGACGCCGACATTCGTCTTGTAGGCGGGATAGAGCCGCTCCTCGAATATCTTGAGCGTGACGTCCGTGTAGGCGCTCGCCTCCATGTCGATGCGCACGAACGTGTCGTACTGCTGCGCCCGTGCGAGGATGTCCTGCACGACCGCGACGCAGAGCTCGTGATCGATGTCGAGACCCATCGCCGTGAGCTTGAGCGAGACGTTGGCATCGAGGCGCGCCTCGTGGATCCGGTCGAGGATCCGGAGGTACTCGTCGCGCGCCGCGCGAGCCTCGCGCTCGTTGTTGGTGCTCTCGCCGAGGAGGTCGAGGGAGGCGGAGATGCCGCTTGTGTTGAGAGTGCGCACAACCTCGAGCGCGTCGGCGAGCGTCTCACCGGGGACGAACCGCTTCGCGAAGTGCTGCGCCAGCCGGCTTTTGCGAACGAAGTTGAAGACGCGTGGCTGGTCGGAGAGGTACAGGAGCGTATCGCGCAGCATTGATCCTCGGTACGACGGCGGCCGGCGGATGCCGGAAGAGCTAGGGAAGGTAATCGCCGTGGGGAGATCAACGAAGAACGGGCCGGCGATGTGCCGACCCGTTCGAGATATCGCGCGAGAGATGCGCTACTCCTGCTCGTGCTTCTCCGGCCGCGCGGCCGGCGTGGTGGTGACGGCGCCCTTCACGCGGGTTTCGGCGGCCGCCTGGGGCTGGGCGCCCTTCTCGATGTCCACCTGGACGTTGCGCTGGAACTCACTGATGTCGCGATCGCGTGCGCCGGCGCCGACGAGCGATCGGATCGCGTTGGCGGCGGTCTGGACGGGGACACCGCGCGAGACGATGTCGGCGAGCACGGTAAACGGCAGCGTGAGCGAGCGCCGGAGCCCTGACTGTTTCTTCATTTTCCCGAGCTCCACGGCCGGCACCCCTGCGTGCACGGCAGAGGCGGCCGCCTTGAGCTCGTCGGTCGTCGCGACGGTGCCGAGGACGCGCTGCGCGTTGGCTATCTCGACGGTGAGCGACCGCACGGCGACGACGATGCGCGGACCGTCGGCGCCCATCGCGAGGCCCTGGTACACCTTCTCCATCAGCGGCGCCTCGGGGATGCCGCGGGCGCGCGCCGAATCGATGAGGGCCGTGAGCGCCTTTCGCGTCGGCGCATCGAGCCGGTTGCCGATACGTGGATCCTGGGCCTCGACGCTGCCGAACGCGCCAGCGACGAGTGCCACCATGAGGAGCCCACGAACCGTACGGGATGTCACTCTGCCGAACCCTCCACGACGAGCGCGCTGCTCGACTGTCCGAAGTCGTCACCGGCCGCGCGGGGCGCGGTCGGATCGGCGACCCACTGCTTGCCGTTCACGAGGAAGGCATAGCGGTGGACGCCGGCCGGTACTGGAGCTGAGACACTCCAGACGCCGTTATGGTTTTCTGCCACGAGGGCCGTGTCGCCAAGCCCCCAGTTGTTGAAGTCGCCCACGACGGCCACGCTGCGCGCTTCGGGCGCGACGAGGACGAACTGCACCGGGATCGGCGCGGCGCCCGCGACGGTTCCCGGCCGAGAGCGGAGCATTCCGACGGTGACGACGGCGACGACGCCCGCCGCGAGCGCGGCGGCATACGCCGGCCGGCGCGTCACGTTGACGGCCGCGCCGATCCAGCCGGCCACGCCGCGCGGCCGCCGCTCCGCGTACGAGCGACGTACCGCGACCATGACCCGGCGGTCGAACGACTCGTCGACACGCACCGGACGTTGCAGCTCCTGAACGATGAGCTCGAGCGTGGTCCTTCCCCAATCAGGCACTGTGAACCTCCCGCAGCAGGATGCGCAGCCGGTCACAGGCGCGCATGACCCGCATTTTCAGGGCTGAGACCCCGACACCGGTGATCTCGGCCATCTCGTCATATCCCAGTTCTTCCACGTACTTCAAGAGAAACGCCTCTCGTTGGTCAGCGCTGAGCTCGCCTAGCGCGCGCTCGATCTCCTCCCGCCACATCGTCTGCTCTGCCGGATGCTCCTGCGAGGCATTGAGCAGCGCCGTCTCGTCGTGTACGAACGTCTGGCCTCTGCGCACGCGGCGTGCCCCGCTCGTCCGACAGCGATTGACGAGAATGCGGAACAACCAGGCGCCGAATCGCTCGGGGTCCTCGCAGCGCGCGAGCGATCGGTATGCACGGGTGAAGGCATCTTGCAACGCCTCCTCCGCGTCCTCCCGATTGCCAAGCATGTGCACAGCATATCGCGCGTACTTATCCCGGTAGCGTGAGACGAGCGCGCCATACGCGTTCACCTCGCCCTGCAACACTCGATCGACGAGCGCCGCATCCGAGCTTTCCATACCGTCTGGACCTTGCATCGACATCTGCCGTCACAGTCGAGAGCGTGTCGTACGACCACGGGGTCACACCGTGGAACGTTACGCGTCGGATGGCCGGGTGGCCATCGTCACAAGTCAGTACGCGGGCTCGTGCTCAAGCGGGTTGCCGCGTGCCGGATAGAAGCGCCGCTGCGCGCGCGCGTACTGCACGAGCACCGTCGCCGGAGCAAACCGTGCCGGGAAACGTTCGTTTAGCTGGTGCAGGTCGTCGACCACGCGCGCCGCACCCTCCGCGTCCACGTACCGAAACGTCCCGCCACGAAAGGGCGGGAAGCCCAGGCCGAAAACGGCGCCGACGTCGCCGTCGCGCGGCGATCGGAGCACCCCCTCCTCCAGGCAGAGCGCCGCCTCGTTGACCATGGCCAGCACGCAGCGGCGCTGGATCTCGTCCCCGGGCACATCGCGACGCTGCGCGCCGCCCGGCAGCACCTCATACACCGACGGGTCGACTTCGCCCTTTACTCCCGCCTCGTCGTATATGTAGAAGCCCTTCCGGCCCTTGCGCCCGGTGCGGCCGGACTCGACGACTCGGCGCAGCGAGTCGCTCGGCACCATCCTGGCGCCGAACGCCTCGCCCAGCACCTGCCCGACCTTCCCGCCCACGTCGATCCCGACCTCGTCCAGCAGCGTGATCGGGCCGACGGGAAAACCGAAGGCCGTCAGCGCCGCATCGACGGCGTCGATGCTCGCCCCCTCGTCGAGCAGGCGGCCGGCCTCGTTCATGTACGCCGACAGGATGCGCGTCGTGTAGAAGCCCGGTGCGTCGTTCACGACGATTACCGTCTTCCCGAGCCGCTTGCCGTACGCCACCGCGGTGACGATCGCGTCGTCGTCCGTCTCGCCGGTGGTGATCACCTCCAGCAGCGGCATCTTGTGCACGGGAGAGAAGAAGTGCATTCCGAGCACGCGGTTCGGGCGCGACGCCGCCTCGGCGATGCGGCTGATCGGGATCGTGCTGGTGTTCGACGCGTAGATCGCGTCGTCGCGCAGCACGGGCTCGACCTCGCGCAGCACGCGATGCTTGAGCGCGAGATCCTCGAACACCGCCTCGATCACCAGCGTGGCGCGACCGAAGCCCGAGTAATCGACCGTGCCGCCGACGAGGAGCATCTGGTCCTCGTACTGCAGCCTGGTGATCTGCTTCTTCTTCAGTCGCTCGCGGAGCACGTCGCTCACGGAAGAGAGCCCCTTCCCCACCCGAGCGAGATCGGTGTCCTTGAGGCGAACCGGCGTATCCTGCTGGACGGCGACCGACGCGATTCCGGCGCCCATGAAACCGGCACCGAGGACCCCCAGCGTCTCGACCTCCGTAGGCTCGAGCGCATCGTCGTCGATGCCGGGATCCTTCTTGAGCGCCGTCGTGGCGAAGAAGAGGAAGATGAGCTCCTTCGCGACATCGCTCATCGCGAGCTCGCCGAACGAGCGCGACTCGATCCGATATCCCAGCTCTCCGCTGCCGTCATAGCCGGCCTGCACGGCGGCGAGCGCGGCCAGCGGTGCAGGATAGTGGCCGTGCGTCTTCGACATGACGCCTTCGCGCGCCTTCCGGAACACGATCGAGCGACCGATCGGATTGCCTTCGAGCAGCACGCCGGTCGCGCCTCGCCACTTCGGCGAGTGGCGCGAGTCGAGAGAGAAGTCGGCGAGATGACGCGCGCGGTCGATCGCGACGTCGCGCAGGATGGCCGGATGCACGATCTCGTCGACGAGACCCATCTGGACGGCCTTCTTCGCGCGGATGTTCCGGCCCGTGAGAATCATGTCCAGCGCGCGCTGGAGGCCGATGATCCGTGGCAGGCGCTGGGTGCCGCCCGCGCCGGGAATGAGGCCGAGCTGGACCTCGGGAACGGCAAGCACGGTCCTCGGATCGTCGGACGCGACGCGATAGTGGCAGGCCAGGGCGGTCTCGAGGCCGGCGCCGAGACAGGCGCCGTTGATCGCCGCGACGACCGGCACGCGCAGCGACTCGAGCCGCGCGAGCAGCGCCTGGCCGCCGCGACTGAGCGACTCCGCATCGGTGACGCTGTGCAGCGAGAGGAACTCGTCGATGTCGGCGCCCGCGATCCAGGTATCGGGCTTGCCGGACATCAGCACGACCCCCTGCACCGTCGTGTCGCTCTCGATCCGGCCGAACAGCTCGGCGAACTCGGTGCGCAGCGCGGCGGTGACCTTGTTCACCGGTTCGTCCGGGAGATCGATCGTGACGATCGCGATGCCGTTCTCGTGATCCAGCCGGAGCGCGGGCATCAGGCGCGCTCCACGACCATCGCGTGCCCCATCCCGCCAGCGGCGCACACAGTCATCAGCCCGAACTGCCCGCCGCGCCGCGCGAGCTCGTTGCACAGCGTGGTGAGGATCCGGCCGCCGGTGGCGCCGAATGGGTGGCCGATCGAGATCGAGCCACCCATCACGTTGAGCTTCGAGCGGTCGACGTCGCCCACGGGTTGGCTGAACCCCGCGCGCGCGGCCCACTCGCGCGAGGTGAACCCCTTCAGATTGCAGAGCACCTGTGCGGCGAACGCCTCGTGCATCTCGATGAGATCGATGTGAGCGAGTGTCAGACCCGCTCGCGCCAGGGCGACAGGAGTGGCGAGCACCGGTCCCATGAGCAGCTGCTCGCCGGGGTCGAGCGCGGCGTAGCTGTAGCTCCGGATGTACGCGAGCGGGTGGTAGCCGAGCGATTTCGCGCGGTCCTCGCTCATGAGGAGCACCGCGCTGCCGCCGTCCGTCAGCGGAGAGGCGTTACCGGCGGTCACGCTCCCATTGCGCCGATCGAACACCGGCTTGAGCGCGCGCAGCTGCTCGATCGACGTATCGGGGCGGATGCCGTTGTCGCTCGTCATCGCCTGAAAAGTCGGCGGCACGAACACGGGCGTGATCTCGGCGGTGAGCCGGCCGTCCTGGGTGCCGGCGGCGGCGAGGCGATGTGATCGCAGCGCGAACTGATCCTGCTGCTCGCGCGGGATGCCGTTGATCTTCGCCATCTTCTCGGCCGACTCGCCCATCGTTTCGTTCGTGGACGGCTCGGCGATGGCGGGAGTGATCGGCACGAAGTCGCGCGGACGCACGCTGGCGAGCGCCTTCACGCGGCCGCCGAACGACTTCGCCCTCGATGCGCCGACGAGCGCCTCGCTCATGCCACGCGAGTGCAGGATCGGGACGTTCGACAGTGACTCCGCGCCCCCAGCGATGACGACGTCGGCGTGGCCGAGCGCGATCTGATCCGCGGCGTCGGTGATGGCCTGATTCGCCGAGGCGCAGGCGCGGCTCACGGTGAACGACTGCACGCCCTTGGGGAGCAGCGGCAGCAGCGAGACCTCGCGTGCGATGTTGGGTGCGAGGACCGAAGGTACGACCGTCCCGTAGACGACGATCTCCACGAGCTTGCCGTCGATCTCGGTGCGCTGAATCAGCTCGGCCACGCAGTGCTTGCCGAGCTCGATCGCGGTGAGATTCTTCAGCGTCGTTCCCGATTTGGCGAACGGCGTGCGGACGCCGGCGACGATGGCCACACGCCGCCCGGGAGAGCCGTAGCTTGGCATGGCGCGAAAGCTACGGTCCGCGCCCGGGGAACGGGACTAGCCGAGCCGCATTACGGAGCGCGCCCGCCGGCGCAGCCACCACTGATCGATGTTGCGCCAGGGGAACACCTGACGCCACGCCGTGAGCACGGCACCGCGAATCGTCAAGCGAAGTCCCCCCGCGGTGCGGCGATGATAGCGGCTGTGCACGAGATGCTTGTAGAGATCGATGTGGCGGCGCTTGATGAAGACGAGCCGTTGCTCCGGCGTCTTGCCGCGCACGATCTTCTTCTGCGCGACGTCGGCGCGTCGCGCGATGACGCGGAGCCGATGCAGTCGATACAGCACCGAGGGATCCGTGACGTGCGGGATCCGCACGTGATCGAGCTTGCGCGGGTCGGGCCAGAAGCGCGGCATCTGCACGTTCGACGTCAGCAGCGTCACCCCATCGACGAACTCGGAGTCGAACCCGATCGTGAACATAGGATCTCGAGTGCCGAGCTCCGCTGGTGGCCGCATGGCGACGATGGTGGCCTGGTCGCCGAATCTCGGGTGCTCGAGCGACGAGCCGACAGCGGGCAACGGGTACGTCGTGCGGTCGGTCGTGCGGTGCGGCTCGCAGAATCCGAGGGCCATCATCTTGCGCTCGGTGAGCTCGATGTAGGCGAGGAGCTCCTGGTCGATCGGCTCGTGATAGACCGGATCGAGGGTGCGCGTGCGATCGGGGGGGATGACGTTCTCGCGGTAGAGCACCCAGGGCGCGCGCACGTAGGCGAGGTAGAATCGCCATACCCAATAGAGCTGGGCCAGCGCGAGGATGACCACGCCGACGCGTCCGCGCAGGGGCAGCCAGTACCACGCGCGCAGCAGCAGCTCGACGATGCCCTGACTGGTCACGAGGGGAGAGGCGAAGGTTATCTTGAGCGCCCGACGCGTCCGCTACCACGCCCTAGAGAGGACGATCCGACGACCACGCACGCCACGCGACCGGACCGGGATGGGCTCTTTCTCGCTCTCGGCGAGGAGGTGTTCGACCTGCTCGTGATCGGAGGCGGGATCACGGGCGCGGGAGTGGCGCGTGACGCGGCGCTGCGCGGGCTGCGTGTGGCGCTGGTGGAGCGGCACGACTACGCGAGCGGGACGTCGAGCCGATCGTCGCGGCTGGTGCACGGCGGCGTGCGCTATCTCGAGCACGGCGAGCTGGGGCTGGTATTCGAGTCGAGCCGCGAACGACGTACGCTGCAGCGCATCGCGCCGCACCTCGTGCGACCGCTGGCGTTCACGTGGCCGGTGTACAGCGGCGCGCGGGTGCCGCGCTGGAAGCTCGGCGCGGGGCTGCTGCTGTACGACGTGCTGTCGTTGTTCCGCAACCGGCGACACGAGCGGCTGGACGCGCGTGCGGTGCACGCGAGCGAGCCGGCGCTGCGCACGGACGCACTGGTGGGCGGTGCGCGGTACTGGGACGCGTCGACGGACGACGTCCGGCTGACGCTCGCGACGGTCCTCTCGGCGCAACGCGCGGGAGCGGTGGTGCTGAACCACGCGGCGGTCGTGGGCCTCGTGCGCCGCGAGGGACGGGTGGTCGGCGCAACCGTGACGAACACGCTCGACGACGCGACGACGACGGTGCACGCGCGTGTGGTGGTGAACGCGACGGGGCCGTGGAGCGACGAGGTCGAGCGGATGGCCGCCGCGCAGGCGAGTGCCGGGGTGCGCGGCAGCAAGGGAGTGCACGTGAGCGTGGTGCGGGCGCGCGTAGGCAACGTGGCCGCCGTGACGCTCACGGCGCCGCAGGACGGCCGCGTGATCTTCGTGCTGCCCGCGGGCTACTACACGATCATCGGGACGACGGACAGCTACGACGCGACGCATCCGGAAGCGGTGCACGCGACGCCTGGCGACGTGACGTACCTCCTCGAAGCGGCCAATCACTACTTCCCGGAGGCGAAGCTCACCGACGCCGACGTGGTGGGCGCGTGGGCCGGGATCCGGCCGCTCGCTGCGCGCGGAGCGACGGGCGCGCCGAGCAACGCGTCGCGCGAGCACAACATCGAAGAAAGTGTGCCGGGGCTCCTGCGAGTCACGGGGGGCAAGCTGACGACGTACCGCTCGATGGCCGAGGAGATCGTAGACCGCGTAGAGCGTCTGCTCGGCCGGTCACCGACGACGAGCCGGACGGCGACGCTCCCTCTCGCGGGAGGAGACCTTCACGATCCGCAGGAGGAGGTCGCGCACGCGGTGGCCGCGACGGGGGACGAGGCGATCGCGCGACGGCTCGTGCTGGCCTACGGCACGGCGTGGCACGGCGTGTGGTCGCTGACGCATGCCGATCCGGCGCTCGCCGCGACGGTGGAGCCCGGTCTTCCGTATCTCCACGCCGAGCTGCTGCACGCCGTGACGCACGAGCAGGCGGCGACGCTCGGCGACCTGCTCGTGCGTCGAACGCCGGTGGCGTTCGAGACACGCGACCACGGGCGATCGGTGGCGAGGCGGATCGCCCACGTGGTCGGGCGGTGGATGCGGTGGACCGACGTCGAGATCGACGAAGCGGTGGCCGATTACGACGCGGAGAGCGGGCGGATCTTCCGTGTTGCCGACGACTAGAGGTCGTCCGGCCGGAGATCGTGGATGGTCTTCAGCTCGGTGACCTTGAGCTGGCGGGTGAGCGCCGGGAGCTTGAGATAGGCGATCTCGCCGACCGACTTGCCGAGAAGCGCGCGGCCAATGGGCGAGGACATCGTGACGTGCCCTTCCTCGAAGTCCACGGCATCGCCGAAGACGAGTTGGTAGGTCTCTTTCAGGCCCGACTTCTCGTCGCGGACGAGCACGGTGGACCCCAGACCGACGCGGTCGTGCGGGATTTGGGTGACGTCGATGGACGACAGCTTGCTCAGCCGCTCGCGCAGCTGACCGAGGCGGGCCTGCACGAACTGCTGGCGCTCGAGCGCAGCCTTGTACTCGCTGTTCTCGCGGAGATCGCCCATCTCGACCGCTTTCCGGATCTCGTTGGGGAGGGTGACGTTGAGCTCGTATTGCAGCTTCTCGACCTCGTCCCCGAGCTTCTGCTTCAGTGCTTCGATCATGATCTGCCGGACTTCGAGACGACAAAAAAAGGTGACGCCCGGCCGGGAGCCGGGCGCCGCATGACTTCATTCTATCGCGCCATGTTCGGTGGGGCAATTCCGATGCCGAGCACATGAGGCTGTCGATCGAGCAGCTCGAGCCCGGCGTGATACGTCTCCGGATGCGGAGCTGGCGTGGCGCGCTCGTCGGTTACGACGTGAGCGCGTACCTGCTCGATGACGTGCTGGTGGACACAGGATTCCCGCGCGGCGGGCGCATGCTGATCGACGAGGTCGCGCGATTGGAGCCGCGTGGCGTGGTGCTCACTCACTGGCACGAGGACCACGCGGGCAATGCGCCCGCGCTCGCGGTGCGCGGCGTGCCGATGGCGATGCACGCGCGGTGCGAGGCGCTGCTGCGCGAGCGGCCGGCGATCCGAATGTATCGGCGAGTGGTGTGGGG
>JBJMNN010000105.1:0-3974 GCA_045804245.1 Gemmatimonadaceae bacterium | reverse complement strand
TCACGTCGGTGCGAAGATCGAGGAGGCGCACGGCGAGGACATCGCGGCGCTGTTCGACATCTACGTCGGTCGCGCGCACCTGTACTACAACCCGAAGATCCGGCTCGAGCGCCTCATCTACCGCGGAATTCGCGAAGCGGCGAACGCCTCACGATCATTGGAGCAGCGGGAGCGCGCACGACGCGTCGCCGATCTGCGCACGAGCCTGCGCGACCGCATGGTGTACGTCGAGTACCATCCGATCGTCGTCGCCTCGACACGGGAGATCTTCGGCTACGAGGCGCTCGCACGAGGCCAGATGCGCACGCTCCGCAGCCCGGAAGTGATGTTCGACGTCGCGGCCGAAGCGGACCTCATCTGGGAGCTGAGCCGGCTCTGCCGCGCGCGCGCGCTCGAGGGAATGGAGACGCGCCTCGCGCCGGGGCAGCTGCTCTTCCTCAACGTCGATCCGCACGACTTCACCGACCCGGCGTTCAACGAACAGGAAGTCACCGACCCATCGCGCATCGTCATCGAGATCACGGAGCGAACGGCGATCAAGGACTACCCGAAGTTCCGCGAGCGACTGAAGGCGTTCCGTTCGCTCGGCTTTCGCTTCGCGGTGGACGACGCCGGCAGCGGCTACGCTGGCCTCGGCTCGATCGCCAACCTCGAACCGGATTTCATCAAGCTCGACATCTCGCTCATCAACGCGATCGACACGAACTTCATCAAGCAGAATCTCGTGCAGACGATGGTCCGCTTCGCGGACGATCACAACGCGATGGTGATCGCCGAGGGCGTCGAGCGGGCCGAGGAGTTCAAGACGGTGCAGGAGCTCGGGGTGCATCTGGTGCAGGGGTTCTTCCTGCACCGGCCGCAGTCGGCGAGCACTCCCATCGCGAGTCCGGCGCGCTTGGCGAGCGCCTAGCGCGCCCCAACCTTCAGCGCATCAGCGCCGCGACCAGCTCATAGGACCGTTCCGCCGCGCCGAGCCCGGCGCGGACGACTTCACGCGCCGCGTCGCCGGCCGCCCGTCGAGCCAGCGGATCGTCGAGCCAGGCCTCGAGCGCTGCTTCCAGCGACGTCGCGTCCTGCGCCGTGGCAGCAGCCCGCGCATCGAGCAGCAGTCGCGCATCGCGACTGTTCGTGTGCCTCGGTCCGAAGACGACGGGCGTCCCGAACGCCGCCGGCTCGAGCACCGAGTGCAGGCCCGCGGCGTGGAATCCTCCGCCGACGAAGGCGACGTCGGCGAGCGCATAGAGATCCCCCAGCACTCCCACCCGGTCCACGATCACCACGTCGGCATCCGACGCGCCAGTGGCGCCAAGTCGCGCACAGGTCAGCGACTCGCGCTCGCACCAACGCTCGATCGGCGCAAGATGCTCGATCGTCGGTTCGTGCGGCGCGACGATCATCCGTGTCTCGGGATGTCGCTCGCGGATCCGACGCCACGCCTCGAGCAGGTGACGCTCGTCGGCGGGCCAGGTCGATCCGGCAACGAGCGTCGGCCTGCCGCCACGGAGCGGGGCGAGGAGCGGCGAGTCGAGCCGAGTTGCGGCGGTGCGCGCCCATACCTGGTCGTAGCGCGTGTCGCCCGTGACGCTGACGTGCGTGGCCGACACGCCGAGTGCCACGAGACGCTCGGCGTCGTCCTCGCTGATCGCTCCAACGCGATCGAGGCGCGCGTACGCATCGCGCAGGTGGGCCGCGGCGATGCCGCCGCGGCGCGACGAACCATCCGCGAGCGTCGCGCTGATCAGACCGAGTCGCACGCCGCGCCGCGAAGCCTCACGGGCGAGCGTCGGCCAGACATCGAGCTTGCTGAACACGAGCGCCGTGGGAGCGAGCGCGTCGAGCGCGGCGCGCGCATCCGACGTCGCGTCGAAAGGGAGCACGTCACGGAAGTCGACGTCCAGCGACTGCGCGAACCCCTCGGCGCTCGGCGAGAAATAGGTGTACGCGATCTGCGCGTCCGTCAGTCGCGCGCGCGCCAGCTCGAGCACCGGACGGGCCTGCAGTCCCTCGCCGACGCTGGGGGCGTGCATCCAGAGCAATGGGCGGCCTGCCCGTCGGACGAACGCCGCGTACCGGTCGCGCACGCCGCGTCGCGCGGCGAAGGTCCGCAGCAGCTTGCCACCCGAGGTGGGTGCCACGGAGGCCAGGGCCCGCGCGAGCAATGCGGCCCCCTCGTACCCGACGCGGAGGGGAAGATTCATGCGCCTCCGCGTCGGCGGTCAGCGCGAAGCGGACTTCAGCTTGGCGAGCGCCTGGTCGATCGCCACGCGGAACGTGTCGACCGGATACGCGCCGGCCAGTGCGCGGTCGCCGACGAAGAAGGTCGGCGTGGATTCGACTCCGGCCTTCGCGCTCCGATCGCGATCGGCCTCGATGAGCTTCGCCGTCGCGTGCGAGGCCATGCATTTGTCCCAGGCCTTGAGCTCTACGCCTGCTGCGCGCGCGAGTGAGTCGAACACCACGATCGGCGTCTTCGCCTCGGCCCACTTCGGCTGCGCCTGGAAGAGCGAGCCGTGGAGCTCCCAGAACTTCCCCTGCACGCCGGCGCACATGGCGGCCTCGGCGGCGATCTGCGCGTTCTTGTGGATGCGCGACAGCGGAAAGTTCAGATAGGCCATCCGGACCTTTCCCGTCTTGACGTACTCCTGATCGATCTTGGCGAACGTCTCGTCGTGCCATTGCTTGCAAAACGGGCACTGGAAGTCGCTGATCTCCACGAGCCATACCTGCGCCGTCTCCGCACCGCGGATGCGCGCGCGGTCGGCCTTGATGCTCACGGAGTCTTCCGGGCCGGACAAACCCGCCATCGAGGGGGCGACGTCGCCCGGGGACGTCGTCACCTGCCGTGCCTGAGCCGATGGCGTCTCGGGGCGTGAGCACGCGGCCACGAGTATGGTGACGAGAACGAGGAGCAGGCGGGCGCGAGTGTGCAGCATCGACGGCAGGAGAAGAGGAGGTACGAGGCGCTTCAGAAAAGTAATCCCGACCGCATGGGAGGGGCGAGCCGAAGCAGACTGGCCCACCGGTTGCCATCTTCCCGGGAACGAATCTTCCTACGTTATATCGCGTACAGTGGGACGTCCCTCACGACCCGACATGCTCCACCCTTTCGCTGGTCGCGTCGCGCTCGTCGGCGCGGCCATGCTGTTCCAGAGTGGTCCGCAGATCCCGCCTCCACGCGGGCTCGTCAACGACTTCGCGAACGTCCTTCCCGCGGCCTCCGCCGCGCGGATCGAGCGAATTGCGCAGGACGTCCGCGACAAGTCGAAGGGCGAGATCGCGGTCGTGACGCTAGCGGACCTCGGTGGGCGCGACGTGAGCGAGGTCGCTCTGCGCATCGGTCGGGAGTGGAAGGTCGGCAATCTGGCGAGTATCGGCGACCGGTCGCGGAATGCTGGCGTCGTCATCCTGATCGTGCCGAAGGAGACCTCGTCGGACGGCCAAGGCCACTGCCGTATCGAGACGGGGCAGGGAACAGAAGGGTTCATCACCGACGCGACGACGGGCGAGATCTGCCGCGAGGCGACGCCCGCGTTCAGGCAGCGGGACTATGGCTCCGGCACGGAGCTCGTGGCGGTGCGCGTGGCCCAGCGGTTCGCGCAGGAGTTCGGGTTCACGCTCGATACGGCGCTCGGCGTGCCGGGGTACACGCCGGCGCGCCGACCGGCGCCGGTCGAGCGACGAGGAGGCGGGATGAACCCGATCGTCCTGCTGATCATCCTGTTCGTCGTGCTGTCGCTGCTCGGGGGCGGTCGTCGCCGGCGCGGATGCCTGCCCATCTTCATCCCATTCGGTGGCGGCGGATGGGGCGGTGGCGGCGGTGGGGGAGGATGGGGCGGGGGTGGCTTTGGCGGCGGTGGTGGTGGAGGATTCGGTGGCTTCGGCGGCGGCGGCGGGTTCAGTGGCGGTGGCGGCGGCTCCAGCTGGTGATCACTCATGGCGACGATGACACTCGATGAGCTGGTGAGGCAGTTGCG
>JBJMNN010000104.1:0-3754 GCA_045804245.1 Gemmatimonadaceae bacterium | reverse complement strand
TCGCGGGCGCGCTCGAACGTCAATCCCTTGGCTTCGAGGATGATCGCCAGCTCACGTTCCTCGAGGTCGGGCATCAGCCGCAGTTCCTCGCGCTCGATCGCGATCTGCCGTGCAGCGACCTCGGCCTCGCTCTTGGCCGCGAGATAGCCGCTCGAGCCCATCGACAGTGCGTCAGCGATGAGGCCGGCGACGCCCGCCACGATCACCGCGTGATACTGCGAGCTCTGCGTGGCGCCGAGCACCCCCGCGACGAGGCCGAAGTTCGCGGTGAGGCCGTCGTTGAAGCCGTACACGACGTTGCGCAGGAAGCCGCCCGCGCCGGTGCGATGCCACGGCTCGCCGGTGCGGCCGGCAATGCCGTTGAGCGTGGACGCGTGCTCCGCCGATTCCTTCGCGAGCGTGAGCGCTTCGTCGCGGCCGGCCACGCCGGTGCGCGTCGTCCGGTGCATGTCGAGATACGCCTTGACCTCGCGTCCCTCTTCGGCGAGGAGCATGGGCAGCAGAAAGCCGGGTCCGAACCGCTTGCCGAGGAAGGCGAGCAGCCGCGTGCGCCCGGTCGGTCGATGCGGACCGAGCCGCCGGCCGTGCTGGGCCAGCAATCCGGCCCACACCTCTACGTGCCGGTCCTCGACTTCGGCGAGCCGCTGATAGATGTCGCGCTTGGCGGCGTCGGGCTCGGACTCGGCCAGCCGGCGATAGAGAAACGCCGCGTCCGCCTCGTCCTGCCAGTGGTGCGTGAACTCGTCGAGATCGGGCGTTTGGATGATCTCGGCGCGCGTCGTGGTAGCCATGCGCGAAATATGGCAGGTCGCCATCGCAGCGCGCGACGATCGGGCGGGAAACCCTTTCCAGCGGGGGCCGTGTCAGAGGGGTGTACCGACTCAACCGTATCGAGGAACCCATGAGACACACCCAACTGCTCGCGGCCGGCGCCGCGATGCTCGCGATGACGTCCCCCGCCGCCGCGCAGGTCCGGTCCGCACCGGCGCCACGCGCGGAGATCGCCGGCCCGGAGGGACACACCTTCGTGCTCGACCGCGACGAGGCTCCGCGCGCGGTGATCGGCGTCAACACGTCGTCGACCGGCACGCGTCGCGACACGCTCGGTCTGCTCATCACGTCGATCGTGCGCGGTGGGCCCGCTGAGAAGGCGGGACTGGAGGAAGGAAACCGGATCGCGGCGATCAATGGTGTGAGCCTGCGTGCCAACGCGGCCGACATCGACGACTACGAGAGTGCGGGCACCCTGTCGCGCCGGCTCGTGCGCGAGCTCGCGAAAGCCAAACCGGGCGACGAGGTGGAGCTGCGCGTGTACCGTGAGGGACGCACGCAGAACGTGCGGGTGCGCACGGTGAGCTCCGACTCGCTGTTCAGGCGCGCGACGACGTTCCGGCGTGTGTCACGCGACGAGCTGGACGAGCGGCCGGCGCTGGGAATCGGCCTTGGCAGCTCGGGGAGCCGTCGCGACACGCTCGGCGTGCTCGTGATGAGCGTGCAGGACTCCACGCCGGCCGCGCGCGCCGGGTTGGAAGAAGGGAACCGCATCGCGGCGATCAACGGCGTGAACCTGCGCGTGGCGCGCGAGGACGCCGAGGATCCGAGCATGGGCCGCACGAAGGCGCAGCGGCTGATGCGCGAGGTGTCGCAGCTCAAGCCAGGCGACAACGTGACGCTACGCGTATACGGGAGCGGTCAGTTCCGCGACGTGACGATGAAGGTCGCGCGCGCGGGCGACCTGCCGCGCTCGCGCGGCATGACGTACTTCGGCGGAATGGATTTTCCGCCGGTGCCGCCAACGGCGATGCCCGCGATGCCGGTGATGCCACGAGGTGTGTTCCGCACGATGGAGAACGTCGGACCGATCCGCATGGAGGTCGGTCCCGAGTTCCGCGAGAGCCTCGAGAGCGTGCGCATGCAGCTGGACAGGTTGCGGCCCCAGCTCGAGCGGGTCCGCACGGAAGTGCCTCGAGCGCTCGAGCGCATTCAGGTGCCGAGGGTGCGGGTGGAATGGAGAGGGATGGAGATTTGAAAACCGCCGTTCTCAGTGCGCCGCGCCCAGGACGAGCGCATTCAGCACGAGCTTGTCCAGCGCGCGCCACCAGCCTCTGAACAGAGGCTCGTTCGTGAACAGCACGACGTGGCCGGCGCCCATCGGCTCGTCGATGAGCAAGGCGGTGCCACGCAGGAGACGCTCCGTGTTGCCGGGCCAGGTGAAGCCGGCGCGCACGAGCGGACCCGTGGTCGGGAAGATCGCCACGTTCTCTCCGTCCTTCGACGGATGGAGGAAGAGATCGCCCGTGAGGAGCACGGTGAGGCGCGGCACGTCGTAGCCGGCGGTGAGCCAGTGCGTGCGGTCGAGCAGCACGTCGGCGTGGATGCCGGGAACCGATTCCGGCGTGTCATTGCTCGCCGAGGTGCTCTGATACGGGATGAGCTCCTGCGCCAACCGGTCACTCGGCTCGGGTGGTGACGCCGGCGGCTTGGAGGCGGCCGCGGGTGCGGGGGTCGCCGGATTGGATGCAGCCCCAGGTGCGGGCGTTGCCGGCTTGGCGGGCGTCGGTTCGGATTTCGCCGCGCTCGACTCCGGCTCGGCGGCGACGCGTCGCGCACTCGTGAGCGCCACGCCCTCCTCGGCGGCCCATGCCGTGGCGGAGCCCATCGTCACGAGTGTTCCGCCGGCGCGCACCCATGTCTTGATCCGGTCGAGCGCGTCCTTCGACACGCGAGTGTACCGGCCGGATGGAAACAGGATCACCGTGAACTTCGAGAGGTCATGCTCGAGCTCTCCGATGCCGATCGGCGTGAAGCGCACGCCGTAGCGTCGCTCGAGCGAATACCAGATTGCGCCGTACGCGGTCTGCGACACGCCCTCGTCGGCGATCACGGCGATGTTCGGTGCCGGGATGGCGATGATCGACTCGGAGCCGATGCCGTACTGTCCCGTCCCCGCCTGCGCGGAGTTCACGCCGATCACCTCCACGGCGCTGGCACGGGCGAGTGCATCGATGCGCGTCGTGAGCGTCGAATCGTTGCGCGCCACGCGAACGACGTAGGTACCGCGCGGCCACTGCCGGCCCCCCGCCTCGAGGGGCTGCGAGGCGACGGCGACGCGGAATCCCTCCGCGAGCAGCTGATAGGCGAGCTTCGGCGCGCCATTGCGCTCGGGACTGAAGAGATAGGCCGAGGTCGCGCCAAGCCCTGCGACGATGCCACCGCCGACGTCCACGGCGAGGAGCTCGCCTCCGATGCGGCGCGGCTGCTGCTGCGCCTGTGGCAGTGCCGGTTCCTCGGCGGGGAGGGTGAGCACGTCACCGGCGACGGGACTCACGTCGTCCGTCCAGTACGCGTCGACGCCGAACGCGACCGGCAGAGACCAGGCCGTGATATCGTAGAACTCGTACTCCTCGCTCTCGGCCCGCTTCCCGCGGCGATGGTTGCGCTGGAATGTGGCGATCTGCGCCTGCGCGAACGTGGAGTCGAGCGCGTGCGTCGGCTCGAGGATCGCCTTCGCGACCTTGCCCTGCGGCTGGGCGAGATCGACGACGAACGCGCCCGCGTCGAAGCGGCGCGTCGCGGCGGCGTCGCCGGCGTACGCGTGCGCGCGCGCCGAGGAGAAACCCTCGCTCGCGCGCCGCACCTCGATGCCCGCGCGCAGCAGCGCGCTCACGAGCTCCGCGGCGCGACCCGGATCGCGCGCCGGCGCGATGATGATGCGACGGATCGGCCCCGAGCGGCCGTCGGTCACTGCGCGGCG
>JBJMNN010000103.1:0-13267 GCA_045804245.1 Gemmatimonadaceae bacterium | reverse complement strand
ATGAAGAACGGCATCTCCTCGCCGCGCGTGCCGCCGCCGTCGCCCTGGGTGTAGAGCCCCCAGGCGCGGAAGCGCACCGTCCGATCCTCGTTGGAGATCGACGAGAAGCCCGCGCGCGAGTAGCGACGGATGTCGTCCATGATCGACCACGGCGCCTTCTCGCGCTTGATGCGCTCGACGCGCTGGGCCGGCGTCTCCTTCACCGGCGTCAACTCGGTCGATGTCGCGGGGGTGGTCGTGGTGGGTCCGGTCATGTCTCAGGCTCGGGAAAGAAGGGTGAGGCCACTCAGTAGAACGAGCGTCGTCGCGCCCCAGCGCACCGCGCTGGGCCTGGAGCGACGGGCGAGCCATCCGCCGGCGAGCACGCCGGGGATGGATCCGATCAGGAGCTGGCCGACGAGGGCAGGGTCGACGTTGCCGAGGTTCCAGTGCGCGGCGGCGCCGGTCCCGGTGATGAGCACGGCGTGCGCGATGCCGGTGCCGATGAGCAGCACACCGGACAGCGGCGAGAACAGCACGAGCGCCATGTCGACCAGGCTTCCGCTGCCGACCGACGTCGCGCCGACGGTGATGCCGATCGCCGCGCCGATTGCGGCGATCGCCGGGCCGCTGGGATGGCGTAGCTGCTCCACCCACCGCGCATTGCGACGCCGCGCGATCTCCATCAGGATGGCGAGCACCGGCGTCATCACGAGCACGATACCGATCAGAAAGCGGATCGTCGACGGCGCGCCGGCGCAATACGCAGTGGGTCGAGCGGCTGCGCCATCCCAGCGGCCCTGCGATCGCCGCGATCGGAGCGGCGATCGGCATCACGGTCGGCGCGACGTCGGTGGGGAGCGGAAGCCTCGTCGACATGGCGCTCGTGCTGTTCTCGCCGCTGTCGGGTGTGCTGCTCATCGGCACCGGCATCGCGCACGCCGTGCTCATCACCGGGACCGGTGCCGCCGCGCACTGGAATCTCGGCAACGTCGACCCTGCCCTCGTCGGGCAGCTTCTCATCGGCTCCATCCCCGGCGTGCTCGCCGGCGGATGGCTCGCCCGTCGCTCCAAGCCCAGTGCGGTGCGCTGGGGCGCGACGACGCTCGTTCTACTGAGTGGCCTCACCCTTCTTTCCCGAGCCTGAGACATGACCGGACCCACCACGACCACGCCCGAGACGTCGACCGAGCTGACGCCGGTCAAGGAGACGCCGGCCCAACGCGTCGAGCGCATCAAGCGCGAGAAGGCGCCGTGGTCGATCATGGACGACATCCGTCGCTACTCGCGCGAGGGCTTCTCGGCGATCTCCAACGAGGACCTGACGGTGCGCTTCCGCGCCTGGGGGCTCTACACCCAGGGCGACGGCGGCGGCACGCGCGGCGAGGAGATGCCGTTCTTCATGATGCGCGTGCGGACGCCCAACGGCTTCATCACGTCGGAGATGGTGCGTCGCATCTGTGACATCTCTGACACGTACGCGCGCAGCAGCATCGACATCACCAACCGGCAGAACTTCCAGCTGCACTGGCTGCGCATCGAAGACATCCCGACGATCTGGGAGTCGCTCGCCGAGGTCGGGTGGACGAGCATGGGCGCCTGCGGCGACAACCCGCGGACGGTCACCGGCTGTCCGCTCGCGGGCGTCGAGCACGACGAGCTGATCGACGCGAGCCCGATCGCGCTCGCGGTCGACAGGCATCTCAACGGCAACCCGGAGTACGGCAACCTCCCACGCAAGTTCAAGATCACGATCACCGGCTGCCAGCACTGGTGCTCGTATCCGGAGATCAACGACATCGGCGCGACCGCGGTGCGACGCGCCGACGGCGTCGTCGGCTTCCACGTGCGCGTTGGCGGCGGACTCTCGACGAAGCCGCATCTCGCCGTACTGCTGCCGGCGTTCGTACATCCCGAGCAGCTGCCGCAGGTTGTGGAGACGATCACGGCGATCTTCCGCGACTCGGAGGAGCTGCGGGTGAACCGCACGAAGGCGCGCATGAAGTTCCTGTTCGTCAACCACGGGTGGACGGCGGAGAAGTTCCTCGCGGAGATCGAGCGGCGCATCGGCTACAAGCTCGACGCGCCGGCCGACGAGCACCCTCCGGAAGGTCACTACCGCGACCACCTCGGCATCCAGCCGCAGAAGCAGCCGGGGCTGAGCTATGCTGGCTATTCGGTCGTGTCGGGGCGCATCTCGCCCGATCAGCTGCGCGGGCTCGCCGCGATCGCCGACGAGTTCGGCGATGGATCGCTGCGGCTCAGCGCGATGCAGAACATCCTCATCACGAACGTGAAGAACGAGTGCACCGCCGAGCTGCTGGAGCGGAGCCGCGCGCTCGGCGTGGCGCTTGATGGTTCGCCCTTCCAGCGAGGCACCGCGTCGTGCACGGGGAGCGAGTACTGCAAGCTCGCGATCACGGAGACGAAGCTGTTCAGCATCCGGCTCGCGCAGGAGCTGGAGGAGCGGCTGCCGGGCTTCACCGACACCGTCAAGCTCCACGTCGCCGGATGCCCGAATTCGTGCGGCCAGCATCCGATCGCTGACGTGGGCCTACAGGGTGTGCTGCTCAACCAAGGCGGCACCCAGGTGGAAGGATTCGATTTCTTCGTCGGCGGGGGCCTCGGAAAGAACAGTGCGCTCGGCCACCGGATTGGTTTCCGCGCCCCGGCCGATGAGGTGCCCGAAGCGCTCGAGCGGCTGTTCTCGACCTATGTGGCGCAGAAGCAGGATGGAGAGAGCATCCGGTCGTGGACGGGCCGTGTCGGCGATGCGGGGGTGAAGGCCGTCCTGGGAGGCGCGAAGCCGTCGTGAGCACACTCACGCCACCCACCACCGACCACTCGCCGCGCGCCATCGGCGACGGCGTGGTGGCTGGTCACCGCGTCGACGCGGTGATCGGCCGAACGCCGGTCGTCCGGCTCGAGCGAGTGGTGACCCCAGAGATGGCGGAGGTCTGGCTCAAGCTCGAAGGGGCGAATCCCGGGGGCTCGATCAAGGACCGCACGGCCCTGGGGATGATCCTCGACGCCGAGGCGCGCGGCATCCTCAAGCCCGGCGACACCATCGTCGAGCCGACGTCGGGAAACACGGGGATCGGGCTCGCGCAGGTCGCATCGGCGCGCGGCTACCGGCTGATCTTGTGCCTGCCGTATTCGGCGAGCGACGAGCGGAAGCGCACGCTCGAGGCGTACGGCGCGGAGCTGGTGCTCACCGACCCCGAGCGCCGCATGCTGGCCGCGATCGAGGCGGCGGAGCAGATCCGGGACGAGATGGGGGCGTTTCTGCCGAACCAGTTCTCGAATCCCGCCAATCCGCGGATTCACTACGAGACCACGGCGCCGGAGCTCTGGTCGCAGCTCGACGGTCGGATCGACGCGTTCGTGTACGGCTCGGGGACGGGCGGCACGATCACCGGCGTGGGCCGATTCCTCAAGGAGCGTCGCCCGGACACGTTGATCGTGGCGGTCGAGCCGGCCCGCTCGCCGGTGCTCTCCGGTGGGCAGCGCGGACAGCACCAGTTCCAGGGGATGGGACCTGGCTTCATTCCCGACAACCTCGATCGCTCGCTGCTCGACCGCGTGATCCCGGTGTGGGAGGAGGATGCGTTTCCGGTGGCGCGCCGCCTGGCTCGTGAGGAGGGGCTGTTCGTCGGGATGTCGAGCGGGGCGATCGCCTTCGCGGCGCTGCAGGTGGCCACCGCGCTCGGGCCTGGGAAGCGGGTCGCGATGATCGCGCCGGACACGGGCGCGCGGTATCTGTCGACGGTGCTGTTTTCGCCCGAGGACACGACCGACCCGACGCACGTCGTGCTCTGACGCAGCCGGCGCGGAGCGCCGATACCACAAAGAGCGAGCCCCACCGCGGGCTCGCTCTTTTTTTGTCGTTCCGTGCCGCGGCAACGACGGCCATACCCGTTCACCGACCAAACGAACGTGCAGAAATGACTAGACTGCCGGGGCGCTTTGGCAATTTTTTTGTCGAAATTGCCGGAATATCTGCCGAACTTTGCATTTTTCGCACTTGGCGCTTGACAGCCCGATTTTGTTGTCCTAATTTGCGCATCGTGACGAATAGACCTGCTGTGTTCGCCCCTGCCTGGACGTCCGGAGAGCATTCGGCCGCCGCGGCGCGCAGCCGCCGTCCAGCCGGAAGCTCGAATCGCCGCTCCAACCGGCAGACGCGGGTGGGCGAGAAGGACGGGAAGAATCGCAAGGCAGGACCGGGCTGAACGCACCACATCGCAGGATCAGTGTGAGCGCCGCCCGCCCCCGTGCATCGCCCGACGACATGGGGGCTTCGCATGTGCCCGACGCGGGCCGGCGCGCAGGAGGGAAGCAGTCACGACCGACCGACCAAGTCACCATCACCCAGGAGCGCACATGGAATCGCGGGGACACTCACACGTTCGGCGGGGACTGATCGCCGGAGCACTATTGGCTGCGGTTGCGGTTCCGGGGGTCCTGCTCGCCCAGGCCGCTGCGCCGGCGCCGCCGAAGATCGAGGACGTCGCCAAGGCCGTCGCGGACACCGGCGCGGCGCTGAACATGGTGTGGACGCTCGTCGCCGGCTTCCTCGTGATGTTCATGCAGCTCGGCTTCGCGATGGTGGAAACGGGCTTCACGCGCGCGAAGAACGCCGGCCACACCGTGACGATGAACTTCATGGTGTACGCCATCGGCATGCTTTCCTACTGGGTGATCGGCTTCGCCATCCACATGGGCGGCGTCGGCGCACTCGGGACGCTCGGCGGCTACGACGCGCTGAACGGAATGTTCAGCATCTCGATCGGTGGCCACGACTGGGGCCTCTTTGGCACCAAGGGTTTCTTCCTGACGGGGGTCGCCTACAACGCGTCGGTGTTCGCGTTCTTCCTGTTCCAGATGGTGTTCATGGACACCACGCTGACGATTCCAACCGGCGCGCTCGCCGAGCGCTGGAAGTTTTCGTCGTTCTGCATCTTCACGGTCTTTCTCGGCGCGATCATCTACCCGGTGTTCGGCAACTGGGCGTGGGGCGGCGGCTGGCTCTCGGCGCTCGGGCGCAACGTCGGTCTCGGGAATGGCTACGTCGACTTCGCCGGCTCGGGCGTGGTGCACCTCACCGGCGGCGTGATCGCGCTCGTCACGTGCAAGCTGCTCGGCGCGCGACGCGGCAAGTTCAATGCGGACGGCAGCGCGAACGTAATCCCGGGGCACAACATCCCGATGGCGATCTACGGCACCTTCGTGCTCGCCTTCGGCTGGTTCGGCTTCAACGCAGGCTCGACGCTCGCGGGTACGGACGTCCGCATCGGCGTGGTCGCCACCAACACCATGCTCGCCGGCGCGGCTGGCGCTGTCTCGGCGATGGCGTGGGTGTGGATGCGCTTCGGCAAGCCTGATCCGTCGATGCTCGCCAACGGCATGCTGGCCGGCCTCGTAGCGATCACGGCTCCGTGCGCGTTCGTCACGGCGCCGTCGGCGGTGGCTATCGGTCTCATCGCAGGCCTGATCGTGTGCTGGTCGGTGGTATTCGTCGAGCACAAGCTCAAGCTCGACGATCCCGTCGGCGCGATCTCGGTGCACGGTGCGAACGGCCTGTGGGGCATCGTCGCGGTGGGCATCTTTGCCGACGGGACGTATGGTGGTGGCCTGAACGGCGTCACGGGCAACGTGACGGGCCTGCTCTACGGCGGCACCACGCAGATCGCTGCACAACTCATCGGCGGTGTCGCGAACTTCGTCTGGGTGGGCGCGGCGTCGTACGCGGCGTGGAAGATCACGAGCCTCGTCACCAGCGGCAGCCGCGTCCCCGCTGCCGTCGAGGAGCTGGGGCTCGACATCCCCGAGATGGGTGCGCTCGCGTATCCCGATCGTGGCGACATGACGACGGGCGTAGTGCTCGCGCACTCGGAAGCGCCCTCCCTCAGTGCCCTCGCCACGGCTGGCGACTGATCGAGCGGGTCGGGCGTCGCGATGCAGCGGCGCCCGACCCAATGCCCCTCCACCCCATGCACTGCGACATCACTCGTCACTCGAGGATCGAATCGAGATGAAGCTGATCACCTGCGTCATCCGTCCAGAACGGCTCCCCGCCGTGAAGGAAGCGCTGTTCCGGGCCGGCGTCACCGGCATCACGCTGAGCCGCGCGAGCGGCCACGGCGGCGAACAGGATCGGCTCGAGCACTATCGCGGCGGCGCCGTGGTGCTCGAGTTCCAGGACAAGGTCAAGATCGAGATGGTCTGCTCCGAGCCGTACGTGCAACCGACGATCGACGCGATCATCAGGGGCGCGCGCACCGGCGCCGTTGGCGATGGGAAGATCTTCGTGCAGGCGATCGAGCGCGTCATCCGCATCCGCACGGGAGAGCAGGACAACGCGGCGCTCACGCCGGTCACGGCGGACGAGGTGCGCCGCAAGGCGCTGGATCCCGTTCACGCCTGACCGTGCGACGTCGCCACCGGTTTCACCCCTCATGGGAGCCAGTGCTCCCGCACGCACCCACTTCGCCAGGAGGACCCTTGCTACGATACCGATCTGCAGCGCTCGCTCTGATGCTCGCCCTGACGGCCACGGGCGTCGCGTCCGCGCAGACGTCGCCACCCCCGAGCGATTCGGCATCGAAGCCGGCCGCGTCGCTCCCTCCCAGCGATTCGGCATCGAAGCCCCCCGAGGCCGTGCCGAACTTCTTCCGGGACATTCAGGCCAACGCGTTCGCCTCGTTGGGCTATATCAGCAACCTGAACATGCCGCAGGACCAGAGCATTGGTCTGCGGTACTTCGACAACCGCGCGAACACGTTCAGCGTCGACCTGGCCGAGCTCGTGGTGCAGAAGACGGTGGCCAAGGGAGGCGATGCCGGATTCCGAATCGACCTGACCGCGGGCACCTTCGCCGGGCTGACGCAGTCGGCGGGGCTCAGCATTGGTGACAACGCCGATCTGCAGCAGGCGTTCGCGAGCTACATCGCGCCGCTCGGCACCGGGCTGCGGTTCGACGTCGGCAAGTTCGTCACCCACATGGGGTACGAGCTGATCGAAGGCTACGACGGCTACAACGACAACTACAGCCGGTCGCTGCTGTTCAACTACGCCATCCCGCTCACGCACACCGGGGTCAAGGCGAGCTACTCGCCCTCGTCGAAGGTGTCGCTGATGGCGATGGTGGTGAACGGGTGGGACGACGCGATCGACAACAACGCCAGCAAGTCCATCGGCGCGCAGATCATGGTCAAGCCGATCGATCCGGTTGCGCTCTACGTCAACTACATCGGCGGACCGGAGAACGCGGACGACAACCACAGCATTCGACAGGTCGTCGATCTGATCGGCACCGTGACGGTCAACCCGATGCTCTCGCTCGGCGTGAACGCGGACTTCGGCACCGAAGGGGGCACCAGCCTCGTCAAGCCGGGCGACGACGCGACGTGGAACGGCGTGGCGGGCTACGCCAAGATCAGCACGACGAGCCCGTTCTCGGTTGGCTTGCGTGCCGAGACGTTCAAGGACAACGGCGGCACGCGTCTCGGCATCGGCGAGGCCAGAGTGAACGAGTTCACGCTCACGCCGGCGTTCAAGTTCGGCAACAACTTCCTGGTGCGCGCCGAGGGCCGGTACGACTCCTCGGACAGCGCTCCGTTCGTGGACGACAAGGGCATCGCGAAGAAGAATCAGGCGACGATCGGCCTCAACGCGATCTGGGTCTACTGACCTACGGAGAAAGCAGCTTGCTGGGGGCAGCAAGCTGCGGTTCCACAGTGAAGGGCGTGCCGCAAGGCACGCCCTTCATTGCGTTCGGGAGTGGCGCTCGCGCCCGCTTTCGCGCCGGTGTTCATCGTTTCGTAATCCCGTTCGTATTGCCGCAGTCAACGTTTGCCGGTAGCGTGGTGTCCAAGCTTCACGCGTCTCTGATCGCCCTCACCTAGAGCTCCCCCATGGACCCGATCCGCCTGCTGCGTCAGCACTGGCGCCCCACCGCCGTGGCCGCGCTGCTCATGCTCGCCACGGTCGCCTGGTATGCCTGGCCCTCGTCGACGTCCGCGGCCGAGGCGACGCTCACCGCCCCGGTGAAGAGCGGCGAGTTCAAGGTGCTGGTGACGACGACGGGAGAGCTTCGCGCGAGGAAGTTCGTCCAGGTGAGCGGGCCGGCAGCGGCGCAGTCGGTTCAGGTCTACCAAACGAAGATCGCCTCGATCGTGCCCGAGGGCTCTCTCGTGAAGGCGGGCGACGTGATCGCCGAGCTGGATCGGCAAGTCGTCGCCACGAAGATCGCCGACGTCACCCTCACGCTGCAGAAGGCACAGGCGGACTTCACGACCGCGCAGCTCGACTCGGCGCTCAATCTCGCGCAGGCGCGCGAGGACGTGCGCACGGCGGAGTTCGCACTCGAGGAGAAGAAGCTCGCGCGCGAGCAGGCGAAGTACGAGGCGCCGACGATCAAGCGCCAGGCGGAGATCGATTACGAGAAGGCGCAGCGCGCACTGGAACAGTCGAAGCGCAACCTGCTCACCAAGACGAAGCAGGCGATCGCGAAGATGTCGTCGGTCGGCGCCGATCTGGGGCGCCAACAGAACAACCTGCAGAATCTCCAGACGGTGCGAGACCAGTTCTCGGTGCGTGCTCCAGCTCCGGGAATGGTCATCTACGTGCGCGAATGGAATGGCAAGAAGAAGGGCGTGGGCTCCATGTGGAACGCGTGGGAATCGACCGTCGCCACGCTCCCGGACCTCACCCAGATGGAGTCGGAGACCTACGTGAACGAGGTCGACGTCCGGAAGCTGGCGCTCGGCCAGAAGGTGCAGATCTCGCTCGACGCCGATCCCACCAAGAAGCTCTCCGGCGCGGTGACGCACATCGCCAACGTCGGGGAGCAGCGACCCAATCAGGACTCGAAGGTGTTCGAGGTGAAGATCGAGATCGCCACGCCTGACACCACGCTGCGGCCGGGGATGACGACGTCGAACGCGATCGAGACGGCATCGATCAAGAACGTGCTGTCCGTCCCGCTCGAGGCGGTCGTGACCGAGGCAGGGTTCTCGTACGTGTTCAAGAAGAGCGGCCGGGGCACCGTGAAGCAGATGGTCGAGACGGGGGCGATGAACGACAACGAGATCGTGGTCCGCCGCGGCGTCGAGGCGGGCGACCGCGTGCTGCTCACGCCGCCCACCGAGCGGTCGGGGATCGAGACGTCGAAGATCCCGGGTCTCATGCCGACGACGGCCCCCATTGCCGGTGGCGACACGGCGAACAGCGTGAAGATGCCGTCGAAGGCGCCGGCACCGCCGACACCGATACCGCCGGCCGCTGGTACCGCCGCGCCCGCGCCGAAAGCGAAGGCCTGAGCGATGACCGCCGTTCCGCTCGCCGCGACCGCACTGCCATCGCGGCTGCGGGCGCTGGCCGCGCACGTCGTGTTCAGCGGCGGGATCGCGGCGGAGGCCGTCGTCCACAACAAGCTCCGCGCGAGTCTCACCTCGCTCGGCATCCTCTTCGGCGTCGCCTCGGTGATCGCCATGCTGGCGATCGGCAACGGCGCCGAGCAGGAGATCCTCGCGCAGATGAAGCTGCTCGGCGCCAACAATATCGTCGTCACGCCGATCGTGGAACAGAAGGAAGGCAAGGTCGAAAAGGACGACGGGAAGAAACAGTCGAAGAAGTTCTCTCCCGGCCTCTCGTATCTCGACGCCCAGGCGATCGGGCGCACCATTCCGGCTGTCGCCGCGACGAGCGGTGAGGTGGTCGTCAACAGCGTGATCACGCGCGAAGGGCACCACCGCTCGGGAAAGGTGGTCGGGGTGGACTCGAGCTACTTCCGCGTGATGAACCTCCGCATCGGTGAGGGAGGTGGATTCGTCGCGCCGCACTTCATGAACGCCGCGCCGGTCGCGATCATCGGCCAGGGAGTGAAGTCGCGCTTCTTCACTACCCAGGACCCGATCGGCCATACGGTGAAGCTGGGTTCCCAGTGGCTCTCCATCGTCGGCGTGCTCGAGGATCGCAAGGTCTCGACCGAGTCGGCGAAGCGGCTCGGCATCCGCGATGCCGACATGGACGTGTACGTCCCGCTGCCCACGATGCTGCTGCGGTTCCGCAATCGCAGCGAGGTGACGCAGAGCGACATCGAGGTCGCGTCGAAGCAGGACAACTCTGCCGACTCGTCGGAGACCGAGGATCAGCGCACCGAGAAGAAGAACTACCACCAGCTGGACAAGGTGGTCGTGCAGGTCGCCCGCTCCACCGACGTGACCGCGGTCGCCGAGGTCGTGCGCCGGATGCTCCAGCGGCGGCACAACGACGTCACCGACTTCGAGATCAGCGTGCCGGAGCTGCTGCTGAAGCAAGAGCAGCGGACCAAGACGATCTTCAACATCGTGCTCGGCGCCATCGCGTCGATCTCGCTCGTCGTCGGCGGGATCGGGATCATGAACATCATGCTCGCCTCGATCCTCGAACGCATCAAGGAGATCGGCGTGCGTCGCGCGATGGGGGCGACCCAGGGCGAGATCATGGCGCAGTTCCTCGCCGAAGCGGTGATGATCAGTGTCGCCGGCGGCGTGGCCGGCATCATCCTCGGCGTGGTGTTCGCCTCGGCGATCGAGCGGCTGGCGCACATCAGCACGATCGTGTCTCCGCTCTCCGTCGCGCTGGCGTTCGGCGTGTCGGTGGCGGTCGGACTCGTGTTCGGGATCGTCCCCGCGTCCAACGCGGCGAAGCAGGACCCGATCGTCTGCCTGCGCTACGAATAGAACCGTCGCGCCCGCCCGGGCGCGGCTCATCCGAAGGTGTCCATGCGAGCTCCATACTTTCTCGCGCCGTTGCTCGTCGCACTCGCATCCGGCGTGCATGCCCAGTCGGCGGCGACGACCACGCTGACCCTGCAGGAGGCGATCGAGCGCGCGCAACAGCAGGGGCCCCAGGCGCAGGTCGCCCGAAGCACCCGCGACGCCGCGCACTACAGGGACGCCGCCTTCAACGCGCGCCTGCTGCCGCAGCTCCTCCTCTCAGGAGAAGCCGCGAACCTGAACCGCGCGATCAACCCGATCGATCTCCCCGACGGCTCGACGCAGTTCATCAGCCAGGCGAACAACCGCTCATCACTCGGCCTCGGATTCAGTCAGGAGATCCCGCTCACCGGCGGACGGGTAAGCGTCGGCACGCAGGTCAGCCGCATCGACGAGTTCGGAAGCAGGAATTCACGCATCTATCAGACGTCACCCATCCTCGTCAAGCTCGAGCAGGACCTGTTCAAGCCTCGCCAGATCGTCTGGGACAAGCGCATCCAGAACCTCGACGCACACGTCGCCGAGCAGGCGTATCTCGAGGCGCGCGAGGACGTCGCGCGCGCCACGGCCGACGCGTTCTTCAACCTCTACGCGCAGCAGGTGACTCTACGCAATGCGTCGAGCAACGTCGCGATCAACGACACGCTGTTCACGCTGAACAAGGGGCGGTTCGAGGTCGGCAAGATCGGCGAGAACGACCTGCTGAAGACCGAGCTCGCCCTGCTCCGCGCGCGCGCTGCGGCGGAGGATGCCCGCGTGGCTCGCGCCCGCGCCGAAGCGACGCTTCGCCGACAGATCGCCTACCCCGGGGGACAGGCGCTCGAGATCGTCACGCCCGATTCGATCCCGATCGTCAACGCCGACCCGGACGTCGCCGAGCGTGAGGCGCTGCGCAATTCGAGCGCGATCCAGCAGAACGAGCTCGACGAGGTGCAGTCTCGGTACGGCATCAACCGCGCTCGCGCCGACAACCGATTCACCGCCACCGTCGCGGCAAGCGTCGGCTTCAACCAGACGGCGTCGGCGTTCGGTCAGTCGTATGCGAGTCCACTCGGGCGCCAGCAACTGTCGGTGGGGGTGAATCTGCCGATGGTTCAGTGGGGCGCCGGACACGCGGCAGTCGAGGCGGCGAAGTCCACCAACCAGGGCGTCGTCACACGAAGCAAGATCCGGCGCGACGCGCTCGCCGAGGACGCCCGATTCTCGGCGCTCCAGCTCCAGCAGGCGCAACGGACCGTCGTGCTCGCGGCGAAGGCCGACACCGTGGCCAGCAAGCAGTTCGAGGTGGCACGCAACCGCTACATCATCGGCAAGATCGCGAACGACGCGCTCTACCTCGCGCAGAATGAGAAGGATGCCGCCGTCCTGGCGTACGTGCAGGCGCTCCGCAGCTACTGGACGTCATACTACTATCTGCGCCGCGTCACGCTGTACGACTTCGCCGCGGGCCGAGAGCTCGCCGACCAGCCCTAGCCGGCAGGAGCCCGCGCCGCGTCGCTGTCGGCGCGGAGCCGCGCTGCGCGGGTGAGGCGCCACTTGAGGGCGGGTGGCGTGACGAGCGTCGTCATCATCACCGCGACGACGACCGCCGCGAAGATGCGCTCGTCCACCACGCGCTCGCCGCGCACGGTGAGGCCCAGTCCGATGTTGGCGAAGATCAGCCCGACCTCGCCGCGCGGAATCATCCCGATGCCGATCGCCGTGCGATCCACCGGCGCACCGATGCCTCCGAGCGCGCAGATCTGCTTGCCGGCGATCGCCACGACGGTGAGCAGCGCGGCCAGCCCGAGCACACCGGGCTGCAGGAACGCGCCGAGCTCGACGCGCATCCCCATCAGGACGAAGAACACCGGCACGAGGAAGACGGAGATCGGCCGCACGAGCTCCTCGAGCCGATGCTCTCCCTTGTCGGCGAAGTCCGTGTAGTGCGTTTCCTCGAGGATCAGCCCCGCCGCATAGGCGCCGACGATCGGTGCGAGGCCGATCAGCGATGCGAGCGCGGAGAGAAGGAAGCAGAACGCCAGCGCCGTCGTGAGCAGCGTTCCCCGGCCCGGCAGCCGTGCCGCGACGGAGAAGACGCGCGGGGACGAGAGCGCGCCGATCGAGAAGGCCCCGAAGAGGAAGGCGAGCGCTTTCGCGAGCACGAGCATCGCCGCGCCGAGCGAGAGCTGGGTGCCGTGATCGGCGGCCGAGATGATGCTGCCGACGACAGCAAGGATGACGAGCCCGATCACGTCGTCGATCACCGCCGCACCGAGGATGATCCGCGCCTCGAGCGTCTGCGCGTGGCCGAGGTCCTTCAGCACGCGTGCCGTGATCCCCACGCTCGTGGCCGTGAGCGTCGCGCCGAGGAAGACGTGCACGTAGACGCTGTGGTCGGGCAGCAGGATGCGCCCAACGAGGAACCCCAGCACCCATGGCGCGATCACGCCGAGCACCGCGACGACGAGCGATCGCATGCCGACCCGCACCATCTCGCGCAGCGTCGAGTCTTTTCGGAAGTGGTTCTTGTTGTTAAAGTGTGT
>JBJMNN010000102.1:0-20397 GCA_045804245.1 Gemmatimonadaceae bacterium | reverse complement strand
GGCGTGGGCGTGTAGAAGTAGCTGATCAGCTCCATGTCGGGGTTCACCCCCTTGAGCCGGCGGATGAACGCGAGCGTGCGGTCGATCTCGCGCTCGGGATCCTGCGGATCCCCGAACACGAAGGAGAACTCGGGGATGATCGCGTGCTCGCGCGTGCGCGCGGCGACTTCGAGGATCTGCGCCGTCGTCGTTCCCTTCCCCATCTTCTTCAGCACCTCGTCGGATCCCGATTCGGCGCCGCAGAACACCATCGCCAGTCCGGCGCGCGCGAGCCGGCGCCACGTGTCGTCGGAGAAGCGCGACTGCACGTCGACGCGCGCCTCGCACCACCAGCGTACGCCGAGCGGCGCGAGATGATCGGCGAAGTCGCGCGCTTGATCCTCGCTCACGAACGTGTTGTTGTCGTAGAAGTGCACGGAGTCCATGCCGTGCTCGCGCGCGAGCCAGCCGAGGTGCTCCGCCGTGCGCGCGGGCGATGCCAGTCGCTCCTTCCGGCCGTAGACCGAGATGACGCCGCAGAACTTGCACCCGTGCGGGCACCCGATCGACGCCTGATACACCCCCGAGCGCCGACCGAGGAAGGTCGGGTGCAGGTAGTCGGCGATGTCGATCTTGTGATAAGGCGGCCCGGGCAGCTCGTCGGGCCCGATCCATCGCCGCTCGACGCCGATGTGGTGCGAGCCGTCGCGCTCACGGAAGCAGAGACCAGGGACGTCGTGCGGGTCGCGCGCGCCATCGAGCACCTGGAGCAGCTCGAGGAACGTGTGCTCACCCTGGCCGCGCACGACCCAGTCGACGTACGGCGCCGCGAGCACGGGCGCGGGATACAGACTGGGGAAGTTGCCCCCCCACACGATCTGCAGCTCCGGATGACGCGCCCTGAGCGCGCGAGTGAGCGGCACCGCGTTGACGAGCTGCGGGCCGGGCATCACGCTGAACGCGACGATGCGCACGGGGTCCGCGCCGCCACGCTGGCGCTCGACGTGCGCCACGATCTCGGCGAGCGGATCGCCGCCCGGCTTGTTGCCGTCGACGATCTCCCACGACACGTGGTCGGGGAGCGCCGCACCCACCGACATCACGGAGAGCGGGAAGCGGCGGTTCTTCGGGCGTGTGGCGCGAGGGTTCACGAGGACGATCATGTGGCGACGGACTCCCAGAGGTCGAATCGTGACGGCGTGCGCTCGCCACGCACGAGCGCGCGCACTCCGCGCAGCTCGTACCAGAGTGGATAGCGCACCCGGTGGCGGCGCCACGGACCGAGCCGCGCGTCGCGCGACGCGTCGGCGAGACGCTGCGGCGTGAGGTACTCGACGAACGCGAGCGCGAGCAGCGAGCTCGCGCGCGCACCGAATCTGCGCTCGGCGTCGTGGCGCTTCTCGCGCACCATCGCCTCACCCTGCCCGGCGGTGCGGTAGAACGGCGAGTCGAGGACGACGATGCGCGCGCCGACCCGCGCGACGCGTCGTGCTTCGCGCAGCGCCGCGCCGAGATCCTCGGCGTAGTGCAGCGCGGCGTTGAACACGACGACGTCGAACTCGTCGGCGGCCAGCGGGATCGCGTCGAACGACGCGACGACACGCTCGGTCGGCGATCCGGCCGGCGTGGCGCCGAGTCCGTCCACCCGATCGGCGCGCACGTCGAGCGCGAGCGCCTCCGCGCCGGCGACGGCGGCGCGGTGCGCCAGCCAGCCGTTTCCCGCGCCGAGGTCGAGCACGCGGAGCGGACCCGCGGCACGAACGTCGGCGCGCCGCTGGGCCAGCCGCAGCACCCGCCGCTCGAACGCCTCCCAGCTGCGGGCCCGCACCGACCACTGTCGCGCCAGCGGACCATTCGTCACATAGGGCAGCGTCCGCGCGTCGAGCGCGGCGCGACCTTCGGAGGCGCGGTGGTCGGCGTAGTCGAGGCGGAAACGACGGTGGACATCGGGCGCGGTCATCGTCATGCGCCACCGCGCGCGAGGCCTGACGTCGGAACTCGAGGGGGAGTGGGGAGTGGGGGGTGAAGGCGAACCCGCTCGGGAGGCAGCAGTATCCCGAAGTCGTGAACTCCCCACCCCCCACACCCCACCGGGCGTCGCATCGGCGCCTACCGGAGCGCGGGTGTGGAAGTGCGCTCGAACCAGTACAGCACGTGATCCCCCAGCGGCGCGAGCGCACGCGACGCCACGCGATCCATCGCCTCCAATGTTCGTACCAGCGCCGGATGCTCCGAGATCCATGGCTCCGCCGCGCTGGGCGGGACGAACACGCCGATCCCGACTCGTCGGCGCAGTCTGAACCACGGTGACATCACGCGCTGCAGCTCGGCGGCCCGGTGATACCGTACGGTGAAGTCGCGCCCGCCGAGCCGCGCGGTCACCGGTCCTCGTTCGCGACGCCGCGTCGCCGCGCCTGCGTCGCCGCGCACGAGCTGCACCACCAGCTCGCCAGGGCAGAGCGTCCCGAAGAGCACGAGCAGCGCCGGCGCGCCGGGCCGCAGCAGCCGCGCGAGCCCCGTCGCGACGGCGTCCATCCTGTCTACGCAGTTGAGCGCCGCGAAGTTGGAGAACGCGCCGTCGAACGGTGCGACGCCGGCCAGCTCACGCTCGTCGGCGAGCTCGCCGAGCCCTTCGGCGGAGACGACGCGAGGCTCCGGCCCGCGCTGCGACCGAAGCTTCTCGCGGGCGATGCGCACCATCGACGGCGCGCCATCGGTGAGCAGCACCTCGCGGCCGCGCGCGGCGAGCCAGCGCGCGTCCTCGCCCGTGCCGCCACCGATCTCGAGCACCCGCGTGCCCCGAGGGAAGGCGCGGCCGAGCAGCGCGCGCACCTCGCGGCGCTGCGCCGCGACGCTGCGCCAGCCGCCGAAGCGCGTGTCGAACCGTGCGGCGACGGCGTCGAACGCCTGGAGCGCCGGAGAGAGCGCGACCGGCTGGCGCAACGCGTCAGCCGGTCGCATCGGCGATCTCCGTCGGCGCATGCGAGCGGTGCGATGATTCCTCCTCGCCGAGCCCGAACCAGAGCTCGTCGTCGACGCCGAGCGCTTCGGCGTGCAGTGCGTTGCGGATCCGCCGGTAGAAGAGGGTCGTGTACGTCCCCTGGAAGAGCATCGCGAGGTCCCCCGTGTCCTCCCAGTTCCTGCGCGCGCCGAGCTGGCCGCGCACCGCGGCGTGGAACTTCGTTCCGGGAAGCGGATAGGCGACCGAGACGCCGACGTCGTGCGGCCGCTCGCCGCGCACCAGATCGCGCGTGGCGACCACGTCGTCCCACTGCTCGCCCGGATAGCCGAGCTGCAGGAACCAGCAGGCGCGGATGCCGTGCGCCTTGAGCGCGCGTGTGGCGGCGCGCACCTCGTCGACCGTCGTGCCCTTCTCCATGGCGTCGAGGATGCGCTGCGACCCCGACTCGACACCCATCCAGACCTCCTCGCAGCCCGCGTCCGCCAGCGCACGCGCGACCGCGAGGGAGATGAGGTCGGCGCGGCACTGGATCATGAACGGAATGCGCGCGTCGCGCGCCCGGATCTCCTCGGCGAACGCCCCGATCCAGCGCGCGGTGAGGCCGAACAGGTCGTCGGCGAACCACACGTGGTCGGGGGCGATCTCGAGCTTCAGGCGCCGGAGCTCCTCGGCCACCGCCGCCGGCGACCGCTGCGAGTAGCGTCGGCCGAACACGGGCTTCGCGCACCAGTTGCAGCCGTACGGGCAGCCCCGCGAGGTCACGACGTTCCACGACGTGCGGCCATGGGCCCTGCGCCAGGCGTTCTGATACGCACCGGCATCCACGAGATCCCATGCCGGGAGGGGAAGCGCGTCGAGGTCGCGAGTGCCCGATCGAGGAGGCGTGATGTCGACTCCGCCGTCGTCGCCACGCAGCGCGAGACCGGCGACCGACGTGAGCGGTGCTTCTGCCCCGGCGGCCCACGCCGCGACGAGGTCCGCCAGCGTCCCCTCTGCCTCTCCCAGGAGCACCGCGTCGGCGCCGGCGTCGAGGTAGCGTGCCGGGTGATCAGTCGCGTCCGAGCCGTGCACCGCCACCCGGCATCCGCTGGCTCGCGCCGCGGCGATCATCTCGAGCGTCGCCTCGCGCAGCCGCACCGTACACATCTTGGTGACGTAGTTGAAGCTGTCCTCGACGATGGCGACGATGCCCGGACGGCTGGCGGCGAGCGAGGCGCGGAAGGCGTCCAGGCCGTCGGCCAGCATCGCGTCGAACAGCGTCACCTCGTGTCCCTGCTCCCGCACCACGGCGGCGCAGAGGAGTGTGGCGAGGGGCGGATAGGGCTTCATCCGCTCGAGCTGCTTCGCGTCGTCGCGAAGGAAGTACGGATGGGCGAGCAGGATCATCGCACCGCGTGCGTTGGGGGGGACGCGACTGCTAGCGGCTCTTCGGAGACCCGAGGTGGGGTAGGTCTCGACGGCGCTGACGGTGGGAACCGATGAATTATTCCCGGTGCATTCCGCGCGGAAGGGCGGCAGGGCCGATCGGCCGACTTCCCACCCGGGAGCCGCAGGACCATCCTTTGACATGCCCGCCACGCCGACCGCCCCGACCATGCTCGTGATCGACGACGAGCCGCAGATCCGGCGGGTCGTCCGGCGCGCGCTCGAAGCGGACAACGCCCGGGTGCTCGAGGCGGCGTCGGGGCGCGAGGGGCTCGACCTGGCGGCGGCCGAGCGCCCCGAGCTCATCGTCCTCGACCTCGGGCTCCCCGACATGCCGGGCGCCGACGTCTGCCGCGACATCCGCGGCTGGTCCGCGGTGCCGATCGTCGTCCTCTCGGCGCGCCATTCCGATACGGAGAAGGCCGCGCTGCTCGACCTCGGCGCGGACGACTACGTGACGAAGCCGTTCAGCACGATCGAGCTCCAGGCGCGCATCCGGTCGCACCTGCGGCGCGCCGCGCTCTCGGCCGCGGGCTCGGGCGACGCACGTGTCGAGGCCGACGGCATCGTGATCGACCTGACCCGCCGGATCGTCTCGCGCGATGGGGCGGCGGTGCACCTCACGCCGATCGAGTGGGAGCTGCTCCGCGTGCTCGCCACGAACGCGGGTCGCACGCTGACGCACGCGCAACTCTACACCCGCGTGTGGGGCCGGCCGCACGGCGACGCGCAGCAGAACCTGCGCGTCCACGTCGCGAGCGTGCGCCGCAAGCTGGAGCGCGACCCGGTGCGGCCCGCGCTCATCATCACGGAGCCCGGCGTCGGGTATCGATTCGAGCTTGGCCGGTAGCCAGTGAGCCCGCTGATGCTGCCGGTCGCGACCCAAGCGCAGGACGACGAGCGGCGGTTCGACCTCACGTCCTTCCTGCTCTGGTTGGGCGTGCTCGGCGTGGTGACGGTCGCGATGCTCACGGTCCGCGCGAGCCTCGACAAGGCGCACATCGCGCTCGGCTATCTGCTCGTCGTGCTGGGCGCGGGCGCGAGCACGGGACGGCGCATCGGCGTCGGGCTGTCGGTGGTCGCCTTCGTCTGCTTCAACTTCTTCTTCCTGCCGCCCTACCACTCGCTCGTCGTCGCGCAACCGCTCGACTGGATCGTGCTGGTCGCCTTCCTCGTCACGGGTATCGTCGCCGCGCAGCTGCTGGCTCGCGCACGCGCCGACGCCGCGCTGGCGCGCCAGCGCACGGCCGAGGTGGACCGGCTCTCCGCCGTCGGCGCCGAGGCGCTCAACGCCGGACGCGCCGAGGACGCGCTGACGGCGATCGCCGAGGTGATGCGTACGACGCTGCACGTCGCGAGCGGGGAGATCTTCGTGCCGCGCAGCACCGATGGCATGATGCTCGTCGCCGCGGCCGGCGCCCCACGGCCGGCGAGCGAAGCGGCCGAGCCGGCGGGCCCATACGCGCTGCGCATGGGCGGCACCCAGCTCGTGGAGTGGGTGGCGGGGAGCGGGCGTTCCGCGCTGGAGCGCATGGACGGCGGCGTGCGCGTGAGCGCCGACGACGTCGAAACGAGCGGCCCGCTCGGCCTGGACGTGCGTGGCGCGCGCGCGCTGCTGCTTCCACTGCGCGTGCGTGATCGCACCGTTGGCGTGCTGCGCCTCGCGGGCGACGAGCCGATCGTGATCGATCACGCGCAGGCGCGCTTCCTCGTCGCGCTGTCGTACTACGCGGCGCTCGGCGTCGAGCGGCTGCGGCTCGAGCGCGAGGCGGAGCACGCACAGGCGCTGCGCGAGGCCGACGAGCTCAAGAATGCGCTGCTCGCCTCCGTGTCCCACGACCTGCGCACGCCGCTGACGACGATCAAGGCGCTCGCGCACGATCTGCGGAGGGAGGGAGACGACCGCGCGGCGACGATCGAGGACGAGGCGGATCGGTTGAACCGCTTCGTCGCCGATCTGCTCGACCTCTCGCGGCTGAACGCGGGCTCGTTCACGGTGTCGCCGGAGGACAACGCGGTGGAGGACCTGTTCGGCGCGGCGCTCCAGCGAGTGTCGGGCACGCTGCGCGAGCACAGTCTCCACGTAGACGTCGACGCGGGTGAGCCGCTGCTCGTCGGTCGGTTCGACTTCGTGCACGCGCTGCGGATCGTCGTGAACCTGCTCGAGAACGCGGCGAAGTTCTCTCCGGACGGCGCGACGATCGACCTCGGTGCCGAGCGTCGCGGCGACGAGATCCGCATCGCGGTCGCGGATCGCGGGCCCGGCGTCCCGCCCGGCGAGGAGGAGCGGATCTTCGAGCCGTTTTATCGCCCTGGGGGAAAGTTCGACAGTGGAGGCGGCGCCGGCCTCGGCCTCTCGATCGCGCGACGGATGGCCGAGGCGCAGGGCGGCACCGTCCGCTACGCGCCGCGCGACGGGGGCGGGAGCGTCTTCGAGCTGCGGCTTCCCGCCGCGAGCGTGGGAGAGAGCTCGCCCGAAGGCGCTCAGCCCGCATCTTTGTGAAATCTTTGTGAGCCGCGCATGCTCCTTTGTGCGGTCTTTGCGGGACGCGTGCTAGGCTAGCTTGCGCGCCTTCGCGCTCCGGGAGCCCCGACCGCCGCACCATGTCCGATCCAGCGTTCTATTCGTCGCGCGACTCGATCGTCTCCGTCGCGCCCCCGGCCGTCGACCGCCGGCACGGCGGCCCTCCCTACACCGGGCCGGACGCTCCCGACGAGCATCACGCCGCCGTCGCCACTCCGGCCGGACGACGGCTCGCCATCCTGACCCTCACCGCGCTCGGCGTGGTGTACGGCGACATCGGCACGAGCCCGCTCTATACGATGAAGGAAGCGTTCGGCGCCTCGCACGGCCTCGCGCCGTCGGTCGTGAACGTCTACGGCATCCTGTCGCTCGTGTTCTGGTCGATCATGCTCGTCGTGGTGGTGAAGTATCTCGTCTTCATCCTGCGGGCGGACAATCACGGCGAAGGCGGTGTGCTCGCGCTGCTCGCGCTCGTGCTCCAGCGGCAGCATCGCACGAACGACCGGCAGCGCCGCAGGCTGTTCATCATCCTCGGCGTCTTCGGCACCGCCCTGCTCTTCGGCGACGGCATCATCACGCCCGCGATCTCGGTGCTCGGCGCGGTGGAGGGAATGGAGATCGCGACGCCGGCGTTCTCGCACTTCGTCGTTCCGATCACGATGGGGATCCTGCTGCTGCTGTTCATGCTGCAGCGGCTCGGCACGGCGAAGGTCGGCCGCGCGTTCGGCCCGATCACGCTCCTCTGGTTCCTCGTCATCGGCGTGCTCGGACTGCTCGAGATCCTGCGCGCGCCGCGCATCATCGCCGCGATCAATCCGTTGTACGCGGCGCGCTTCTTCTCGGCCCACGGATTCGCCGGTTTCGTCGCGCTCGGCGCGGTGTTCCTGGCTGTGACGGGAGCCGAAGCGCTGTACGCGGACATGGGCCACTTCGGCCGTCGGCCGATCAAGCTCGCGTTCTTCTCCCTCGTGCTTCCGGCGCTGCTGCTCAACTACTTCGGCCAGGGAGCGCTGCTCCTGCGAGTCCCGCAGGCCGTGGCGAACCCCTTCTATCTGCTCGCGCCGCGCTGGGCGCTGTATCCGCTGCTCCTCATCGCCACGCTGGCGGCGATCGTCGCGTCGCAGGCGCTGATCTCCGGCGTGTTCTCGCTCGCGCAGCAGGCCGTGCAGCTCGGCTTCTCGCCGCGCACCACCATCGTGCACACGAGCGCGCGCGAGCACGGCCAGATCTACGTGCCGCAGATCAACAAGCTGCTGATGGTCGGCACGCTGCTCATCGTCGCGGGGTTCAAGTCGTCGAGCGCGCTCGGCGCGGCGTACGGCATCGCGGTGACGGGAACGATGTCGATCACGACACTGCTCTTCGCGGTGGTGGCGCGGACGCGGTGGGGGTGGCCGCTGTGGCGCGTCGTCGCGCTGGCGGCGTTCTTCTTCGTGTTCGACTTCGCCTTCCTCGGCGCGAACGCGCTGAAGATCATTCAGGGCGGATGGGTGCCGCTCGCCATCGCGCTCGGCGTGCTGACGCTGATGACGACGTGGAAGCTGGGGCGCGAGGCGCTGTACGAGATCATGCGGAGCCGGAGCCTGCCGATCGAGCTGCTGCTCGGCGAGATCGAGCGCCATCCGCCGCCGCGCGTCGCGGGCACCGCGGTGTTCCTGACGAGCGACGCCGAAGGCGCGTCGGTGGTGCTGCTGCATCACCTCAAGCACAACAAGGCGCTGCACGAGCAGGTGGTGCTGCTCTCGGTGAAGCCGGCCGACGTGCCGTACGTCGAGGGAGAGGAGCGCGTCACGGTGAAGCCGCTCGGGCAGGGCTTCTTCCGCGTCGTGGTGCGCTCCGGGTTCATGGAGACGCCCGACGTCCCCGAGCTGCTGAACCTCGGCGCCGAGCACGGCCTGCGCACGAAGACGATGGAGACGAGCTATTACCTCGGTCGCGAGCAGCTCATCCCGGAGGGGCCGGCGAAGATGGCGAGGTGGCGGAAGAAGCTGTTCGTGCTGATGTCGAGGAACGCGCAGTCGGCGGCGCACTTCTTCGGGCTGCCGAGCAATCGTGTGGTGGAGCTCGGGGCGCAGATCGAGTTCTGACGTCGGCGTCAGCCCAGCTCGATGCGCACCTGCAGCGGTTGGGTGTTCACTTCGAGCGCCAGCACGTTGACCAGCGTTCGGCTGGCGCGCCGCGCGAAATGGATCGAGACGCGCGCGTCGCCCACGGCGAGATCGGCGATCGTCAGCTCTTCGAGGAAGGCCGGCAGGACCGGGTTCCTGATGTGAAGCGCTCCAGCGCCGGCGTCGGGCAGGATCCCGAGCACGCCCTGCAACATCAGGAACAGCGCGCCGCTCGCCCACGCCTGCGGCGAGCAGCTGACCGGATAGAGCACCGGCCGCGTCGCATCGTAGCGATCCATGCCGCAATACAGCTCGGGCAGACGGTTCTCGTGGTCGGTGGCCGCGGCGGCGTGGGCTGCGCCGATCACCGGCAGCGCGTTGGCGCCGAGCCCGTAGTGCGACAGACCCATGACGATCAGCGCGTTGTCGTGCGGCCACACCGAGCCGTCGTGATAGCTCATCGGGTTGAACACCGGATGCCGCGCGCTCAACGTGCGGATCCCCCAGCCGCAGAACATGTCGGGCGCGAGCAGCGTGGACGCGACGCGGCGCGCGTACGCGGCGTCCGGTAGCCTGCTCCAGAGCAGGTGACCGGCGTTGGAGGTGACGGTCGGCATCGGCCGCTTCTCGCCATCGAGCGCGAGCGCGAACGTCCCGAGCTCCTCGAGCCAGAAGCGGTCGACGACGCGTTGCCGGAGCACTGCTGCCTCCTGCCGGAGTCGCGCCGCTGTCTCCGTCTCTCCGATCGCATCGAAGAGCGCTGCCGCGCGAGCTTTCGCGTCGTAGACGTATCCCTGCACCTCCACCAACGCGATCGGCGGATCGGGGAGGCGGCCGTCGGGAAAGGGCACGCCGTCACCCGAGTCCTTCCACCCCTGGTTCACGAGTCCGCGATCCGACGTGCGGGTGTATTCCACGAAGCCGTCGCCGTCGAGATCCCCATATCGATCGATCCACTCGAGCGCGCGGCGTGCGTTCGGGAGCAGCTCGCGTACGAGCTCGGTGTTCCCGGTCCAACGCCAAGTCTCGTGGAGCAGCACGAGCCACAGCGGCGTCGCGTCGATCGTTCCGTAGTAGGGGACATGCGGGATCTCGCCGCTTCGCGCCATCTCGCCGCGCCGGAGCTCGTGCATGATCTTGCCGGGCTGCTCCTCCGTGTAGGCGTTCTCGCGAACGCCCTGATGCCGGGCGAGATAGCGGAGCGTGTCGATGGCGATGCGCTGGTTGACCGCCAGCGTCTCCATCGACGTGATGATCGAATCGCGGCCGAACACGGTCGAGTACCAGGGGATGCCGGCCGAGATCACGGTTTCGCCGTCCGCGTCGACGTAGAGCGAGCGCAGATCGTCGACGGCGCGTCGGATCGTCGAGTCGAACACCTCGAGGTCGCTCGTCCATCGCGAGCACTCGTCACGCCACCGATCATAGCCGGCGGCAAGCCGGCGGCGCCGATGCTCGAGCGACGGGCTCGGCGATGAAGCTCGTCCGGCTTTCCTCCGCGGAGCGCCGATCTCCCACTCGAGCTGCACCGGATGACCGGGCGCGAGCCGGAACGCCCACCGCGCCTTGCGTCGGTCGATCTGGTCCGGTGCATTGCGGAACCGAACCTCGCTCTCGATCAGCGCGCCGTCGCGGCCCCGATAGCTGAAGCGGATCGCGTCGCGAGTCACCAGTGGCGCGAAGAACTCGCCGCGCCCGTCACGCCTCCAGCCGCGCACTTCGAAGATGTCCGCGAAGTCACACCCGAGGTCCAGCTCGACCCAGTAGTCGATCGGACGCACGAGGTAGTTCGTCAGCGTGAGTCGCTCGACGAACACGTCGTCGAGCACGAGCTCGCGCAGGATGTAGACGGCGTGCTTGGGGTCCCACGAGCTGCCGCCGAACGCGTGGTCGGTGACCGCCAGATCGATCTGCGCGCTGTACGGCTGGATGATCTCCGACGACAGATACGCCGGTGGCGTGCCCGCGAGGCGCAGCTCGTACTCACTGAGGAGGCGCGTGTCCTCGTCGAACAGCCCGAGCGCGCAGTTGCCCGGCGGCGTGATGTTGCCGTGCCGATCGACGATGAGGAAGAGCCGATCGTGCTTCAGACCGACCGTGCTCGTGGTGGCGGCCTCGCGGTCGCAGGGGACGGCACCATATCCCACCGCGTCGGCCATCGAGACGGAGGGCGTCTCGATGACTGCTCCGGGTCTCACTGCTTGCGTCATCTCAGGCGATCCCCACCGCTGGTTCGCTCGAGTCCGTCGGTTCGGTCGAGCAGCCGTCGGTCGAGGCGGGCCGATGCTGCGCGTTGGCGCGCGCCCGCTCGTACAGCGCCAGGTAGTCCGACACCATCCGATCGCGGCTGAATCGCTCGATGGCGCGGGCGCGACACGCGACGCGATCGATCCGGTCCACCGGTCCGTTGGGACGAATGAGCTCGGCCATGTGCTCCATCGACGTGGCGATGAGTCCCGTGCGTCCGTCTTCGACGAGCTCGGGGACGCTTCCGCGCGCGAAGGCGACGACGGGACATCCCGAGAGCATGGCCTCGATCATCACGAGGCCGAACGGTTCCTCCCAGTCGAGTGGCGCGAGGAGCGCTCGCGCGTGACAGAGCAGCGGCGCTTTCACTTCGGGCCCGATCGAACCCAGGTACCGGACGTGTGGCTGTGCAAGCCGACGTCGCAGCTCCGCGTCGGCCCACGGGGCGTCGGGTGGATGCGCTTCGCCGGCGATCCGGATCTGCACGCCCGCACGGCCCGCCGCGTCGATCGCCGTGTGTGGCCCCTTCACGCGCGCGAACCGGCCGATGAAGCAGACGTACTCGCCGATCGGCCGCGACGCACACTGATATCGCGCCGGATCGAGTCCGTGGTGCACGACGTCGACTCTTGGAAGCATCGCTTCCCGCTGACGTTGATTCTCCGAGATCGCGACGTACTGCACGTCCTCGTAGTAGCGATAGAACGCCGAGAGGTGCTCGTCGCGCTCGTGATGCAGCGTGTAGACCATCGGGATGTGGGGCACGAATCTCCCGCACGCCAGCGCCGTGGCGGAATGCAAGTGGATGACGTCGATCTGCCCGTGCTCGGCGACCTCGTGCATCGCCCACGCGGTGTGGTTCAGCTCCCTGAGGACTTCAGGCGGCCACTGCGCCTCGGCGTACAACGCTCTGAGCTGTCCACTCGTGCGCGAGTCGCCCGTCGCGAACAGAACGACCTCATGACCTCGCTCGACGAGTCCCTCCGCGAGCTCGTGCACGACCAGTTCGGTGCCCCCGTACCGACGCGGCGGGACCGCGACGAACGGGGTCGAGATGAGAGCGATTCGCATCAGAGCGTACGCTGGCAGTCGTCATGCCACGACGGAGCCAGAATCGGTGATGCTGCCGATCTCGTCTACTTCACCTTCACCTCCTTGGCGCGGACTTCCTTCCCGTCGACCAGGACGTGGAGGGTGTACTTGCCCGCTGCGAGGCCGCCGGGCCTCGAGATGTAGAACACCGTGCGCCCTGCGCCGTTCTTCGCCACGGTGTCCGTCTTCTCGTCGACGAGTGTGCCGTCCTGGTAGGTCCAGCGCCCGACCAGCGTGCGGTTGGTCGCCGTCCCAGACGTGTGCACCGAACCGTAGATCGTGTCTGTCGGCGCGAAGTCGTCCGTCTTGTCGCTGATCTCCTTTTCGGCATCGATGTGCCGGCCCATGTCGACGTCGATCACGGAGACTCTCCGACTGGACCCGTCGCCATTCCTGCGACTCACGCCGCTCCTCGGTGACGATCCGCAGCGCCTCCGCGCGAAAGCGTTCCGCTTCGCCGGCTTTACGCCCCGTCTCGGCGGTTCGGCGTTGCTGTTCGGACGACTGACGTTCTTCTTCGCCGATGACGCGGTCTTCTTCGGCGGCCTCGCGACTGGTTTCTGATCTCCCCGTATCCTCGGCTCGTGATCCGCTCATAGTGCCTCAACGCGACGGGACACTGGACACGATGTCCCGCGACGCCGTACGCGCGGCGGCGTCGCGCGGCGGTATGCCGCTCTCGATCGTCGTCTTGAGCCGCGCCAGATCGTCGCCGAGTTGACGTCGCGGATCGCGACGGAACAGTGCGGCGACGAGATGCCCGGCCGCGCCGGCGATGGGGTTGTACGCCATCCGCACGTCGAGGCGCGTGAACCCGTCGTCCGTGGGAACGAGCCGCAAGGTGCCGGCATGCGCGACGGGCGAACCCTCGACCGTCCTCCAGGCAATGAGCTCGGGCGGCACGAAGCGCGTGGTGAGCGCGTCCCATTCGACGGTCGTGCCCGCCGGCCCATCGACGATCCAGTGCGTGCGCTCGCCCTCGGCGCCGCCGCCGGCGGTGGATCTCACCTCGCGCACGTGCGACATCCAGCGCGGCCAGTGCTCCCACGCGATCAGCCAATTGAACACGTCGCCGATCGGCGCTGCGACGATGATCGCCTTCTGCACGCCGATCGCCCGACGGCCGGCACCGACCAGTCGATCGAATGCCAGGTTCGTCGTGCTGCGGACGACCAGAGCCGCTCCCAACAGGCCCATGGCGGTCGAGAGCGGAGTGCGGCGCTCGTCGTCGCGCAACGCGCTCGCGGCGAGCGCTCCGCCCGTCACCGCCGCCACCAGACGCGCTCCCGGCGTCCAGTGCTCCCGGAGCAGCTCGAACGTCGGCTCGGTCAGCGCGGCCTCATCCACGTCGCGCGCTTCGAACCGGTGGCGCACGTTCGCCGCCACGCCGCGCGATCGGTTGGCGAGGTCCCGCCCCGTTGTCTCAACGGTCTCGCGCGCCTCGTGCAGTTGGTGGACGAGCTTGTCTCGGACGAGATGACGGCGGCGTCGGCCGCGATCGGGATCGAGGAAGTACATCACGCTCGCTCCCGCTCCGATCGCGGCGACCAATGCCAGCGTGCCGGATCGGCCCGCCGGCTGAGAGGGTGCAGCGGACTCCGGGTCCTGCCCGGCTCGAGTGTGATCGGGGGTCATGATGTCGTTCACCGCTGGACTCCACTGTGGGAAGGGCAATCAACGAACTTCCCGCGAATCACGTGCCCTTTGCCCGCTTGGGCATGACGTCTGCTGCGGATACCGATCATGCGTACACGCTTTCGTGACCGCCTCGATGCCGGTCGACGTCTCGCCGCGGAGCTCCGCGCTTACGAAGGCCGCCCGAACGTGATCGTGCTCGCACTGCCGCGTGGCGGAGTTCCCGTCGGCTTCGAGGTTGCATCGGCGCTCCACGCGCCGCTCGATGTGTTCGTCGTGCGAAAGCTCGGTCTCCCCTGGCACGAGGAGTTGGCGATGGGCGCCATCGCGGCGAGCAGCACGGGCAGCGTGCGCGTGCTCGACCGCGACCTCATCCGCGTCGCGCGGGTGAGTGACGAGGAGCTCGCGCGCGTGACAGCGGTGGAACGCGCCGAGCTGGAGCGGCGCGAGCGACAATATCGTGGCGACCTGCCCTTCCCCGATCTCACGGACAAGACGGTGATTCTCGTCGACGACGGACTGGCGACCGGTTCGACGATGCGCGTGGCCGTCGCGGCGCTTCGACAGGAAGCGCCCGCCCGGATCGTCGTTGCCGTCCCGGTGGCCGCGCCGGAGAGCTGCGACGCGTTCCGTGACATCGCGGATGAGATCATCTGCGCCGAGACGCCGGAGCCGTTCCGCGCCGTCGGCCAGTGGTACGACGATTTCTCCGAGACGACCGACGCCGAAGTGCACGACTGGCTGGAGCGCGCGCGCGGAACGCGCGAGTTGTCGGAGCTGAGCTAGCGGCGTTCGTCGGCTTCGCGCGCTCACCGCACGCGCTCCCTGGAGAGAAGGATGACCACGCACCACGATGGCTCGCTCGAGCGCACGATCATCATCCCGGTCGGCCAGGTCGGTCTCGACGGAACATTGGGGCTGCCCGCGTCACCCGCCGGCATCGTGCTGTTCGCACACGGCAGCGGCAGCAGCCGCTTCAGCCCTCGCAACCGATTCGTCGCCCGCGTACTCCGCGATGCGGGGCTCGGCACGCTTCTGCTCGACCTGCTGTCGCCCAGCGAGGAGCAGATCGACGACGTCACTCGCCATCACCGCTTCGACATCCCGATGCTCGCCGACCGGCTCGTGATCGCGATCGACTGGCTCGCGGCCCAGCGCGACACGCGTGAGCTGTCAGTCGGAGTGTTCGGTGCCAGCACGGGGGGTGGCGCGGCGTTGGTGGCCGCAGCGCAGCGGCCGACTCGGGTGAGCGCCGTCGTATCACGCGGCGGCCGACCCGACCTCGCGGACGACTCGCTGCCGCTCGTGTCGGCGCCGACGCTGCTGATCGTCGGCGGGCACGACGACGTGGTGATCTCGCTCAACGAGCAGGCGCGCCGCCGGATGCGCGCGGAGGTGCGGCTCGAGATCGTGCCCGGGGCGACGCATCTGTTCGAGGAGCCCGGCGCGTTGGAACGGGTGGCAGCCCTGGCGCGCGACTGGTTTCTTGCGCATCTGCGGCAGCCGGTGCACGTGGAGTGATACGCGATAAGCTGAGCGGTGTCGCGGCTCGGGAACAGTCAACGACGCGAAAACGGAGTGGGCGCTCCAACGACGAGAAGGCGCATTTAGCGGATCGCCCGGAGAGCGCCGGTCTCGCGCGGAAAAGATCTCAGCCCCGGACCATCAAAGACTTGGTTCTTCAGGAAAAATCGGGGAATACGGGGCGAGATGTTGATGGGTGGCGGCGCGCGTGTCTCGACGTCGAGAGACCCTGAGTTCGCGTTGACCAGCGGCGCGGCGACCGATGTCACGAACGGCATCCCAGTGTCACGAACGGCATCGGCGCTCGTTGCGCCCGCCCCCGGCTCTGCCCAACGTTCGACACTATGGAAGGCACATTCAGCACCGCGACCGTCGAGCCGTATCGCGAGGCGCGCCATATCCGGTTGATGCCGGGGCCGCGCGAGCTCGGCGCCATCGCCGCCTTCTGGGCGGGCTACGCACTGCTCACGCTCGCCAACCGCATCTTCGATCAGGGCGGACCCTCGGCGGCGATGAATGGCCGGATCATCGTCGCCGCGATCGAGGCGCTGTGCTGGACGATCATCACGCCCATCCTGTTCGCGCTCGTCGGGCGGGTGGACCTCGAGAGCCCGCGCTCGCAGCGCGACCGCTGGGTCGGGCTGCTCGTCATCGCCCTCGTGACCGTCGCGTCGGCGGCGTTACTGGGGCTCGTCGGCCGCGAGCTGCGCGAGACGTTCACGCCGTTTCCCGGTGGACGCGGCGGACGCGGGGGTCGCGGCGGAGGACCGCCGGAAGCCGTGCGCCTCTGGTTCGGGTTCTTCAACTCGCTCGTCCTCGCCCTCGGCGTCGTCGCCGTCGGCGTCGCGCGCGCGTACTCGCTGCGCCTGCGCTCGCGGCGCGAGCAAGCGATCCAGCTCACCGGCCAGCTCGCCGAGGCGCGCCTCGACGCCCTGCGCCGCCAGCTCGACCCGCACTTCCTGTTCAACACCCTCAACGCCATCGCGTCGCTCGTCGAGCGTGATCCGCGTGGCGTGCGTCGCATGATCGCCCGGCTCGGCGACCTGCTGCGCCACAGCTTCGAGGGCGGACAGGAGCCGGAAGTGACGCTGCGCCGCGAGCTCGCGCTGCTCGATCTCTACGTCGACATCGTGAAGGTGCGCTTCCAGGACCGGCTCACCGTCGACATCCGCATCGACGACGCCGTGCTCGACGCGCTCGTGCCGACGTTCATCCTGCAGCCTCTCGTCGAGAACGCGGTGAAGCACGGCGTCGAGCGCCGCACCGAGGGCGGCTGCGTGACCGTGGAGGGCGTGCGCGACGGCGACGCGCTCGTGCTGCGCGTCATCAACGACGCGCCCGGTGAGGCGACCGTGGTCGTCGCGTCGCCCACGTCGCGTACCGGCGTCGGCATCCGTAACACGCGGGCGCGGCTGGAGCAGCTTTACGGCACGCGGCAGCGGTTCACGCTCGAGCGGGACGCCGAGCGCGGTGTGGTGGCGGAGGTGCGCCTCCCGTTCCATGTCGGTGGATCGATCGAGCCGCGGGCCTCGAACCCGCCGCGACTCGTCGAGGCGGCGGCCCCGGCGGAGGCGCAGCGTGTCTGATCCGGTGCGCGTGCTCGTCGTCGACGACGAGCCGCTCGCCCGGATGCGCATCGAGGACGCGCTGGCCCGCATCGACGGCGCCCAGCTCGTCGGCACCGCGGCCAACGGCATCGAGGCGGTCGAGCAGATCCGCGCACTGAAGCCCGACCTCGTCTTCCTCGACGTGCAGATGCCCGGCAAGACCGGCGTCGAGGTCGTGCGCGAGATCGGCCCCGAGGCGATGCCGGCGACGATCTTCGTCACCGCGTTCGACCAGTTCGCCGTCCAGGCGTTCGACGTCGCCGCGGTGGATTATCTCGTGAAGCCGTTCGACGACGAGCGCCTCGAAGCCGCCTTCGAGCGCGCCCGAAGCCGCCTGGCGCTGGAGGGACTCGGCCAGCTCCGCGAGAAGTTGCTCGCCGTGCTCCAGACGCCGACCGCCGCGGCAGTGAGCGAACCGGCGAACCGGCGAACCGGCGAATCCGCGTTTCTCGAGCGCCTCGCCGTCGAATCCCGCGGCAAGGTCCAGTCGATCCCCGTCGACCAGATCGACTACATCGTCCAGAGCGGACCGTACGCCGAGCTCCACGCCAACGGCCGCCGCCACCTCATCCGCGAGGCGATGCAGACGCTCGAGGATCGCCTCGATCCGAACAAGTTCATGCGCGTGCACCGCTCGATGATCGTGCGCCTGGACCTGGTCGAAGCCCTCCACCGCGGCACCGGCGGCGACTACGAGGTACAGCTCAAGGGCGGCGCCCGCGTGAAGGTCAGCCGCTCGCGCCGCGAAGCGTTGGAGCGCTGGCTGGGCGTCTCGCGCTGAGCGGCGCGTGCGAGAGTGCGAAAAACCGACTGACCACGGGTGCACCGCCCCTCTCCATCCATAACCGTAGAAAGAAGAGACTTTGGGGTCGGCACCCAAGCCGTTCGTAGCGCCGCGGCCCGCCTCGATCCCCGCGGCATCCGCGCCGTGGCACCGACGCCCGTCGCGCGTGGTGAATCTCCTCCGATCGTGCGATCGAATCGGCCGTTCGTGACACGCACGAGCCGTTCGTGACACGACACCCCTCGCCCGAGTAGAGCGCCCGTAATCTGAATGCAGGCGACGCTGATCCCGCGGCGCCGAAGCATTCAAACCGCGCCCTCACTCGAAGCGAACCATGTCCATCAAGATGCGAGTCACCGCCGCCGTGCTGGCGGCCAGCACCCTCGGCGGCGTGCTCTGGTTCAACCACCGCGCCGACGCCGGCACCACGCCCAGCTACCGCCTCGGCAAGATCGAGAAGGGCAGCGTGAAATCCACCGTCTCCGCCACCGGCACCCTCGGCGCCGTGCGCACGGTGGAGGTCGGCACGCAGGTGTCCGGGCAGATCTCCGCCCTCTACGTCGACTACAACTCGCACGTGAAGAAGGGCCAGCTCATCGCGCGGATCGATCCGATCCTGCAGGAGCAGGCGGTCGCCGACGCGCAGGCCGGCCTGGCGCGCGCCGAGGCGGTCGTGACGCAGACGCAGCTCGAGTACGAGCGCAGCAAGAAGCTGCACGACCAACAGATCGCTACCGACGCCGAGTTCAACGTCGCGCAGTCGAACTACGCGCAGGCGAAGGCGAGCCTCACCTCGGCGCGCATCAACCTGCAGCGCGCCAGGCAGAACCTCTCCTACACGAACATCTACTCGCCGATCGACGGCGTCGTCGTCGAGCGCGCGATGGACGTCGGCCAGACCGTCGCCGCCAGCCTCTCGGCGCCGAAGCTGTTCGTCATCGCGAACGACCTGTCGCGCATGCAGATCCTCGCCTCGGTCGACGAGAGCGACATCGGCAAGATCCAGGCGGGCCAGCCCGTCACGTTCACCGTGCAGTCGTTCCCCGACCGCCAGTTCACGGGTTCGGTCGAGCAGGTGCGCCTCAACTCGACGACGCTGAACAACGTCGTGAGCTACACCGCGGTGGTCTCCGTCAACAATGAAGACGGCAAGCTGCTCCCCGGCATGACGGCGAGCGTGAAGCTCGTGACGGCGAGCGCCGACGACGTGCTCACCGTGCCGTCGACCGCGCTGCGGTTCACGCCGCCGGAAGGCGCGAAGACGAACACGCCCGTCCGTCGGAATCGTCCAGCCGGCGACAGTGTCGCGGCGCCGACCGCGGTGGCTGGTGGCCAGCCGGCAGGAGGTCCGCCCGCCGGTGGCTTCCAGGGCGGCGGCTTCCCCGGCGGCCCGGGTGGCGCGAACGCCCCGCGTCGTCCGCGTCCCACCGGCTCGCAGCCCGGCAGCATGGCGCGGCTCTGGACCGTCGACGCCACCGGCACGCTCACGCCGCACTTCGTGAAGATCGGCATCTCCGACGGCCAGAAGACGCAGATCACGTCACGCGATCTCACGGATGGCGCGAGCGTCGTGATCAGCGCCACGCAACCCGGCACCAGCACGACCGCATCGACCGGCACGACCGCGAACCCGCTGCAGCCGCAGAACAATCAGCGCCGCGGACCGGGCGGACCCTTTTAGTGAGTTGGTTCGTGGGATCGTGAGCTGGTGGGATCAACTCACGAGTTCACGACCCCACGAACCCACGATCCAACCAACTCACACTCTTCTTCGCGACTACTTCCCATGAGCCACCCCGTCATCTCCCTCGACCACGTCACCCGCGTCTACGGCCAGGGCGACAGCGCCGTCCACGCGCTCCGCGGCGTGAATCTCACGGTGCACGCCGGCGAGATGGTCGCGATCATGGGCACGTCGGGCTCGGGCAAGTCGACGATGCTCAACATCCTCGGCTGCCTCGACGTGCCGACGGGCGGACACTACGTACTCGATGGCGTCGCCGTCGAGACGATGAGCAAGCCGCAGCTCGCCGACCTGCGCAACGCGAAGCTCGGCTTCGTTTTCCAGGGGTTCAACCTCCTGGCGCGCACGTCGGCGGTGGAGAACGTCGAGCTGCCCCTGCTCTACCGGCGCGGCAATCCGGTGAAGAACACGCGTGAGCGCGCCATCGCGGCGCTCGAGCGCGTCGGGCTCGGACAGCGGCTCGATCACCATCCGAGCATGCTCTCGGGCGGACAGCAGCAGCGCGTCGCCATCGCTCGCGCCCTCGTCACGGAGCCGACCGTGCTCCTCGCCGACGAGCCCACGGGCAACCTCGACAGCCGCACGTCGATCGAGGTGATGGCGCTGTTCCAGGAGCTCAACGCCCAGGGAATCACGATCATCCTCGTTACGCACGAGCACGATGTCGCGCAGTACGCACGCCGCATCATCGAGATGCGCGACGGGCACATCCGGCGCGACCACCCCGTCACCGACCGCCACGTCGCCGTCGACGATCTCGTCGCGG
>JBJMNN010000101.1:0-5872 GCA_045804245.1 Gemmatimonadaceae bacterium | reverse complement strand
CCTGGGCGGAGGAATTCGCGCGCAAGGAGAACGCGCTGTTCCTCGGCCGCGGGTTGCATTACCCGATTGCGCTCGAAGGTGCGCTCAAGCTGAAGGAGATCAGCTACATCCACGCCGAGGGCTACCCGGCGGCGGAGATGAAGCACGGTCCGATTGCGCTGATCGACGAGAACATGCCCGTCGTGTTCATCGCGCCGCACGACTCCGTGTTCGACAAGGTCGTGTCGAACGTGCAGGAGGTGAAGGCGCGCGGCGGGCGGGTCATCGTGCTGACGAGCCGCGAGGAGCCATCTCTGGCGGGGAAGATCGACTACGAGATCCGCATCCCCGAGACGATCGACATGCTGAACCCGGTGCTGGCGGCGATCCCGCTGCAGCTGCTGGCGTACTACATCGCGGCGAAGCGGGGGCTGAACGTGGATCAGCCGAGAAATCTGGCGAAATCCGTCACGGTGGAGTAGGCGCGCGATGCGCATCGCGCATCGCGCTCAGGGTACTGGCTTCGCCGCCTCCACGGCCTTCGCTCCCTCGACGGGCAGCAACGTGAACCGCGCGTAGTGGTCGGTCCGCAGATAGAGCCGCGCCGCGTCGCGGATCTGCTCCTTCGTCACCTTGAGCATGCGCTCGGGAGTGCGGAGGAAGTCGCGCTGATCCCGGCCGTCCTCGTCCGCGTCCATCATCGCGTCGAGCCAGCGGTTGTTCTGCTTGAGCGCCGTCTCGTGGCCGCGGATGGTCAGCTCGCGGATCTTCGTCATGTTCGAGTCGCTCACCTCGCCCCGCTTGATGCTCTCGATCACCGAGAACACCTCCTTGGTGAGCTCCTCGGTGCGCTCGGGGGCGCTGCCGAACGACACGGTGACCCGATAGTTCGAGTAGGGGATGTGGCTGCAGTTCGCCCCGACGCCGGCGCCGTACGTGCCGCCCTTGTCCTCACGCAGGACCTCGCGCAGGCGGATGTTGAGCAGCTCGCGCATGGCGCTCATCACCGTGCGGTTCTCGATGCCGTATTCGCAGGGGCCGGTGAAGACGATCATGTTCTGCGCCTTGGGCTCGATGCCGGCGTGCACCGTCTTGTTGACGACGCCGCCGGGCGGGCGGATGCCAACGTCCATGGCCTTCTCCGTGCGCTTCACCGAGGGAAGCGACGCAATGTACCGCTCGATGAGCGGACGGACCGAGTCCGGATCGAAGCGGCCGACGAGGAAGAAGGTGAAGGCGCTCGCGTCGGCGAAGCGATCGCGATGGATGGCGAGCGACCGCTGGACATCCACCGAATCGAACAGCTCGGGAGTGAACAGCCGAGTGCGCGGATGATACCCGGACATCACCATCGTCACGGTGTCGCGGAAGATCGACCCTGGATCGTTGCGCTGGTTCGCGAGGACCGACCGCGCCTGGTTGCGTAGTGCGCCGAACGCGTTCGAATCGGCGCGCGGCTGCGTGAAGTTCAGCCACGCGAGCTGGAAGAGCGTCTCGATGTCCTTCGCCGATGCGCTTCCCTGCAATCCCTGCTCGGTGTCGCTGATGTACGCGCTCACGTTGGCGCGCTTGCCGGTGAGGCGCTTCGTCAGCGCGGTCTGGTTGAACGTGCCGAGCCCGCCGACAGACAGTGCCGTGCTCGCGAGCTCCGCCTGTGTCACCACGGTGTCGGGAAGCAGCGAGATCCCGCCCGGGCTCTGTGCGGCGAACAGCACCTCGTCGCGCTTGTAGTCGCTCGGCTTGAGCAGGACCTTCGCACCGTTGGAGAGGCGCCACTCGATGATTCCGGTCTCGGGCTGCTTGGTCTCCGAGACGACCTTGCCCGGCGCCGGCGGCGTCGCGACGAGCGGCGCGTCGGAGGTCGAGTCGACATACGCCGCGAGTCCGGCGTCGGCCGGCCGGTCGAACACGGCGAGCATCGCCGCCCGGTCGGGAAGCTTGATCTCCGGCTTGTCGGGCGCGGCCACGATGACGACCCGGTCCTGCTTGGGGAATGATGCGCGCGCAAGCGCATTCAGTTCCTCGAGCGTGATCGTCGGCGCGAAGCGCTGCCCGAGCGCCTGCTCGTCGCCGATGTTGAGGATCGGCGTGTCGTTGAGCGCGCTCGACACGAACTGACTGGCGAAGTTGCTCGAGTTGGTCTTGTCCCGTTCCGCGTAGCGAACTTCCAGCCCGCGGAGGTAGTTGGTACGCGCGCGATCGAGCTCGGTCTTCGTGAACCCGAACCGGCGCACGCGCTCCGCCTCGACGAGCAGCGCGTCGGCCGCTTTCACGAAGTCACTCCCCTTCACGGCGGCGTACAGCTGGTGCAGATCGCGCGTCCGCGTGAACGAGCCGCGTCCGGTGCCGGCGTAGGCGAACGGCGCGTCGGGCCGCTGCCCGATCTCGCTCAGTCGGGCGTTCACCATGCGATCGTAGAAGCCGTTGACGAGCGCGCGCCGGAACTCGGATGTCGTCCGCACCCGCTTCGGCGCGCTGAACCAGATCAGCGAGACGCTCGCGTTCGGATACTCCTTGTCCGACTCGATCGAGACGTAGGTGTCCTCGTGGCCGGGCACCGGCGCGTACTCGCGGGTCCTCGGCTTCTTGACCGCGGGGATTCGTGCGAAGCGCCGCTTGATGTCGGCTTCCATCGCCTTCGGATCGAAGTCACCGACCGCGACGACGGTCATGAGGTCCGGCCGGTACCAATCGCGGTAGAATGCGCGGGCGACGCTGTCCGGAAAGCTTTCGAGATTCTCGCGCGTGCCGATCGGGAGCCGCGTCGCGTACTTCGACCCGTGCAGGATGACGGGGAACTGTTTGTAGGTCATGCGCATCTGGGCGCCGCGGCCCGAGCGCCATTCCTCGACCACCACGCCGCGCTCCTTGCGGATCTCCGTCGAGTCGAACAACTGGCCGTGAGCCCAGTCTTCGAGGATGTCGAGCGCCTTGCTCACGATCGCCGCCGTGTCGGTGGGGATCTGGAGCATGTACACCGTCTCGTCGAACGAGGTGTACGCGTTCAGATCCGGTCCGAACCGCACGCCGGACCGCTCGAGAAAGTTCACGAGGTCGGCCTTGGGAAAGCGACGCGTGCCATTGAATGCCATGTGCTCGACGAAGTGGGCGACGCCGAGCTGGCTGTCGTCTTCGAGGATCGAGCCGGCGTCGACCACCAGCCGGAGCTCGGCGCGCTTCTCGGGAAGCGTGTTGCGGCGGACGAGATAGCGCAGCCCATTCGGCAACTGACCGCGAAGCACGGTGCTGTCGAACGGGAGGGGCGCATCGACGGCCTGCGCGCCAGCTCGCGGCGCGAGCGCAGAACCGGCGAAGACGAGCGCGACGAGGAGTGAAGAGCGCAGCGACACGGATCGAGGGGGAGGCGTGGGAGACGGCGGCCGGGATGGCCCTGGAAGTTAGTACGACAGAGCTTGCACAGGGTTGCGCATCGGCTCCGCTGGCACGATGTCGGCTCCTGGCACATGCTTGTGGCCCGCCATCATGCACAGGAGGATCGCGATGCGCCACGGAGTCACGAATTCGATCGTCGTCGCGGCGGCGCTGGTCGCCGGCGCCTGCTCGAGCAAGCCAGCCGACCGGGCGAAGGACGAAGCGCCCGACGGCGGCGTGACGATCTCGAAGGCCAGCGTGCCGGTGCCGAGCGATTCGCTGAAGCCGGGCGACGTCCGCATCGTCGCGACGAACGGCGGCATCGACCTCGCGCTGATCGGCGACTCGATCAGCAGCGGCCTGTCGCCCGCGGCCCTCAAGAAGGTCCACGAGGAGACGGATACGTCGAAGGTATCGGGCTCCGGATTCGGTGCGTCGATCGAGAAGATGGTGAAGGGGAGCGTGCAGGGCGCGATCGGCACACGCGTGTCGTTTCCGGTCTCGGCCGTGCGGCAGGCGCGGTACGACGGCGAGAAGATCGTGTTCGACTGGGAGGGCACGCCGCGCAAGATCTTCGAGAACACGAAAGTGGACGGAAAGCCGCTCCTGGCGTCGTTCCCGCCCGAGGAGGCGCGCCGGTTCGTGGACGCGGTGAACGCGAGGAAGGGCAAGCCGAAGAACCTCTAGCCGGAGCGTCCGGTCGAAGGCGCCGCACGCGCAGCCGGGTTCGCCGGCATCGCATGAGTCCGCGTTCGGAATGCCTTTTGCCCTCCAGCGTGGCGTTGCACCCTCATGAGCCCCTCTCCATGACGACGACTCTTCCCGCGACCGCACCGGCCGCTGAGGTGGACGCGAATGAGCTGCGCGTCACTCGCGTCCGGCCGCTCCGCGGGCCGAACTACTGGCGCCTGGCACCCGTGATCGCCTGCGACGTCCGGCTCGGCTCGCTCGAGAGCCGGTCGACCGCGGAGCTCGCCCCATTCAGCGACCGGCTGCTCGAAGCCCTTCCGACCCTCCGCGAGCATCCCTGCAGCCGCGGGACGGCGGGCGGGTTCGTCGAGCGGCTGTACGAGGGCACGCACCTGCCGCACGTCCTCGAGCATGTCTCGCTGGAGCTCCAAACCCTCGCCGGGAGCGACGTCAGCTTCGGCCGCGTCGTGCCGTCGGGCGACGAGGGGGTCTGGTGGGTGATCGTCGCGTACGAGGAGGAGGCGGTCGGCGTCGAGAGCATGCACGAGGCGGCGCGGCTCGTGCGCGCCTGCGTCGAAGGCGCGCCGGTGCGCACCGAGGAGATGATCCACGATCTGCAGCGCCTCTACGAGACGGTCAGACTGGGACCGTCGACCGGGGCGATCGTCGAGGAAGCCCGGCGTCGCGGCATCCCCGTGCGGCGGCTGAACAACCGCTCGCTCGTGCAGCTGGGACTCGGCCGCAATCTGCGCCGCATCCAGGCCACGGTCACCGACCGCACCAGCTCGATCGCGGTGGAGATCGCGCAGGACAAGGACGAGACGAAGCGCGTGCTCGGGAACATCGGCCTCCCGGTGCCGCGCGGCGACGTCGTGCGCACGATCGACGACGCGATCGACGTCGCGGAGGAGATGGGCTTCCCGTTGATCGTGAAGCCGCTCGACGCGAGTCACGGCCGCGGGATCTCGCGGCGCATCGACGACGTGGACGGGCTGCGTCATGCGTTCGACGAGGCGCAGCACTACAGCCGGCGCGTCGTGATCGAGCAGTTCGCGCCGGGGACCGACCACCGCGTGCTCGTCGTGAACGGCCGGGTGGTGGCGTGCGCCGAGCGTGTGCCGGCGCGCGTGATCGGCGACGGGACGCGCTCGGTGCGGCAGTTGATCGAAGCAGCCAACCGCGATCCGCGGCGGGGGATCGGTCACACGAAGATCCTCACGCACCTGCCGATGGACGAGCAGACCGAACGCTATCTGTCGGCCGCCGGGATGACGCTCGATTCCATCCCAGCGCCGGACGAGGAGGTGTTCCTCCGGCAGACGGCGAACCTCTCGACCGGCGGGACGTCGATCGACCGTACGGAGGAGATGCACCCCGACAACAAGACGGCGTGCGAGATGGCCGCTGCCGCCGTCGGGCTCGACATCGCCGGCGTCGACGTGATGACGGACGACATCTCGGTGGCATTTCGCGAGAACGGCGCGGTGATCATCGAGGTCAACGCCGGCCCGGGGATCCGGATGCACACCCATCCCACCGAGGGGACGGCCCGCGGCGTGGGCGCACCGATCGTCGACATGCTGTATCCGCCCGGGGTCGAGTCGACGATCCCGGTGATCGCTGTGACGGGAACGAACGGCAAGACGACGACGACGCGGCTGATCGCGCACCTGTTCCGGAACACCGGGCGGACGGTCGGCTTCACGACGACGGACGGCGTCTACCTGCAGAACCGTCTCGTGATGGAAGGGGACATGACCGGGCCGTTCGCCGCGAACATCATCCTCACGAACCCGACGGTGGATGTCGCCGTGCTGGAGACGGCGCGCGG
>JBJMNN010000100.1:0-31770 GCA_045804245.1 Gemmatimonadaceae bacterium | reverse complement strand
CGCGCGCGTCAACACGCTCGCCGAGGAGGAGATCGCCCAGCCGTATCACGGCTCCCTCTCGCGCGAGCGACGCTTCATGCTCGAGGAGCGCCTGAAAGCGGGCGAGCTGCGCGCGCTGGTGACCACGAGCTCCCTCGAGCTCGGGATCGACGTCGGCTCGGTCGACGTCGTCCTCCAGCTTCAGAGCCCCAAGCGCGTCGCCTCGGCGCTCCAGCGCGTCGGCCGCGCCGGCCACACGCTCACCGCGACGAGCCGCGGCGTCTTCGTCCCCACCTTCCGCGACGACGCGCTCGAGCAGCTCGCCATCGTCGGCGCCATGCGCGAGGGCGACGTCGAGCCCACACGCGTCGTCCACAACGCGCTCGACGTCCTCGCGCAGCTCATCGTCGCCTGCGTCGCCTCCGACACCCCGGAGTGGACCGCTGCCGATCTGTACGACTTCGTCCGCCAGGCCTACCCGTACCACACGCTCACTCGCGCCGGCTTCGACGAGACGCTCGCCATGCTTGCCGGCAAGTACCCGAGCGACGTCGCCTCCGAGCTCGACGCGCGCATCTCGTGGGACCGCTCCACGGACACGCTCACGCCGATGCGCTCCTCGCGCCTCGTCGCGACGATCTCCGGGGGCACGATCCCCGACCGCGGCCTCTACACCGTCAACCTCGCCGACAAGACGCGCCTCGGTGAGCTCGACGAGGAGTTCGTCCACGAGTCGCGCGTCGGCGACGCCTTCCAGCTCGGCTCCTCCACCTGGCGCATCCGCGCCATCGAGCACGATCGCGTCATCGTCGTCCCCGCGCCCGGCGCCCCCGCGCGCATGCCCTTCTGGCACGGCGAGTTCATGGCGCGCTCGTCGCACCTCACGGCGCGCGTCGGAGCGCTGCGCCGCGAGCTCGACGACGCGCGCACGCTCGCCGACCTCGCCACGATCCAGCAGACGTACGGCGCCGACGAACCCACCACACGCTCGCTCGTCGAGTACGTGCAGGCGCAGCGCGCGATCACGCGCTACGTCCCCGACGACAAGCGCCTCGTCCTCGAGCACTTCCGCGACGAGGTGGGCTCCGTGCGCATGGTGCTCCACGCGCCGTTCGGTGGACGCGTCAACGCCCCGTGGGGGATGGCGATCGGCCGGCGCATGCGCGAGCGGCTCGGCGTCGAGGTCCAGGTGCAGACGACCGACGACGGCCTCATGCTCCGTCTGCCCGACCTCGGCGCCGCTCCACCGACGGACGTCTTCCGCTCGCTCGGCGCCGAGGAGGTGGAGCGACTCGTCCTCGAGGAAGTGGGACAGTCGTCGCTGTTCGGCGCGCGCTTCCGCATGAACGCCGCCCGCGCGCTTCTGCTGCCGCGCGGCAGCGCGAAGCGTCGCATGCCGCTCTGGCTCCAGCGGCTCAAGGCGCTCGATCTGCTCCAGGCGGTGAGCGAGTACCCATCGTTCCCGATCGTCGTCGAGACGTATCGTGACGTGCTCCAGGACGCGTTCGACATGCCCGCGCTGCGCGACGTCCTCGGCCGCATCGCGTCGGGCGCGATCGCCATTCACGTCGTCTCCACCGAAGTGCCGTCACCGTTCGCCGCGTCGCTGCAGTTCGGCTTCGTCATCGACCACATGTACGGTGACGACACGCCGCGCGCCGAGCAGCGTGCCGCGCTCCTCTCGCTCGACCGCGTGCTCCTCGACGAGCTGATGGGCGGCGAGGGCGCCGACGACGCGACGCTCGCCGTGTTGCACGAGCTCCTCGCGCGCCGGCGCGGCACTGCGCCCGGCCGCCAGGCACGCGATGCCGAGGAGCTCGCGGTGCTGCTCGATCGCGCCGGCGATCTCACGCGCGCCGAGCTCGCGGCGCGTGTCGCGCCATCCACCGAATGGCGACGCGGCGATCCGCTCGCCACGCTGCTCGACGGCGGACGAATCGTCGCCGCACGAATTTCCAACCGCAACGGAGTCGACCACCGCTTTATTCTCGTCGACGACGTCGCGCGCTACGTCGCCGCGTTCGGACCCGACGTCGTCCCCGACGCAGCGCGAGTGGAGCCCGTGCTCACCGAGCGCGCCGCGCGGCGCGAGGTGCTGTCGCGCGTCGTCGCGCTCGCCGGTCCGATCTCCGTCGACGACGTGCGCGCCCGCTACGGATTCGAGCCGCGCTGGGTCGAGCGCCGCCTCGCCGAGTGGGAGCAGAAACAGGTGCTCATGCGAGGCGTCTTCGGCGGCGATCGCTCGACGACGCGCTGGTGCTCGCGCCGCCTCCTCGAGCAGGCGCGTCGGCGCGAGCTCGCTCAGGCGCGCAAGCAGATCGAGGCCGTCTCCCTCGCCGCGTTCGCGCGGTTCGAGCAGCGCTGGCAGCATCTCGCGCCCGACGATCGCGTCTCCGGACACGAGGGCACGGCGACGGTGATGTCGCAGCTCTACGGCCTCGCCCGCCCCGCCGACGGCTGGGAGCGCGACTACCTGCCGTCGCGCATCGAGAGCTACGACGCGACCTCGCTCGCGCGCCTCGCCGCGTCGGGCACGCTCGTGTGGTCCGCCGAGCCGCGCGTCGACGAGGTCGGCGTCGCACCCTCGCACGCGATGGGACGCATCCGGTTCTTCGAGCGCGGCACTGGACGCCTCTGGCTCCGCGAGCCGATCGCCGAGTCACTGCTCTCGGACAACGCGCGCAGCGTGCGCGACGTGCTTCGCTCGCAGGGCGCCTCCTTCACCGCCGACCTTGCCGCCGCGACGGGCCTCGGCCCGCAGGCCGTGCGCGATGCGCTACGCGAGCTCGTCGCCGGCGGGCTCGTGACGAACGACACCGTCGAGGCCCTGCGCGACGTGCTGGGCTGGCGCCCGCGCTTTCCGATCAAGCGGCCCAACGAACCCGATCCGACGCGCTGGCTTCCCGCGGGATTCACGCCGTCGGAGAGTCGGCAGATCGTGCAGCGCCGGATCAATCCCCGCCGCATCGCGAAGTGGAAACGTCCGGACCGCGAGGAGGTCACCGCGTGGGGCGGTCGCTGGTCGCTCGTGCACACGCTCGGCACCCTCGGCCCCGAGCTCGACGAGCAGACGCTCGCCGAGCGCGTCGCGCGGCAGTGGCTCGCGCGCTATGGCATCGTGTCGCGCGACTGGTGGCGCCGCGAGCATCCCGCCGTCGGCTGGCGCGAGATCTACCACGAGCTCAAGAGGCTCGAGTTCCGCGGCGAGGTGCAGCGTGGCTACTTCGTCGCCGGCCTCGCCGGTGCGCAGTTCGCCCTCCCTGACGCCGTCGAGCTGCTGCGCGCCCCCGTGCCCGACGGCGCGGACGAAACCGTCGTCATGTCCGTCTCCGATCCGGCGAACGTGTACGCGCTGCCGCTCGCGGCGGGGGTCGCCTCGGATCCGTTGGGACGTCCGCGCGGCGCGGGCGCGCTGCTCGTCACCCGTGCCGGCCGCATCGTGCTCGTCGCGGAAGGGCGGGGCAGTCGGCTGCGTGTGGCCGAAGGCTTCCTCCCCGCCGACGTCGGCACCGCCGCGCGGGCCCTCGCCGAACGGCTCTCGGCGCGGCAGAGCATGGCGCGGCGCAAGGACGTGATCGTGGACACGATCGACGGCGAGCGCGCCGCGGGCTCGCGCTACGCCCAGGCATTGCGCGACGCCGGCTTCAAGGGGATGGGCACGGGCCTGCGCTGGTACGCTGGACTGCGTTAGCTCGCGTCGTCCGTCGGCACCGGCAACGTGGCACGCGGCGCCCTTCAAGGCGGCCCTTGACCGTGTCTTGTTAACAGTGTTAACATATGGACCATGGGAACCCTCGAGCGCCGCGCCCGCGCCCGCGACTCCGTTCGCACCAAGATACTCGACGCCGCACGCGATCTCTTCGTTCGCGATGGCGTCGAGGCGGTCACCATGCGGGCCATCGCGAAGAAGATCGAGTACACGCCGACCACGATCTATCACCACTTCCGCGACAAGCACACCCTCCTGCTCGAGCTCTGCACCCTGGACATGCAGCGCCTCGGGCAGGCGTTCCAGAGCATCGGCCGCATCGAGGACCCGACGGAGCGAACCCGCCGATTCGGGCTCGCGTACGTCGACTTCGGCCTGGATCATCCTGGGATCTATCGCTTCCTCTTCATGACGCCCAAGCCCGACGTCATGAGCGAAACTGCGATCAGCGCCTCACCGGAGCAGAACGCGTACCTCATGCTCCTCGACTCCGTTCGCGAGGGGATCGCGGCTGGCCGCTATCGCCCCGAATTCGACGACGCCGAGCAACTCGCCCAACTGCTGTGGGGCGGACTCCACGGCATCGTGTCGCTCCACGTGGCGAAGAGCAACGAGACGTGGATCGAATGGCGCGATCCGCGCGAGACGGCGCGAGCCATGATCGACGTCATGCATCGTGGCACCACGCCGCCTTCGAAGTGAGGTCTCTTTTTTTCGCTCGTACTTAACACTGTTAGAACATTTTACGGTGATCCACATGTGGCGTTACACGTCTGCCCGAGCACTCTCAGTCGCCCTCCTGGCCGTGGCGGCACCCCTCTCCGCCCAACGCCCCGATCCGCTCGCGCCCCTCGTCCAGGAAGCGCTCCGCAACAACCTTCAGCTCGCCGCCAGCCGCGTGAGCGACGAACGCGCCGAAGCCGTGACTCGCGGCGCGCGCGGTCTCTACCTCCCCACGCTCGCCCTCGAGTCACGCCGCTCCCAACTCGACGGCGTCGTCGACGTCGGCACGCTCATCAACCCGGCCTACGCCGCGCTCAATCGCGTCACCGGCACGACGGCATTCCCCACCAACATCAGTCAGACCCTGCCGCAGGCGCAGGAGACGCACCTTCGCCTCGCGCAGCCGGTGTTCAATCCGGCCATCCGCGCGTCGCATCAGGCGGCACGCGCCCAGCAGAGCGCGCAGCAGTCGCTCACCCGCGCCGCCGCGCGCGACGTCGCCGCCGGTGCGCAGCGCGCCTATCTCGCCTACGCCTCGGCCGTGCGCGTCGTGGACCTCGACCGGAGCGTGCTCGCTCTCACCGACGAGATGCTTCGTGCCGCCGAGCGTCGACTCGCCCTCGGCCTCTCCACGCCTGACGCCGTGCTCCGTGCACGCGCCGACCGCGCCGAGGCCGACCAGGCGCTCGCCGAAGCCACCGAGCGTGCCGCGACCGCCGCGCGCTCGCTCAACCTCGTGCTCGGCCGCCCGATCGAGCGCGATGCGCCCACCGTGGTCGCCGACTCGCTCGTCGTCCCCGCGCTCGACAGCTCGCCCGAGTCGTACGTGCGTCTCGCGCTCGCGCGCCGCGAGGAGCTCGACCAGCTCTCGTGGAGCGAGCGGGCCGCGCAGGCGGGCGTCCGCGCCGCCCGCGCCGCGTTCCTCCCCACCGCGGCCATCGCGCTCGACTACGGCACCCAGGGACGCGACTACCGCTTCGGCGCCGACCACGATTTCATCGTCGCCTCCGCCGTGCTGCAGTGGAACCTGTTCAACGGCGGTCAGGATGCGGCGCGCCGCGAACAGGCCCAGCTCGACGTCGAGCGAGTGCGCGTGCAGCGCGCCGACCTCGAGCGGCAGATCACGCTGCAGGTGCACGCTGCGTGGGGCGCCGCGCGCGTCGCGCGCACCGCGGTCGCCTCCGCGCTGGAGCGCGAGAGCGCCGCGCGCCGCAATTGGGAGCTCGTGCGCCGGCGCGGTGACCAGGGCGCCGCCTCCGCGCTCGACGTGCTCGACGCACGCACCACGTGGACCCGCGCCGCGCTCAACCTGATCCTCACGCGCTACGGCTATTCCACCCGATGGGTGGACCTCGAGCGCGCCGCCGCGCTGCGCACCGATCTCGATCGCTGATCCTACCCATCGACCATCCGGAGTCCGCCATGACCACATCACGCGTCGCTGTCGCGCTCATCTTTCTTCTCGCAACGGCGTGCCGCAGCTCGGACGCCCACGACGCCGCGGTGACGGCGCGCATCCGCGTGCGCACCGCACCCGTCGTCCTCGCCGCGCTCGACGAGCCCGCGATCGGCGCCGGCGTCGTCGCATCGCACGACGAGTTCCCCCTCGCCTTCAAGATCGGCGGCGTCGTCGCCGCGGTATTCGTGCGAGAAGGCGACGTGGTGCGCGCCGGCGAGACGCTCGCCGAGCTCGATCTGCGCGAGATCGATGCACAGGTAACGCGCGCTCGCAGCGCCGTCGCCAAGGCGCAGCGCGATCACGCGCGGCTGCAGGCGCTGCACGCCGACAGCCTCGCGCCGCTCGCGCAGCTCCAGGACGCCGCGACGGCCCTCGAGCTTGCGCGCGCGGATCTGCAGACGGCATCCGTGAATCGCCGGTACGCCTCCGTCGTCGCACCGAGCGCAGGTCGCGTCCTGCGTCGCACCGCCGAGCCGGGTCAGACCCTCGCCGCGGGCGCGCCGGTGCTCACGATCGGCGGTTCCACGGGGGGCACCGTGCTCCGGGTCGGCCTCCCCGATCGCGACATCGTCCGCGTCCGCGTCGGCAGTCCCGCCACCGTGCGACTCGACGCGTTCCCCGATCGGCTGCTCACCGGTCGCGTGCGGCAGATCGCCGGCGCGGCGACGGCCGGCACCGGCACGTACGCGGTGGAGATCGCCCTCGATGACGCGTCGGGGCTCAGCGTCGGGATGATCGGCAGCGCCACGATCGCCGCGGCGGGCCGCGGCTCGCTGCCGACCGTGCCGGTCGACGCGCTCCTCGAGGCCGACGGCGACCGCGCGAGCGTGTACGTCGTCTCCGGCGATCGCGCGCGGCGCCGCGCGGTGCGCGTCGCGACGATTCAGGGCGACCGCGTGGCTGTACGGGAAGGGCTCGCCGGCGCGACCAGCGTCGTCGTCACCGGCGCCACGTACCTCAGCGACGGCGCGGCCGTGACGGTGCTGCCATGAACATCACCGAACTGAGCGTGCGCCGCTGGCAGCTCACCGTCCTCGCCTTCCTCATGCTCGTCGCGCTCGGCGTGAGCTCGTGGCTCACCATTCCGCGCGCCGAGGATCCGACCTTCCCCGCGCCGATCTACACCGTCGTCGCCGTCTACCCCGGCGCCGGACCGACCGATCTCGAACAGCTCGTGATGGACCCGATCGAGGAGAAGCTGCGAGGCCTCGACCGCGTGAAGAAGGTCACCGCCGCCGCCCGCGATGGGCTCACCACGGTGAGCGTCGAGTTCGATCCGTCGGTCGACGCCGACCGCAAGTTCGACGAGGTCCAGCGCGAAGTGAACGCGCTCCGCCCGACGCTGCCGGCGGATCTGCGCTCCCTGACCGTCGAGAAGTATTCCTCCGCGGAGGTGAACATCCTTCAAGTGGCGCTCGTGTCGCGCGACGCGCCCTACGCCGAGCTCGAACGCCTCGGGCGCAAGCTCAAGGACCGCCTGTCGACGGTGTCCGGCGTGCGCGGTGCGACGTTGTGGGGACACCCCGACCGCGAGGTGCGCGTCGCGCTCGATCTCGGTCGGCTCTCGCAGACGGGAATTCCCGTCGGCCGCGTGCTGCAGGCCGTGGCCGGCGATGCGGGGAACATCCCCGGCGGCAGCGTCGATCTCGGCGCGCGTCGCATGAACGTGAAGACGCACGGCGCGTACGAGACGGTCGAGCAGGTGCGCGAGACCGTCGTGGGCTCGGCGAACGGCCAGCTCGCCCGGTTGCGCGATGTCGCAGCCGTCGACTGGGGCTATGCCGACCCGAGCCACGACGCACGCCTGAACGGTGAGCGCGCCGTCTGGATCACGGCCACCCAGCAGCCGGGTGTGAACGTCGAGCACGTGCGCGACGCGGCCTGGCGCGAGATGGACACGTTCGCGAAGACGCTGCCCGGATCGATTCGCCTCGAGCGACCATTCGATCAGGCGCAGAACGTCCGCGTTCGCCTCGGGCGGCTCACCGAGGACTTCGCGATCGCGATCCTGCTCGTGCTGCTCACGCTGGTGCCGCTGGGCTGGCGCGCATCGGTGATCGTTATGGTCTCGATTCCGCTCTCGCTCGCGATTGGCGTCACGCTCCTCGCGCTCACCGGCTTCAGCATCAATCAATTGTCCATCGTCGGGGCAGTGATCGCGCTCGGCCTGCTCGTCGACGATTCGATCGTCGTCGTCGAGAACATCAGTCGCTACCGGCGCGAGGGACACGGGCGCGTGGAGGCGGCGATCCTTGGCGTACGGCAGATCTCGACCGCGGTGCTTGGCTGCACGGCGACGTTGATCCTGTCATTCCTGCCCCTTCTCTTCCTGCCGGGTCTTCCGGGCCGGTACATCCGGTCCATGCCGGTGACGGTGATCTACACCGTGCTCGCGTCGCTGCTCGTCTCGCTCACGATCGTGCCATGGCTCGCGAGCCTGATCCTTCCCGCGGAATCCGGCGCCGAGGGAAATCGCGCCCTGCGCTGGTTCGAGCGCGTCATCCACGCCACGTACGCGCCACTCCTCGATCGGGCGCTGCGCCATCCGCGCCGTGCGCTCGCCATTGCCGCCGCACTCGTCGTCGCGAGCGTCGCGCTCGTGCCGTCGATCGGCTTCTCGCTCTTCCCCAAGGCGGGAACGCCGCAGTTCCTCGTGCGCATCGAAACTCCGGAAGGCAGCAGCCTCGCCGAGACCGATCGCGCCGCGCGATTCGCCGAGCAGGTGCTGCTCCAGCGGCCCGAGGTGAGAGCCGTGCTGGCGAACGTCGGCCGGGACAACCCGCAGATCTACTACAACGTCATCCCGCGCGGCCTCACCAGCAACGCCGCGCAGCTGTTCGTCCTGCTGCGTGAGTTCAAGGAAGGGCGCACCGACCGGATGCTCGATTCGCTGCGTGCACGATTCGACGCGTATCCCGGCGCGCGCATCGAGGTGCGCGAGTTCGAGAATGGCCCGCCGATCGAGGCGCCGATCGCGCTGCGCATCCAGGGCGAGGACCTCGGCGTGCTGCGCCGGCTCGCGAGCCAGGTGGAGACCACCCTCGCCGCAACGCCGGGAACACAGTACGTCGCCAACCCCGTGCGGGTGAACCGATCGGATCTTCGCGTCGACGTCGATCGGCAGAAGGCCGGCTTGCTCGGCGTGGCCACGGCGGAAGTCGACCGCACGGTTCGCCTGGCGATCGGAGGGATCGCGCCTGGAGTGCTCCGCACATCGGAGGGTCGCGACCACGACGTCGTCGTGCGGCTGCCGAACGCGGGACGGCCGGGGCTCGACGCACTCGACCGCGTCTGGGTCGCCTCCGCCAGCGGCGCGCAGGTGCCATTGCGTCAGCTCGCCTCGGTGCGCTTCGAGTCGGCGCCGGCGGTGATCCAGCATCGCGATGGCGAGCGCGCCATGACGGTCACGAGCTTCGTGCGCAGCGGCTTCAACACCGCGCGAGTGACCAACGACGTCCTTCGGCGACTCGACGCGCTCGAGCTGCCGGCGGGCTATCGCATCGTTCCCGCGGGCGAGCTCGAGAGCCGTGAGGAGAGCTTCGGTGGAATGGGCGGCGCGATCATCGTCGCCGTCTTCCTCATCCTCGCCGTGCTCGTGCTCGAGTTCCGCACCTTCCGCACGACGTTCGTCGTCGCCAGCGTGATCCCGTTGGGCGTCGTCGGCGGGCTCGTGGCGCTCTTCGTCACCGGCTACACGCTGTCGTTCACCGCGCTGATCGGATTCGTCGCACTCGTCGGGATCGAGATCAAGACGTCGATCCTGCTCGTCGACCTCACCAACCAGCTCCGCGATCAGGGCATGCCGCTCGACGCGGCGATCCGGCGCGCCGGAGAGGTGCGCTTCCTGCCGATTGTACTGACCTCGCTGACGGCCATTGGAGGGCTGCTGCCGCTGGCGGTGCAGCGGTCGCCGCTGTACTCACCACTCGCGTGGGTGATCATCGGTGGGCTGCTCTCGTCCACGCTGCTCGCACGGATCGTGACCCCCGTTCTCTACTCCATCGCCGCGGCGCGCGAGAACGCGCCGCGCACGCTGGCCGGTGCCTCGCTCGTCGGACATCTTACCTCGGCGGACCCCACGGCCCGCATCGCCTGAGATCTCATGCGCGTCATCTTCGCCGTTGACGATCTGACCGCCCGTACGATGAGCGCCGCCCTCGAGGAGCTCGGCCACGACGCGCTCGGCTTCGACACGGGCCAACAGGCCTGGGAAGCGTATCAGGCGAACCCTTCGCCGCTCGTCGTGCTCGATCTCAAGATTCCCGACGTTGGCGGACTCGAGCTCTGTCGGCGCATCCGCGCCCACGACGTCGGGGAGACGACGTTCATCCTCATCGTCACGGCGCACGACGATCCACCCGCGCTCAAGGCCGTGCTCGACGCGGGCGCCGACGACTATCTGTCGAAGCCCGCCTCGCCCAAGAGCCTGCGCGCCCGGATCGAGATCGCCGAGCGCCGGCTGCAGCTCACGGCCGCGCTGCGGGCGGCCGAGTTGGAGCTCGCGCGCGCCCGCTGGCTCGCCGGCATCGGCGAGACCGCACTCGCGCTGGAGCGCGAGATCGGCGACCCACTGCACACGATCCTCGAGAAGTCGGCGCGGCTGCACGATGACGCATCGTTCAACGACGACCAGCGCGACCAGCTGCGCATCATCCTGGAGCAGGGCGCCCGGCTCGCGCGCGTCATCGGCCGCGCGGTGAACCTTCGGAGCCCGCAGACGGTAGAATATCTCGGCGGCGCGCAGATGATCGATCTGTCGGGCGAGCACGGGACAATGGATCCCGAGCAGCGTCGACGGATGCAGCAGGAGGAGGACGAGCGTGCTCGGAGCGAGGGGAACAGCAAGCGCTAGCGTGCTCGCCGCGGTGCTGATGGCCGTCGGCACGTCGACCGCATCAGGGCAGAGCGCGATCTACGGCGCGGGCCTGCAGGCGTGGCTGGGCTGCTGGTCGGCCGAGCTGTCGACCGTGCGCACCGATGCCGCGCCGACCATCGTGTGCATCACGCCGACGCCCAACGTCGACGTCGCCGACGTGCTGACGGTGCAGGGGGGACGGATCGTCGCGCGCGAGACGCTCGACGCAACGGGGCGGCCCCGTCCGATCGACGCCTCGCACTGCACCGGCGAGCGCAGCGCACGTTGGTCCAACGACAGACGGCGCCTGTTCGTGCACTCGGTCGGCAACTGCGCCGGCGTGTCGTCCTCGACATCGGGGCTCCTCGCGATGAGCGCCGACGGAGACTGGATCGACGTCGAGGCGGTTTCCGCGGGAGGCGGTGCCAGCGTGCGCGTGGCGCGCTACAAGGAGGTCGCGCCGCCGGCCGTGCTGCCGATCGCGGTGCGGTCGGCGCTCCGCGCGCAGGCGCTCGCCACGCGCAGCGTACGCGCCGCCGCGAGCGCGCCCGTGCGCGCCGAGGATGTGCTCGAGGCGTCTCGCCTGCTGGACGCGGCCGTGGTCGACGCCTGGATCCTCGAGCGCGCGCAACGCTTCGACATCACCGCCACCGACCTCGCCGCGCTGGTGAACCTGGGAGTGCCGACGCGAGTCACCGACGCGCTCGGCGCGATCGCGGATACGGAGTCGTACACGCTCGCTCGCGGCGTCGACGATGCGTCGAGCGGCACCCATGCGTCGACCGACAGCGAGTGGAGTGACATGCCGTTCGGTCTGGGGTGGGGCTGGGGCTACGGCTACGGGTTTCCCGTCGGCCTTCGCTACGGTGGCGGCTACCGGAACGCGAGACGATTCGGCTACTATCGGCCGCCCATTGGAATCGTGCGCGGCCACGAAGGTCGACCGCGCGGCCGCGGTGAGTCGGGTCACGGCGGCTACGCTCATGGACACGGCCGCGACGGCCGCGACGGCGCACACCAGGGCACCGCCACGAGCCGCCCCCCCGTCGGCGATCCCCGCCACGCGCCGCCGGCGCGCCCCCCCGGAGGGACAGTCCGCCTCGGCAAACCACGCGGCTGACTGCCCGCTACGGCTGCGTCTCGCCGAAGTAGAGCGCGAGCAGCTCCACCAGCGCCGACGAATACCGCTCGCGCCACTCCTCCGGGCCGACGCCGTCGGGGATCGGTGCTTCGATCCACGACTGCTTGAGCATGGCGACGAGCTGCTCCATCTGCACGTTCTCCGCGTGCGCCTCGGCGCAGAGCATCGTCAGCGCGGCGCCGATCCGTTCGTCCCGGTTCGCGGTGGGATCGCCCAGCGCGGCGCGCAGCTCCATCTGCGTCGCCGACGCACCGACCGCCGCGCCGTCGGACATCGTGATCACGACGTGCCCGCGCGGCGGCGTGCGTCGACGCTGGCTGGAGCGGTGGCGCACCTGGCGCACGGTCTCCAGCGCGCCTGTCACTGGACGGCGCTTCCGGTCGGCGATCGCACGGGCCTTGGAGAGCCGCGCATCGAACCGTGTACGCGCCTCCTCCGACGTCTGAGACTCGCGGTAGCGCTCGAGCAGTTCGACCTCGTCGTCGTACCGCTTCAGCGTGCGGTAGATCGACGCGAGCCGTCCACAGACCCACCCAGGCATCTCCGCTCGCGCGCGAAGACTCGCCTGCAGCGCCTCCTCGAGCAGTCGGGCCGCCGTCTCCGGGTCACCGTGGCGCTGGCTGAGCTCCGCCTCGCGCGCGTGATCCGCGGCTCTTCCAGACAGATGTGCCGACAGCGATCGATATCCTGGCATGTCCTGACCCCAACTTTCAGCAGTTTCGGATGCCTCGGACGTCAAGCACGAACCGCGCCCGCGATGGGCGTCGCGATCAATCGTGAAGCTCGTGCGCCGATGCGTCCTGGGCCTCGAAGAACACCTCGATGGAGCTGCTCACGACCGCGCGCAGGACGTCGCCGTCCCGCTCGCCGAGGTGTCGCGTTCGTACCGGTGCAAGCTGCGACCATGCCTGCTTGATGCCGATGATCAGCTCCTCGGCGCGCAGTTCGAGGTGTCGCGCTTCTTCGCAGATCGTGCGAACGGCGTGCTGCACGGCGGCGTTCTCTGCGCTCGATGGGTGCACGTACATCCCCATCGGGGGCCGCGATTGCTCGAGCAGGGCCCGTTCCAACTCTCGCTCGGCGATCGCGACGATCGCGTGATGGAGCGCGACGCGCAATCCATCGAGCGATGTTCCGGTAGCTGCGTGCTGCGTCCGCGAATTCTCCGCCGTCATCGTGGACCTCTCCTCGCGGGGGGGCACTGCGATGTGGACCAGCAATCGCCCTGGTAACCAGATGTTTGCCTGCGCTCAGGGAATATTAGTCACGTCGGCGAAATGTGCAAGTAAGCTCTTTAGCATCATCGGTTTAATGCCAGTGGTTCGTACGAAGTCGTACACACCGCCTCGCGCCCACCTAGTCCGCGAGGTCGAACAGCTCCGATGCGCGGCGAGTGATGATCGCGTAGCACTCGCACGCCGCCTCCTCGAGCGCGGTGCGGTCGAGCACCGTCACCTTGCCGCGGGTGTAACGGATCACGCCGGCCTTCTGCAGAGCGCCCGCGGCGATCGTCACCGCCGGCCGGTGCACGCCGAGCATCTCGGCGAGGAACTGCTGCTTGAGCGGAAGCACGTCGCCGTCGACACGATCGTGCGTCATCAGCAGCCAGCGCGCGCACCGCTCCTCCAGCGAGTGGAGCCGATTGCACGCCGCGTGCTGCGCGGCCTGATCGAACAGTGCGAGCACATAGCGATACAGCATCCGCTCGATGCGCGGTGCGACGCGCATCACGCTGGCCAGGTCCTCGCCTCGCATGCGATACGCGTGGCCCGGCACCTGGACGAAGGCCCGCGAGGGCATCGTGGTCGCGCGGAGCACGAGCGGAAGTCCCGTCATCCCTTCGCGACCGATCGTCCCCACCTCGACCGTGCCCTCGCGCATCTCGCTCACCAGCGAGATGACGCCGCTGATCGGGAAGTAGACGTGCGAGATCGGTTCGTTCCGCTCGTAGATCGGCATCCCATCGACGAGGGGCACCGACTCGAGTGACGGCAGGATCCGATCGAGCTCCTGCGCCGGGATCGCGGCGAGAAGGCGGTTGCGATGAATGCCCTCGGCCGGCGCGAGCGCGACTCGAGCGGAGGGGAGCGCAGTGTCGTCTGGCGAAAGATGCATTGGTAGGGTGTTGTGCCCGCGGTTGCTAAGGCATTCGCCATACCAAATCGCGAGGGACCCACCAGGTCCCGTCGCGATCAGACCGATTGTCGTTGTTCGCCGAGGGTGCTTGACTCCGCCGGCGGCGCGGGGGGGTGGGCGGTGGCCGCGTTCCGGCGCACGACCGTCGTAGCGTCTGCGTCCTTCTCATCGCCGCAGTCGAGCGACCGGATTCCCGCGCGCTTGGGATCGACCCCCTGTGGGGGCGTGGGGCGGGACCGTGAGTCTCGTGAGGAGTTTGGTGGGCCCTTTCGCATTGTGGGTCTGCCAGCAGAGGGGCTGGCAAAAGCGCGCAAAATGCCGTCCAGAAGAACGACTGATCAGGCCGGCAAAGCCAGGCGCGCCCGATCAAACACCGAAAATGCTGAACTCAAAGATAGTACGCACAGCAAGTAAGTAGGTACTTGCATACACAGATGTTTGCGCTAGGATGCGCTCCATGATCAGCCGAGAGCGAATCCTGGAAGCCGCCGCGCGCGTGTACTCGAAGCATGGGTTCCGCGGCGCGACCACGCGGCTCATCGCCGCCGAAGCCGGCGTCAACGAAGTCACGCTCTTTCGCACCTTCGGATCCAAGGGCGCCCTCCTCGAAGCGGTGCTCGACGAGAATGACGCCGGCGACGACGTCAGCCCGCTCCCCGATCCACCCGTCGATCCGGAGCGTGAGCTCACCGAGTGGGTGAGCACGCACCTCGAGCGTATCCGGCACGTTCGTCCTATGCTGATCCACGCGATCAGCGAGTACGAGGAGCGCCCCGAGGTCGCTGACTTCGCGTGTCGCGGACGCGTCGACGTGCACCGCCACATCACCGAATACGTCGCGCGGCTCCACGAGTTGGGGCTCGCCGATCGCGATGCCGACGTCGAGGCGGCGGTCACGATGCTCATCAGCGCCGTCATGAGCGACGCGATGGGACGCCCCATGGCGCCGGACACCTTTCTGCCTGCCGACGAGGCCCCCCGCCGGTACGTGCGCTGCTTCCTGCGCGCGATCGGCGCTCCGTCCTCCCGCTAGCCGCTTTCCTTCCGACCCCACCACCGATGATCGTCCATTCGACCCGACCTGGCAGGACCGGTGCGCGCGCGTGCGCGCTCGGCCTGGTGCTCGCGGTCTCGTCTCCGATACTCGCTGCCGCACAGCAACAGGCCCCGGCCGCGACCACCGGTCGTGCCCTCTCGCTCGACGACGCCATCCGTCTCGCCGCGCGCGAGAGCGAGGCGCTCCAGATCGCGCGCGCGGGAATCACGCGCGCCGGCGGGCAGCTTCGCGTCGCGCGAAGCCAGTACCTGCCGCAGCTCAACTCGAGCCTCTCGTACTCGCGCGCGTTGCGCTCGCAGTTCGCCGCCCTCGCGGGGGGCGGAGGTGCTGACACGAGCACGACGCCCAAGCCGCAGTCGCTCTGCACGCCGCCGCTCCCCGACAACCCGACGCCGGAGCAGCGCGCCGCTGCGCTCGCGCAGGCCACGACCTGTCCCGCTGCGCAGTCGCTCGACTTCAGCCGCGTCGGCTTCGGCGCACGCAATTCGTGGACGTTCGGGCTCTCTGCCTCGCAGACGGTGTTCTCCGGCGGCCGCGTGAGCGGACAGAATCTCGCCGCCAACGCGGCGCGCCGTTCGGCCGAAGTGGAGCTCACCTCGCAGCGCGCCCAGCTCGCGCTGGACGTCACGCAGGCGTACTTCGACGCGGTGCTCGCCGACCGTCTCGTCGCGATCGCCGACACCACGCTCGGCCAAACCGAGGAGCTGCTCAGACAGACCACGGTGGCGCGGCGCGTCGGCAACCAGAGTGAGTTCGAGCTGTTGCGGGCCACCGTGACGCGCGACAACCAGCGCCCCCTACAGATCGCCCGGCGCGGCGATCGTGACATCGCCTACCTGCGCCTCAAGCAGCTGCTCAACCTGCCGCTCGACGCGCCGCTCACGCTCACGACGCCGATCGACGAGCCGGCCACGATCACGCGCGTCATCGCCGCCAACGCGGTCACCGGTTCCGGCACGCCCGTCCAGAACGTGGCCGACACGCTGTCGCCGGTTCTTCCCGACACGACGACGACGGATCGCGCACCGGTGCGCCAATCGGCCGAGGCCGTGCGCGCGCAGGAAGGGCAGTATCGCGCCGCGCGCGCCGATCGGTTCCCGACGCTGGCACTCACCTCCGCCTACCAGCGGTTGTTCTTTCCGTCCTCGTTTCTGCCCACCCTCAATCAGTTCTCGGAGAACTGGAACGTCGGCGGATCGCTCTCGCTGTCGTTGTTCAGCGGTGGCCGCGTGACCGGCAGCATCGAGCAGGCGCGTGCCAACCTCGACGAGGCGAAGGCGCGGCTCCAGCAGTCCCGTGAGCTCGCCGCGCTCGACACGCGCGTCGCACTGAATCAGTTGCAGCAGGCGGAGGCCGCATTCGCGGCGAGCCGCGGCACGGCGCAGCAGGCGCAGCGCGCGTACGCGATCGACCAGATCCGCTATCGCGAGGGGATCTCGACGCAGACGGACCTCACGCAATCACGCCTCCTGCTCGAGCAGGCCACCGCCAACCAGGCGCAGTCGGCTCGCGATCTCGCGGTGGCGCGCGCGCGCGTCGCCCTGCTGCGCGATCTCCCGCTCAACACGCAGGCGCTCGGCGGCGCCGCCGCGCGCGCGGCGCCCGCACAGCAGCAGCAACCGCAGCAACCGCAGCAGCCCGCCCAACAGCAGCCACAGACATCCACCGCGGCCAACCCGGCCGGCGCAAGTCAATCAGGGAGCTTCTCGCAATGAGCCGACAGCAAACGACTATCGCGCGCAGGGCGCGCACGGTGGCAGCCCTCTTCACGGCCGCGACCGCCCTGTCGACGGCGGCGTGCAAGAAGGGTGATGCCGACGCCGCACCAGCGAAGCTGGAGACGATGCTGGTCGGCCCCGAGAACGTGACCGTGGTGCGTGCGGAGCAGATCCGCTCGGGCCCGGCGATCTCCGGCTCGCTCGCTCCGGAACGCTCGGCGACGATCCGCGCCGAGATGACCGGCTCGGTGGTGCAGGTCTACGCCGAAGCGGGCCAGCGCGTCACCCGCGGCCAGCGGCTGGCGCAGCTCGAGGCGAACGTGCTGCAGGACCAGACGCTGTCGGCGCGCTCGGCGCTGACGACGGCACAGAGCTCGTACGAGCTCGCCAAGCGCGAGGTGGAGCGCTCCGAGGCGCTCGAGAAGGCGGGCGCCATCGCCGCGCGCCAGCTCGAGAGCGCCCGCAACCAGCTGCTCGTCGCGCAGACACAGCTCGCCACGGCGCGCGCGCAGTACGCCAACGCCTCGCGAGTGCTCAGTCGGGCGAGCGTGCAGGCGCCGTTCACCGGCGTCGTCGCGCAGCGCCAGGCGAACGCGGGAGATGTCGTCTCCCCCGGCACGGCGCTGTTCACCGTGGTCGACCCGGCGAGCATGCAGCTCGAAGCGTCGGTGCCGGCCGAGGCGCTGGGGCAGGTCCGCGTCGGGATGCCGATCGAGTTCAGCGTGAACGGCTACCCGAACCGCACGTTCACCGGTCGCATCACGCGCGTGAGCCCCGTGGCAGATCCGGCGACGCGCCAGGTGAGGATCACCGCCGCCATCCCGAACTCGGGCAACACGCTCGTCGGTGGCCTGTTCGCCGAAGGGCGCGTGTCGAGCGAGACGCGCACGGCGCCGATGGTGGCGCTCGCGGCGGTGGACGAGCGCGGCCTCCGGCCGACGGTCGTGCGGCTCAAGAACGGAAAGATCGACAAGCTGGAAGTGGGGCTCGGGATCCGCGACGCGGCGGCCGAGACGGTCGAGATCAGCTCGGGTCTCGCGCCGGGTGACACGGTGCTGCTCGGCGCTGCCCGCGGCATCTCGCCCGGCACGCCGGTGAAGGTCTCCGCGCCAAGCGACGTCAAGAAGTAATCATCGGGTCTGCGACTCCTTCCGGGACACGCGTCATGTTCATCTCAGATTTTGCGATCAAGAAGCCGCTCGTCACGGTCGTGGCGATGCTGTCGCTCGCCGTGTTCGGCCTGTTCGCGCTGCTCAAGTTGAAGACCGACGAGTTCCCCGACGTCGCACCCCCCGTGGTGACGGTCGGGATTCCGTATCCCGGTGCCTCGCCCGACGGCGTGGCCAAGGAGATCCTCGACCCGATCGAGGAGCAGATCGCCTCGATCACCGGCGTGAAGCACGTCAGCTCCAAGTCGTACGACGGCTACGGCCTGATCATCGTCGAGTTCCAGTTCGGGAAGGATCTCGCCGAGGCGACGCAGGACCTGCGCGACGCGATCTCGGCGAAGCGCGCCGACCTGCCGCTCGAGATGAAGGAGCCGATCATCAGGAAGTTCAACGACACCGACCGGCCGATCGTGTCGCTGGCGCTGACGAGCAGCACGCTGTCGCAGGCCGAGCTGACGCGGCTCGCCGATCCGACGATCACCCGCGAGCTGCGGTCGTTGCCGGGTGTGGCCGAAGTGCTGGTGAGCGGCAAGGTCGAGCGCGAGCTGACCGTGGAGCTCATCCCGGCGCGCATGCAGTCCGCCGGCGTGAGCGTCGGCCAGGTGGTGCAGGCGCTCCAGCTTCAGAACCTCGCCGCACCGGTCGGCCGCGTGACGGGCGATCTCGACGAGCGCTCGATCCGGCTCAAGGGCCGGCTCGAGAACCCGCAGGAGTTCACCCAGCTCGTCGTCGCCGATCGCGGGGGGCAGCTCACCCGGCTCGGCGACATCGCGGTCGTGCGTGACGGCACCGAGGAGCCGCGCACGCTCGCGCTGTTCAACGATCAGGAAGCGGTCGGCCTCGACATCAAGAAGGCGAAAGGGTACAGCACCACCGACGTCAGCGATCAGATCCGCGCGCGCGTCGAGCAGATGCAGACCACCCTGCCGAAGGGGACGAAGCTCGAGCTCGTGAAGGATGCCGGGCGCCGCGTCACGACCGCGGTGAACAACGTCGAGGAAGCGCTCATCGAGGGCGCGATCCTCACCGTGCTCGTCGTCTTCGTCTTCCTGAACTCCTGGCGCTCGACCGTGATCACCGGTCTCGCGCTCCCCGTCTCGGTGCTCGCGAGCTTCATCGCCGTGTACGTGATGGGCTTCAAGCTCGAGACGATGTCGCTGCTCGGCCTCTCGCTGGCGATCGGTATCCTCATCGACGACGCCATCGTGGTGCGCGAGAACATCGTGCGCCACGTCGAGATGGGGAAAGACCACTACACGGCGTCACGTGAAGGCACCGACGAGATCGGGCTCGCCGTGGCGGCGACGACCTTCTCGATCCTCGCGGTGTTCGTGCCGATCGGATTCATGCCCGGCGTCGGCGGGCAGTGGTTCAAGCCGTTCGCGCTGACGATCGCGTGCTCGGTGCTCGTCTCACTGTTCGTGTCGTTCTCGCTGGACCCGATGCTGTCAGCGTACTGGGCCGATCCGCACGTGCCGGAAAACAGGAAGGCCTGGATCACGAAGCGGCTCGACACGTTCAATCACTGGTTCAACCGGCAGGCGAACAACTATCGCGCGGTGATCGCGTGGGCGCTCGATCACCGCGCGGCGATGGCGGCGCTGGCGATCGGGACATTCTTCGCGTCGTTCACCGTGTTCAGTGGCGGGCTCACCGGACTGGCCGTCGCGTTCATCGGTATCGGCCTGCTCGTGTACGCGCTCACCCACAAGAGCATTCTGCTCGTGGGCCGACTGGCGATCGGACTGCTCGGTGTCGCCGTCTTCGTGACCCAGTTCATGTTCCCGGCGGTGACGGCGAGAGTCATCGCACCCACTCGCACGGTGGGTGTCGGATTCTTCCCGGACGACGACCGCTCCGAGTTCATCGTCTCGCTGGAGACGCCGCCGGGCTCGAACATGGCCTACACGCGGCTCAAGGCGCAGGAGGCGGCGCGGCTGACCCGCGCGCATCCCGAGGTGCTCTACACCTACACCACGCTTGGCGGCGGCGCGTCGGGCACGGTGGACGAGGGCAACATCTACGTCCGGCTCAAGCCGATCGACGAGCGGTCGCGCAATGCCGAGCAGATGGCGCAGGTCCTGCGCGACGAGATGAAGAAGGTGGCCGGCGTGACGCTGGCGGTGTTCACCAACGACTTCGCTGGTGGTCGCAAGCAGCTCCAGTTCCAGCTCAAGGGGAACGACATCGTCGCGATCAACCAGGCGGCCGAGCAGGTGGAGCAGATCGTCCGCGCGACGCCGGGTGCCGTCGACGTCGGTCTGTCCACGAAGGGCCAGAAGCCCGAGCTCGAGGTGAACCTCAACCGGGGCGTGGCGGGATCTCTCGGCGTGACGGTGGGGCAGATCGCGCAGTCGCTCCGGCCGGCGTTCGCCGGGATCGACGCGGGTGACTGGCAGGACCCGGCGGGTGAGATGCGCGACGTCGAGGTGCGGCTCGCCCCCGAGTCGCGCCGCAACGCCGACGATCTGCACCAGCTGCCGCTCGTCGTGATGGGTCCCAACGGCGCGCCGACGACGATGCCGCTCGGTCAGGTGGCGACGATCAAGCAGGGAGTCGGACCGGCGATCATCGATCACTGGGACCGCGATCTCGTCGTCACGGTCGAAGCCAATACGTCGGGACGCGCGACGGGCGACGTGACGAACGACGTGGAGAAGGCGGTCGCCAAGCTCACGCTGCCGCCCGGCGTGCGGTTCGGCCTCGCCGGCGACTCGCAGGCGCAGAACGAAGTGTTCCAACAGATCGGCACCGCGCTGTTCATCGCGGTGGGGCTCATGTATCTCGTGCTCGTGCTGCAGTTCGGCAGCTTCCTCGATCCGCTGGCGATCCTGATGTCGCTGCCGCTGTCGCTCATCGGCGTGCTCCTCGCGCTCGCGATCACGGGGAACACGATCAACATCATGTCGCTCATCGGCGTGATCCTGCTCATGGGGATCGTGGCGAAGAACGCGATCCTGCTGATCGACTTCGCGAAGTGGGCGCGCGAGAAGGAAGGGATGCCACTGCGCGAGGCGCTCATCGAGGCGGGCGCGATCCGTCTCCGTCCGATTCTCATGACGACGTTCGCGCTCATCGCCGGCATGGTGCCGGTGGCGCTCGGCCGCGGTGAGGGCTCGCAGTTCCGGGCGCCCCTCGGCGTAGCGATCATCGGCGGCGTGCTCACGAGCACGATGCTGACGCTGCTCGTGATCCCGACCTTCTACGAAGTGATGGACGAGTCGCGGCGGTGGCTGGCGCGGAAGTTCGGCTTCACGCCGCCGATGACGGCGGAGCATCCCATCCCCCGTGGCTCGCACGGTGCCGCCGTGCCGGCGATGGGCGACGACTGAGCGGCGGGTGCCCGTTCCACCCGTCGATCCACGGGCGTCGCAGCGCAATGCGCTGCGGCGTGCCGTGCTCCAGCTGGTGATGGCGGTGGTGCTGCTCGACGCGCTGGCAATGACGATCTTCTACGGCGCGGACATCGCGCACGGCCCCACTCGTGTACGCAATGTGTTCCTGATCGGCTGGTCGGTGGTGACCGCCATCCTGGTCGGGATACTGCTGCGGCGGGTGCGGAAGGTGAGGTGGGAGGGGAGGCGGTAGCGCAGAGCGCATCGCGCAGCTAGGGCGCCAGCAGCGGATACGGATTCACCGGCGCGCCCTTCCACCACTGCTTCACGTCGTTCGAGCGGGCGATGGCGAAGTGAAGGTGGGGGACGCTGGGGGGTGCGTTGCCCGTCGTGCCGACGACGCCGATGACCTGGCCGCGCTTCAGCGGCTGACCGTCGGCGAGGCCGGGCGCATACGCGTCGAGATGGGCGTACATGAGGATGAACCGCTCGCTCGAGTCGGCGGCGTAGACCATCTTCCCGCCCGCCTTGCTGTTGAAGAGCTTGAGCACGCGCCCCCCGGTGGCCGAGAGCACCGGTGTGCCGCGTGGCGCCGCGATGTCGAGCGCCTCGTGGGTGCGGGTGCCGTCGCCGCGCTGCTCGGAGTAGGTGTCATGGAGCGCCGAGGGCTCGATCCCCTGTACGGGGAGCAGGAGCGCACCCTTGGCGAGGAGCGGCGTCGGCACCCGTGCCCCCACACCCGAAGCTCGCGGAGTCGCCGGAGCCGATGCCCCCGGCGCGACGGGTGAGCCGTCCGGCGGGATCGTCGAGTCGATCTCCGTGATGCTGTGCGCGGTGTCGCTCTGCAGTGCCGCAGCCTGCTCGGGCGTCCACGCCGGTCCGCCGCGGATCCGCGTCGCGCTGTCGGGTCCGAAGCGCGCCGTGGGAGGTGGCACCGGAGTCGCTGGCGCCTGGCTGTTCGCGACGGCGCCCGCCGCGCTATCCGCGGTCGCCTTCTTCTTATCCGATGCGTCCTCGATCTCGAGGCACGACGCCACCAGCGAGGCGCCAAGCATCATCGAGAAGACGAAGAGCCGTGGTCGAACCGCTGAAGGAGACATGCCGGACTCGAAAGCAAGTCCGGTGCCCTCCGTGAGCGCGCGCCGGTTCCCTCCCGGACGTCAGGGCGGGCTGCCCGCGCCGGCGACCGCGTGAGTGTCGGTCGTGGGACGCAGCGCGACGATCTCGCCGGCGCGCTCGAGCGCCTTGTCGAGCGAGTCGAAGACGTTGTCGCTGCCGATCTCGTCGACGAGGCCCGAGTTCGTCAGCACGACCAGGGGCTGGGGAAGCACCTCGGCGAGGATGACCTCGGTCTTCGCCTTGTGCCCGTTCCGCACGAGCTCGCGCAGCGCATGAAGACCGGTCGAGTCCATCGCCGGCACGTGGCGCATCCGCACGACGAGCACGCGCGGCTTCGCGCTGATCTCGCCCATCACGTTCCGGAACCGCTCGGCGGCACCGAAGAAGAGCGGCCCGTTGATCTCGTAGAGGACCACCCGCTTCGGCAGCTGGCGCGCGAGCGCCGCCGCGTCCTCGTCGTCGATGCTCGACCCGTCGGCGAGCTCTCGCGTAATCATCGTCACGTTCGTCACCTCCGCCATCCGTCGCATGAACAGGAAGGCGGAGAGCACCATCCCGACCTCGATCGCCACGGTGAGGTCGACGATGACGGTGAGCAGAAAGGTCGTGATGAGAATGATCACGTCGCTCTTGGGCCCGCGCAGCTCGCTCCGGAAGGTGCGCCACTCGCTCATGTTGTACGCGACGACGACGAGGATCGCACCCAGCGTTGCCATCGGGATGAGCGCGGCGAGCCGCCCGAAGAACAGCGTGATCAGCAGCAGGGTGAGCGCGTGCGTCATTCCCGCCACCGGCGTGCGGCCGCCGTTCCGGATGTTCGTCGCCGTGCGAGCGATGGCTCCCGTGGCCGGGATGCCGCCGAACAGCGGCGCGACGACATTGGCGGCTCCCTGCGCCACGAGCTCCAGGTTGGACTTGTGCCGCGTCCCGATCATGCCATCCGCGACGACGGCGGAGAGGAGCGACTCCACGGCGCCGAGCAGTGCGATGGCGATCGCGGGCTGCACGAGCAGGGTGACGTCGGTGAAGCTCAGGTGCGGGACGACCGGCTGTGGGAGACGAGCGCTGATCTGGCCGAAGCGGCTGCCGATCGTCTCGACCGGAAGCTCGAGGAGGCGCACGGCGACCGTCGAGGCGATCAGGGCGACGAATGGACCGGGGATGCGGTGACTCACCCTCGGCCACAGCCACATCACGACGATGGACGCGCCGGCGATGGCCATCGCATACCAGTTCGCCGAGCCCAGATGCGCCGCGTACGACTGCCACTTCTCGACGAACGGCGCCGGCACGGCGCCCATGCGCAGACCGAGCACGTCCTTGACCTGGCTCGAGAAGATCACGACGGCGATTCCGCTCGTGAAGCCGATCACCACCGGATGTGGCACGAACTTGATCGCCGCTCCCATTCGCGCTGCGCCGAGCGCGATGAGGAGCACCCCGGCCATGAGTGTGGCGACGGTGAGGCCGTCCACGCCGTACTTCTGGACGATGCCGTACACGATGACGACGAACGCCCCGGTCGGCCCGCCGATCTGGACGCGCGAGCCGCCGAACGCCGAGATGATGAAGCCGGCCACGATGGCGGTGTACAGTCCGCGATCGGGGGTGACGCCGCTCGCGATGGCGAACGCGATCGCCAGCGGGAGGGCGACGACGCCGACGATGACGCCGGCCTGCAAATCGGCGATGAGCTGGCGCCGCGTGTAGCCGCGGAGGGTCGAGACGATCTCTGGGATGAACATGGCGGGGTCAGCGCAGGATACGGCGCATGAGCATGGCGATCAACTCGTCCGCGCTGACGCTGCGGCGCAGCTGCGTGGGCGTCATGCCGGTCATCCATTTTACATGGCGGCCGAGTCCCACGGCGTCGCGATAGCGGAGGCGGAGGGCGAGCGTCTTGAAGCGGTTGCCCGGCGCGCGGAGGTACTGGTACGTCCAGGCGACGCGTGCGGCGAGCATCACCACCTTCGTCGGCGCGAGCCCCGCCTTCAGCATCCACCGATCGAGCTGGCCGCGCTGGCGACCGGCGACCACCGCAAGCTGGTGCACGGTGCGGAACGCCCGCGGAGCGCGGTACAGTCGGGCCACCGCCTGGACGACCTCCGTCGGGGCGCCGACCGACGCGAGCCGCGGGAGGATGACGTCGAGCAGCCGTTCGCCGAGCAGGCTCGCCGCGACCTGATCGAGCAGCGCGCGCAGCCGCTCGCGCGTGTCGTCGAAGCCGCGGAAGATGACCTGATGCGCGCCCGAGCGGGCGAGCGGCAGCACGGCGCGCAAGCCGTCGCGCGTGTAGGTCGAGTAGAGGATCGTCGGGACCGAGCGGAACTCGGTGAGGAGCGTGAGCAGCGGGGAAGGCTCGGCCTCGTCGCACGCGCTCGGCTCATCGCCGGCGGAGCGTGGGTCGATGACGATCAGGTCGATCGGCTGGGAGCGAAGCGCGTGATGCAGCGCGGTCCAGTCGGCGACTTCGACCAGTTCGTCGTCGGTGGCGAGGACGGCGCGGAGTCGCGCCAGCGAGGCGGGGGGCAGGCGGGCGGCCACATGCACGTACTGAACGCGAGGTAGGCGGCTGAAGGGACAACGGCGTCCACAAGAGACGAAAAACTGCCGTTGTAGCATGCCATGCGCCATGCCGACCTTCGGGCACTTCAGCGGACGACGAAAAGTCTCCGCAATCGCCCCATCCCTCGGAGGATTCTCATGTCGCGTCGTTCCCTCGCCACGCTCTCACTCGCGCTCGTCACCCTCTCCCTCGCCGCGTGCTCGGACGCGACCGCGCCGACGGCGACGTCACAGCGGCAGATCAAGCCCGGCGCCGCGAGTGCGGACGTCTGCACGGGTGGAACGCTGTCGAGCGGCGGGAAGTGCTGATATGTACCTCACGGCGTGCCGCTGTCTGCGGCACGCCGTGATCAGAGTCCCGCGTGCTCGCGAAGCCGCACCAGATGGTCAGCCACTCGAACGATCTCCGTCGGCTGATTTCCGACGTCGGAACGCTCGGTGCTCGCGAGCGGCGGTGTCGCGCTCCTGACGTCCGCGAGCGCCGCTTCGGCCTTTAGCACGAACTCGTGCAACCCGTGCTTCTCGGCCACGCCGAGCATGCGTCGGAAGGCGTCCGCCGCCTCGATGAGGCGACCGAACACGCGGAGCCCATGCGCGTGTGCCTCGTGATAGACCGTCTCGACGTACGGTGGCAACTGGGTTTCCGCCACCGTTCGACGGTGATGCTCGAACAGGAGCTCGTTCCGTTCGAGGTACGCGAGCTCCATCAGGTTGATCTGAGCGACCCACCGCACGGCGCTTTCCTGTGCCGTCGCAGCTGCAACGAGGTATGCATCACGTGCCTCATTCCACAGTCCCATATTCGTCAGTGTCATCCCGAGGTTGACCAGGATGCGATCGCGATCGAATGGGTCGCTGCTGTTCTCCAGCGCCTCGTGGCCGAGAATCGCCGCGGTAGCGTGATCCCCGAGTTGCGTCGCCACACGTGCGCGATCCATGAGCGCCTTCGCGCGCACAGTGCTGTGGTCCCCGATGCTCGTCTCCTCGAGAATTCGATCGAGCATCCCAGCGGCGGCCGGTAGATTCCCGCGGTCGAACGCGACCTTCGCGAATCCCAGCTCGCTCAACAACAGATACTGTTCGCTCTCGAACTCCGCCGCCGTCTCGCGTAGCAACGTGTACGCTTCCCGCGCCTCGTCCAGCTGCCCGAGCGTCCGGTAGCAGAACGCGACCATCAGCATCGACTCCAGCAGTCGATCCTCGTCGTCCGCCCGCCATGCGAAGTGGATCAGCGTCTCGTACACGTCGCGCGAGAGCGCCCAGCTCGACTCGTACTGCAGCAGCTTGCCGTACGCGGCGAGGATGCGTCCCGCCTCGTCGCTCCGGAGCCGCTGTTCCGCCGCGTCCCGCGGCGGCGTCGCGCGCCCCATCACCTCGACGAGATTCGTCAGGCAGCGCCGGATGGGATCCCCGAGCGCCACGAGCGCCACGCGCTTGTGCACGCGACGCAGCTCGAGATCGCTCGGCGGGCTCGCGCCGCGCTCGTACTCGACCCAGAGGTCGAACAGCTGGAGTGCGACGTAGCCCGCCGTGAGCGCGTGCCAGCGCGGCGTGTCCTCCTCGCAGTCGGCGAGCGCTTCGAGGTAGGCGAGATGGGGCAGAGGACGCCGTGAACCGGAATGGAGGGTCACGTCGAAGCTCCTGTGCACGGCGAGGGGTGGCAGCGGCGAGGTGACGTAGAGGCGATCGGTTTGGGTACGACACGCAACTTCAGCCGTCGCAAACATGCAGCGGAGCGCCGCAGGCGATCAACCCTCGTTTTGCTGCACCTACCCTCGATTTTTCGTCGTGTGCCCGAGATCAGGCCTTGGCGGTCTCGTTCTTCATGGACTTCATGAACAGCGCGCGGCCGGTGGCGGCGTCGACGACCTCGTACATCGCGAGCAGACCGAACGCGGTGCCGTCCGGCAGCAGCAGCGGCGCCTTGCTCGCGCGCACCCACGTCATCTCGCCAGCCGAGGACTCCTGCCGCTCGATGATGTCGAGGTTCGCCTTGCGGGTCTTGACGACCGTCTCGTCGTCGCGGCGGTACTTCGCCGCCTGGTGGCGCCAGGGCAGCCGCTTGTCGAAGTCGTCGGAACCGACCAGATCGGACGGCGTGAGCCCGGCATCCTTCGCGAACAGCTCGTTGCAGCCGGCGTAGAGGTACTTCGGCCCGGTCTTCCACACGATGCGCACCTGGCTGCGCGGCGGGGCAACCTCGCGCACGTACCCGTCGAGCTCCGAACGGAGCTCTGCGGCGCTCGCGTTCGCCCATCGTGCGGCGCGTGCTTTCATCGACGGGTTGAGGTCAGGCCAGGCCGCAGCGACCTGTTGATACGTCGAGAGGATGGCGCGAAGCTCGTCCGCTGAGTGCTCCATGATACGCTCCACTACGATGGGTGGGGGACTCGCCGACACGAGGAGCGGTCGGCGGCGACGGGGGGTGCCAGTGGGACGACACTATGTCAGCGACGGCAACAACGGGCCGAATGCCGCCTGAAGTGGACGGCGATTCGTCCCACGACTAGGACAGCGCCGCTCGCGTCACGCCAGGTCGGAACCTCGCAACACGTTGCGCCGTCGACGCTTGGCGGCCAGACATCGCGATGGGCCCGCTGGGCACCGGCCCTGCCTTGGCATGAGATGCGGCTTCCCTCGTCCGGGACGCCCACTTCCCGGAGATCCCCATGCGTCCAAGGTCGTATTTCCGCATCGCGCTGCAGTCCGCCGTCGCCGTCGCCACGCTCGCAACCGCCGCGCACGCCCAGTCGCGCGCGAGCACGCTGCCGTCCGCCAAGGCGTTCGACTTCACGCCCTACGTCGGGTACATGGTGTTCGGCAGCCTCATGGACGGCCCGCTCGGCACGTCGATCGGCAATGCGCCAGCCCCGGTGTTCGGCGCGCAGCTCGGCATGCGACTGGCCCCCAACATCTCGGTCGTCGGCAACGTCGCGGCGGCGAGCAGCGACATCAAGGCGGGGATCCCGCTGATCGGCGGACTCTCCGTCGCCCACAGCAACATGCTGCTGTACGATGGGGGCCTGCAGCTCGACGTGCCCGCGATGACGATCGCCGGCACCGCGACGTCGCCGTTCATCCAGGCCGGCGCCGGCGCGATGCGCTACGAGATCTCGCAGTCGTTCCTCTCGACCAACGCGACGAACTTCGCCGCCAACGTCGGCCTCGGCGCTGACGTCGCCGTGGGCAACAACATCGGTGTGCGACTGATGGCCAAGGACTACATCGGCAAGTTCGACTTCAAGGACGCGATCTTCGTCGACTACGAGGGGAAGACGGCGAACAATCTTGCGTTCAGCGCGGGGCTGCGGTTGTCGTTTTGACGGCCGGTTGACGGTTTGTCGGTCAACGGTTCACGGCCGGCCTCGGGACGCAGGAGCTTCCCGGGGCCGGCCGTCTACCGAGAACCGTTACCGATGAACGCGCGCGCGTCAGCGCGCGCCGAGTGACCGGATGTAAAGAACCACCGCCCGTATCTCCCCCTCACTCAACACCCCTCGAAATGACGGCATCCCCGGCTCGTGGCCCTGGACGATGTCGGCGGCGGGGTCCACGATCGAACGGGTGAGATAGGCGTCGTCGGCGCGGACCGGCGGCTTGCCGACGAGGCGGACCTGCGAGCCGTAGAGTCCCTTGAGCGTCGGCCCGGTCTTTCCCGCCGTCGTGCCGTCGATGGAATGACAGGCGAGGCAGCCCGAGCGCTGGACGATGCGCGCGCCCTGCTCGGCCGACGCGGTCACGATGGTCGACGTCGCGGCCGACGCCGCACGACGCGCGCTGGCGCGCCAGTCGAGCGCGCCGAAGCCCGCCGCACGGAGGTCGAGCGGATCGACCGACTGCACGGTGAGATACAGCGAGTTCTTGATCGGCGCCCCCGCCGCACTGCGCAGATCGTAGTCGAGCTGCATCTGCATCACTGGCCGCATCTCCGGCACGACGAGCAGCACGCTGCGGCCATCCGCCGACAGATGCGCCGCGACGTTGGCGCGATCGTGGCCCGCGCTGCCGTCACGCTTGAAGTGTCCGGAGCCGTAAGCCGACGTACGTCGATAGCTCCACGACTGCAGCTGATAGTGCGACGCGTCGCGCACCGCCGCGGCGTCGAGCCGCGAGGCGAAGCGCACGACGATTCCCTGCTGCCCGGCGTGCACCTCGACCGGGAGCGTGCTCGGACGGCCGGTGTAGCGAAGCCGCGTCAAGCTCGACACGTCCTTGGCGTTCGATTGCCAGATCTGGAATCCGGCGAGATAGAGCTGGCCGTCGGTCGGATGCATGCGCCCCTTCAGCGTCGGCGTCGTGAAGACGCCGGGGAGCGTCACGATCGCGCCCTGCACCGCGCTCCGCGTGCTGTCGACGTAGACGCGGAACGGTCCGGGCCGCGCGTACGACAGATGTACGAGCGCGTCACCCGCGAAGCCCATTCGATTGCCGGTGATCCACACCTCGCCGGCGCCCGAGGCGTCCACTTCGTGCGGGATCCACACGAGCGGGGGCAGCCCCTTCGACGTATCGGCGCCGTGCGCGGTCGGCGGCACGTTGTAGTAGCCGCCGTCGCGCAGCAGGTACACCGGCGTCGCGGGGACGAAGTTCCCCTGCTGGTCGGACGATGCGATCTGCCCCGTGCGCGGATGCACGCCGATGTTCGGCTCGCGCAATCCGCTGGCGTACGTGCGGATGCTGCGTCCGTCGGCCGAGATCTCCTGCACGGTGCCGCTGTGCGGTGAGCCGGCGCGGAAGCCCGGCATGATCTGCGGCGACGTCTTGGGTCCGTTGTCCAGCGCTCCGCCGATCGACACGTAGAACCCGCCGCCCGGCTTCGCGCCGAGCCCGAGTGGATATTCGCGCGACTCGCCGGATTGAACGAGGAGGTTGCTGAAGTTCTCGTAGCGGTCCGCCTCGCCGTCGCCGTTCGTGTCGACCAGGCGCACGATCCCCTCGCGGTCGAGCACATAGATCGTGTCGTTCACGATCTGGAGATTGAGCGGCTCGTACAGCCCCGAGGCGAAGCGTCTCCATTGCAAGCGGTCGAGCGTGCGGTCGATCCCCGACACGATCCACACGTCGCCATCGAAGGTGACGGCGGCGGCGCGTCCATCGCGGAAGAAGTCGACGTCGCTCACGCGCACGTTGCGCTTCCACGGATTGGGGATCGGCAGCGCGACGCGATCGACGACGTAATCGGCAGTGTCGGGCGAGACGACGCCGCGCGTCGTCACCGTGCTGTCCCAGCGGCGCAGACCGCCCATCTCGAACGGCGCGAAGGCGACCGGGCGCTGCAGCATCGTGCTCACCACGCTGCGCTCGCTCGCGAGGCCGCGCCACGTCACGATGCGAAACGTCGTCGCGGCGCCGGCAGGGATGCGCAGCGTGACGAACCTGTTGGAATCCACCTGCAGGTGTGCGCCCGCTGGTGCGCCAGTCACGCCGGCCACCGTCGCCGTATCGCGCGGCGTCCCCTGGTACACGACTGCCGTCGATCCCCCCGTGTCCGCGGCCACGCCACCACCCACGTCGGCGATGACCAGCGTCAGCGGTTGCGCCACGGGACCGGTGCGGAACGTACGGGTGATCCCTACCTGCGCTCCCTCCGCCACGCTGCCGATCTCCTCGCTCACCGCCGTGCCAGCGACGACGTACGACAGCACCGCGCGATTGCCCGCGACGCTGATCCCGTTCCACCGTCCCGCGCTCGCCGCGATTGGCCCGCGGCCGACGTCGTCGGGGTTCGGGCCCGCGGGACGCGGATCGGTGAACGACGGCGCGCCGCTCGACCAGCCGGCGTAGATCCCGTTCGCCACGACCGGCGTGCCGAGTACGCGCGGGATCTGGTTGTTCTTGTTGAATGGCTGGTTGTACGACACCTGCGCCATCGTCGTGAGCGCCATGAACTGTCCGCGCCACGCCACCGAGAGGCGCAGCAGGTCGGTGTCGAAGCACGCGTAGCTGTCGTTGCCCAGCGTCAGCACGACGCAGCGCACGGCGAGGTTCCGCTGCGGGAACGCCGCGCCGAGCTTCCCCGCGTCGAGCGTAGTGACGAAGAAGGGAAAACCCGGCTCGACGAACGGGCCGAACTTGGGATCCTGGATCTTTGCGCTCCCGACCCGCGTCACCGCCGCGACGGCCCCAAGCGCGAGAGCGGCGCCGCAGAGGGCGCCGCTCAGTACACGTCGAACGGTCTTCACCACGGTCTCGTCACCCGCCCATGACCGGTATAGTCTCCGACGCGCTCCACGGCTGCCACCCCTGCCGGTATTCGCGCGACAGCCAGCGGTTCGCTTCGGGCACGTTCGTGACCTGCATCTTCGCGCCGTCGTAGAGGATCTTCTTGGACTGGCCCGCACGCAGCGCGACGATGCCGAGCAGCATCGTCTCGGTGAGCTTGGCGGCGTAGTCGAACGGCGAGCTCGCCGTACCCTCGCCCTTGCACGCGTTCGCCCAGTTCGCCTCGTGCGACGTCGTGACGCGCGGGAACGTCTTCGGCACCTTTTCCGCTTCTGCCGCGAGCGCCTCGGGATAGATCTTGGGGTTGTTGCCGTACGTCTCGTACGTCATGAATCCCTTGTCACCCACGAACACCCCACCGCCTCCCTCGCGCGGAAGCGGAATGTCCTGCGACAGCACGGGAAGAAGTCCGCCGTCGTACCAGGTGAGCCGGACGGGCGGTTGGTCGCCGCGCGCGGCGAACTCGTAGCCAAGCAGCATCGCGAGCGGATACGTACTCGGATCCTTCTCGCCACCGCCCCACGCCGTGCTCGAGGCGATGATCGACGTCGGGTAGTCGAGGCCGAGCGCCCAGAACGGCTGG
>JBJMNN010000099.1:0-5770 GCA_045804245.1 Gemmatimonadaceae bacterium | reverse complement strand
GCGATGATGAGCACGGCGTCGGCCAAGGCAACCGCGCTGCCCTCGGCGATGGCGGTCGCGGCGTCGTTCGACCGCGCGGTGGCAGCGAAGTTCGGCGACGTCATCGGCGTCGAGTCACGTAACCGTGCGCTGCACGTGCTCGAGGGGCCTGGCCTGAACCTGGCCCGCGTTCCGCAGGGCGGGCGCAACTTCGAGTACTTCGGCGAGGACCCGTTCCTCACTGGGACGATGGGCGTCGCCGAAATCCATGCGATGCAGAAGCACGGTGTGATCGCGATGGCGAAGCACTTCATCGCCAACGACCACGAGACCAACCGCACGACGGAGAATGCGATCGTCGCCGATCGCGTGCTGCACGAGCTCTACCTGCTGCCGTTCGAGATGGCGGTGCGAAGCGGCGACGTCGCGTCGGTGATGTGCTCGTACAATCGGGTGAACGGCACGTACGCGTGCGAGAACGCGCACCTCCTCACGGACATCCTGCGCAACGAATGGGGCTTCAAGGGCTACGTACAGTCCGATTTCTTCGCCGTGAAGAGCACGGTGCCGACGCTGCTGGCGGGAATGGATCACGAGATGCCGGGCCTCGCGCTCGGACCGCTGACGCCCTGGTACTCGGCCGAGCGGCTGCGTGCCGCGCTCGACAAGCGTGAGATCACGGTGGCGAACATCGACACGGCGCTCGCGCGTCGATACCGGCAGATGTTCCGGCTCGGGATCTTCGACCGGCCGGTGAAGGAGACCCCGATCGACGTGCCGCGCAACGCGGCGATCGCGCGCGAGATCGGCGAGCAGGCTGCGGTGCTCCTCAAGAACGATCGCGCCACGCTGCCGCTCGACGCGCGGTTGCTGCGCTCCGTCGCGCTGATCGGCCAGGCGGAATACGCGACGAAGACAGTCGCCGGCTGCTGCGGCGGCAGCTCCGACGTGATCCCATTCGCCACGGTCACGCCGCTCGACGGGGTGAAGCAGGTCCTCACACAACTGAAGTCGCCGGCGACGGCGACGCTCACCGTCGTCGCCGACGATCGGGCGAATCTCGCGGAGGCGGTGGCCGCCGCGCGTGGCGCCGACGTCGCCATCGTGCTCGCGGGCACGATCGCCGAGGAGGGGCGCGACCGCGAGAGCATCGGGCTGGAGAAGGGACAGGACTCGCTCATCCTCGCGATCGCCGCGGCGAACCCGCGCACCGTCGTCGTCCTGAAAGACAACGCGTCGTCGCTCACGCCATGGCTCGGCGCGGTGCCAGCCGTGCTGGAGGCGTGGTTCCCCGGTCAGGAGGACGGCGCGATCGTCGCGCGGCTGCTGTTCGGGCTGGCGACGCCGTCGGGGAAGCTGCCGGTGACGTTCCCCGTGCGCGAGAGTGACCTGCCCGCCAACACTGATAAGCGCTGGCCGGGCGTCGATACGAGCGGTGCGCGCGTGAAGGTGACGGGTGGCAATGCGTTCGGCAGCGGAACGGCGACGACGGTGGAGTACAGCGAGGGGCTGCAGATCGGCTATCGCTGGTTCGACGCGAACGGCATCGCGCCGCGCTTTCCATTCGGGTACGGGCTCTCGTACACGACGTTCGCGCTGTCGAACCTCGTCGTGACCCCTCGTTCGACGGACGGTCGCGCGCCGATCACGGTGCGCGTCATGGTCACGAATACGGGCCGCCGGCGTGGGGCCGAAGTGCCGCAGGTGTACGTGACGTTCCCGGAGAGCGCGGGGGAGCCGCCGAAGCGGCTCGTCGCGTTCGAGAAAGTCTGGCTCGGGCCCGGTCAAAGAAAGGTCGTGACGATGACGATCGATCCGGTGGCGTCACACCATCCGCTCGGCGTGTGGGACGCGCCAGCGCAGCGGTGGCGCGTGCCCGGGGGAGGCTACACGATCAGCGTCGGGACCTCGTCGGCCGACGCAAGGCTCAGGGAGAGCGTGACGATCGACGCGGCGCGAGCGCCGTAGATCGGCAACTTCGCATTGACGTCTGCTTGAGCACGCGCAATCTGTCGACGCAACGGGTGCCGAGCGTCGCTCGCCCGACGAGCCGTCATTGCAGACGCGCTGGTAAGCCCCATATTCAGCCCTCCGCGTCGTGGTAGTACGCTGTATCACGCTCCGCGTGCACCGATTCTTTCGCCGCCAGGCCTCGTGGAGGTTTCGAATGCGTGGACTGCTCAGAGTACTCGCAGCGTGCAGCGTGCTCACCGTCGCCGGTTGCGGCGACGCGCCGACGCCATTGGCGCCGTCACCCGAACCTCTCGCCGGACGGACTCCGGTTGAGGTCACCGGCCCGTGGGCCCGCGCCGTCGAGGGGCGAACCGGTCCGGGCTCGCTCTACGCGATCTACGTCCCGCAGAATTGGAATGGCGACGTCGTCTATTTCATGCACGGCATCCTGCCGCCATTCGCTCCGGTCGCACTGCCCGAGGGGACGGACTGGGACAGCTTCGTCCTCGTGCGCGACCAGCTCGGCGCCCTGGGGTTCGCCGTCGCGTATTCGACGTACTCGGAGAACGGCCTCGCGCTCAAAGACGCCGCGCAGCGCACGCATCAGCTCCGCGGTCTCGTCGCCTCCGTCCTGAACGCGCAGCCGACGCGGAGCTTCATCGTCGCGTTCTCGCTGGGAACCGCGTCGGCGCTGCAGCTGATCGAGAAATTCCCCGGGCAGTACGACGGTGCACTCCTCGCCTGCGGCATGGTGGGGGGCACGCCGCGAGAGCTGCAGTTCGTGGGGGACGTGCGCGCCCTCTTCGACTTCTACTATCCCGGCGTCCTGCCGGGCGACGCGGTCAACGTGCCGGACGGGTACACGCCGACCGTCGAACAGGTCGGAGCCCTCGTGCTGCCGGCGGTCACCGCGAACCCCCTGGGGCTGTTCGCGATCGCCAGCACCGCGCAGACGCCACTCGCCTACGTGCCCGGCAACGTCACAGTAGCGGGCGCCTCCCAGTCCACGCTCGTGCAGTCGTTGATCGTGGCGCTCTGGTATCAGCTCATCGGCACGCCCGACGCGACCGATCGGACCCACGGCCACTCGCCATACGACAACAGCGGCATCACGTATACGCTCGGCACGCCGGTCGTGCCAGCGTTGACGCCGGTACTGACGAACCTCATCGCCGCCGCCAACGCAGGGGTCGAGCGCTACAGCTCGCCGCCCGACGCGCAGAACTTCCTCGCGAGGTACTACGTGCCGACCGGTGACCTCGAGATCCCCGTGATCACCGTCCACAATCTGTGGGACTATCTGGTGCCCTACTTCCACGAAACCGCGTTCCAGCAGATCGTGGCGTCAGCGGGTGCGTCGGACATGCTGCTGCAGCGCGCCGTGCCGGATTATGGCCACTGCTCCAACCCGGCGCTGCGTACTGCCGTCGTGCAAAGCTTCCTGGACCTGGTGACGTGGGTGTCGACCGGAGAGAAGCCCGCGAGTTGAGCTCGGCACGCTGGCTCGCATTCGACGAGACGACGTGTGTCTGGACCGCCGCGATTCGCGCGTGTCATCCGAAGCGAAGGGCAGTCATGATTCCCTCCGCGAGGGCGTGCGCACCGCGAACAACGCTCCGACGCGCACCTCGTTCACGAGCAGCACGCTGGCGAGCACCAGCACGAGACCGACGAACATTCCGGAGGTGAGCGGCTCATCCAGCACCAGCGCGCCCGCGAGCATCCCGACGATCGGGATGAGATACGTCACGGTCGTCGTCTTCGTCGGGCCGACGCGCTCGAGCAGCTTGAAGAAGAGCAGGTAGGCGACGCCGGTCGAAAGTGCGCCGAGCGCGAGCAACGACCCCAGCGCCGCGGGCGACGGCGCGTGCCTCGGCATGAGCACCGCACCTGGAACGGCGAGCCAGACGAAGGCGCCGATCTGCTGGCCGAGCGCGAGCGAGTACGTGGACACGCCCTTGAGCTTGAGCTTCGTGTAGATCCCGGAGCTGGCGTAGCTCGCCGACGCGACGAGCATCGCGAGCACCGAGAGCACCGTCGTGCGATCGAGCGCCATCGGACCCCAGCCGACCATCACGCCGACGCCGGCGATGCCGAGCAGGAGTCCGCCCAGTCGTGCCGCGCTGAGCCGCTCGCCGAGGAGGCGTGCCCCGAAGGCCGCAGCGAACAGCGGGACGGTGGCGCCGAGGATCGCGGCGAACGAGGCGGTGAGGTGCAGCTCCGCGGCCGAAATGAGCATGTAGGGGAGCGCGGCGTTGAGCAGACCGAGGATCGCGAGGCGCGGGAGATGCCGCCGCACCTCGAGCGGACGGCGCAGCGCGCGCGCGATCCCCCAGAGCAGCAGGCCGCCGATGACGACGCGGAGCGCGACGAGCGCCGCGGGCCCGAACGATGGGACGGCGACCCGGATGAAGAAGTAGGAGCCGCCCCAGACGGTGGCGAGTGCGGCGAGCAGGAGGAGATCGAGCGGGGTCATGGTTCACCAGGCGAGAAGATTTCGAGCGACGCACGCAAGCTCGCCGTTGCTTGGTTCTGCCACCAGCTCCAAATTAGCGCACGATGATGGGGCCAAAAAAGCGCCGAGGACCGGCGTCGCCGGTGGTGCAGCTCGTGATGGATCCCGAGTCGGCGGTGCCGATGTACCGGCAGCTGTACGAGGGGCTGCGGGAAGCGATTCTCACGAGACGGCTCGCACCTGGCGCACGGCTGCCGTCGAGCCGCGCGCTGGCGACGGACCTGGGCGTGGCGCGCAATACCGTGCTCCAGGCGTTCGATCAGCTGCGGAGCGAAGGCTACCTCGACGGCCGACGCGGTGGCGGCACGCGCGCGCGCGAGGTGATCCCGGACTCGCTGCTCACGGTCCCCCGTGCGGCGAGGACTGGCAAGGCGAGCTCGCGTTCGTCGCCGAGCATCGAGACATCCCGGAGCAGTAGCGCATCGCGCATCGCGCACAGCGCATCGCGCGATCGGCACAGCGCATCGCGGGAGGTCTCACTCCTCTCGCGACGCGGACAGTCGCTCGCCACGAGCGGCGCGACACTGATCCGCGCGGCCGGACCACACGTCCCGTTCGAGCTCGGCGTTCCGGCCCACGACGCGTTTCCTCGACGACTGTGGGGTCAGCTCACCGGCCGGCGCTGGCGGCGCGGCGACGTCGACCTCGGCGAGCTCGATCCTGCCGGCGAAGCCTCGCTGCGCGTCGCGATCGCCGAATATCTCGCGACGGCGCGCGGCGTCCGCTGCACGGCGGAGCAGGTGTTCGTCGTCAACGGCGCGCAGCAAGCGCTGCATCTCGTCGCGCAGCTGCTGCTCGATCCGGCGGATCGCGTGTGGATCGAGGAGCCGGGCTACGTCGGAGCGCGCGTGGCATTCGAGGCGGCGGGTGCGCGCCTCGTGCCCGTCCCGGTCGACGACGATGGTCTGGACGTCGGCGCCGGAGTCCGACTCGCGCCCGATGCGCGACTCGCGTACGTGACACCGTCGCACCAGTTCCCGCTCGGCGTCGTGATGAGCGCGTCGCGGCGGCTGCAGCTGCTCGGGTGGGCGCGCGCCAGTGGCGCGTGGATCGTCGAAGACGACTACGACTCCGAGTTTCGCTACACAGGCCGGCCGCTGCCGTGCATGCAGGGGCTGGAGGCGGAGCGGAGCGACGGCTCGCCGTCCCGCGTGCTGTACGTCGGCACGTTCAGCAAGACGCTCGTCTCGGGGCTGCGGATCGGTTACATGGTCGTGCCCTTAGAGCTGATCGACGCGTTCCGCGCCGCGCGGTCGGCGGTCGATCGCCACACGCCGACGATCTACCAGCAGGTGCTGGCGGACTTCATCGGCGAAGGGCACT